>JADLBE010000171.1 GCA_020847915.1 Saprospiraceae bacterium | reverse complement strand
CTGGAAACCTTGTTGACCGACCTGCACCCCGTCGTCGAACACATTGGCAGCACCGCCGTGGAAGGTTTATCAGCCAAACCCATCATCGACATCCAGGTGGGTGTGGAAAACGAAGCGGCGTTTGAACAGGTGGTGGAACGTATGTCCCGGCGCAACGACTACATTTATTACAAGGTGTTCAACGAAACCATGCCGGGGCGGCGGTTATTTGTAAAACTCAGCGGCGACGTGGAGGTCTTGGGGTTTGAAAAAGTGTATCACCAGCTCGAAGGCATCCCCCATGATGCTTTGAATAAAAAACGCATCGCCCACGTACACGTGTGGGTATACGGCACGCCCGACTGGAACCGCCACATCGCTTTCCGCGAGTACCTGCGCGCTTACGAGGACGTACGCATGTCCTACGAACAACTTAAACTGGACTTAAGCCAGCAGGAATGGGCGCATGGGATGGCGTACAACGATGGAAAAAATGCGTTTGTAAAAAAGGTGGAGGGGGAGGCGGTGCGGTGGTGGGAGAGTCGGTCTTAGAGCTTGTTCGGATTTATCCCCAATTCCCTGAAAAAATGTTCCTTGTAATTGGCGCCAATGGGTATTTCAGTCTGGTTTATAAAAACCCGGTTCCCCTCTATGTGGCTGATTTTGTTTTTGTTGATGATGAAAGATCTGTGTATTCGGATAAACGGAGGTTTGGGCAACATAGCTTCCATGGCTGTAATGGTAATGGTGGGACTTAGAATACCTCCATG
Source organism: Saprospiraceae bacterium (assembly GCA_020847915.1). GTDB lineage: Bacteria > Bacteroidota > Bacteroidia > Chitinophagales > Saprospiraceae > M3007. The sequence goes on along the minus strand of JADLBE010000171.1, from coordinate 7,817 downwards.
GATGGTAATTTTCACATGGTTGCCGCTGGCTTCAACAAAACAGACCTCATCAAAAGTTATTTTGAATATTTTTCCTTCCGACTTCAGGTAAATAAAATCTTCCGTTGTCTTCTCTTCCAAAAACCTGTTGTTCGGTTTAAGTTTTTCCCTCGCTTTATCTACGGCAATGATAAACCGTTCAAGCGAAAAAGGTTTCAACAGGTAATCGCATGCGGCAAGATCAAATGCCTCGTGCGCGAACTCTTTGTAGGCAGTCGTCAGGATAATGACCGGCGGATTGGTAAGCGTTTTCATAAAGGACAAGCCATCGAGCACAGGCATGTTGATGTCCAAAAAAATAAGGTCAACTTGTTTGTTTTGCAAAAAACGTTTGGCTTCCAATGCGTTGCCGCAGCTCGCTGCTATATCCAGTTCCGGCAAATAAGAGCAATACTTTTCCAGAATTTGCCTTGCAATGGGTTCGTCATCAACGATTAGACAGGTCATTTCAAGGGATTTTTTAACGTAAGCATGATGAAAAAAACGTTTTCGGACTTTGTAATTTTCAAATCGTAACCATCGTGATACAACAGGTTCAATCGCTTTTTAACACTTTCCAAACCAAATCCGGAATGTACCAGGGGGGACTTTTGTGGCGTGTAGGAATTCCGTACTGAAAAGATGATGGCATCCGGCGTGGTTTTGAGTACCATATGAATGTAGATCTTTTCATCCTCATTGTTTTTCGAATGTTTGAACGCATTTTCCACAAAGGTGATCAGCAGGATGGGTGCAATAAGCATGGATTTATCACGGACATCTTCGAATTCAAGCGTTAAGGACAACCTTTCTCCCAATCTGATTTTTTCAAATTCAATGTAATTGTACAGGTAGTTAAGTTCATCCTGTAAGGGTACGAATGTCTCCTTCACTTCGTACACCGAATAACGCAACAAGGCCGACAATTTCAACAACAATTCCGGCACTTTTTGATGTTCTGTGATGGACAAACCGTACAAGTTATTGAGTGTATTGAATAAAAAATGGGGACTAAACTGTGCCTGCATGAGTTGCAATTCGGTCTTGCTTTGAGCGAGCGCGGTACGAGCCGATTGCAAGTTGTTTTTTACCCGGTTGCGTACCAAACCAACAAGCATGGATAAAAAAATATTGATTAGAAAAAGTACAATGATGGTGTAGAAAAAATAATTGAACTGGGTATTGTTTATCATTTTGTTGATAAACAGGCCGAATAAAAACAGACACAAAATCAATAGTCCAATCAGGGAGAAAACAGTTGTGTTAAATCCCTTTCGACTTGGTTTGTGCCAAAGATTGGCCAAATAATAACCGGATAACAGGCCGCTCATGATGATGGCAGTGGTGCCCGAAGCAAACGCCAGTTCAGCACCGGGCATGGCCAGTCGGAACAACCAATAAAAAAGTAGAAATACGGCGGCTCCGACCGATATCCAGACAAGCTTTTTCCCGGATGCTCTGGTCATGGAAGAATATGTTTTAGCAAATGTCTGATTTTCTTTGTTTCCATGCTCGTAGTAGGACCAATAGGTGCAATGTCCTTACGAAAACATGTTTTGGCGTGACGAACCCTGTTTGATCACGGGTTTTCCTGTGTTGATCAGCTGCTGTCCGGTTTCTGTCAGCCCGGCTCTGGGGAACGCAGAACTTGTTGAAGCTTGCATCAAAATTGAAGGCAATGGAAATATTAAAATCGTTATCAAATATCTTTAGAGGCGACATAAATCATCATGAAGGCGTTCCGGCCATCAACATCTTCTTGTTGCGGCTACTTTTCCTGTTGATGTTTGTTTTTCTCTCGTTTGATGCCTGGCGGCACATTTTTCAACATACCGGTCCGTGGAAAAATGCGGAAGCAGCTGCCTGGTGCATGTGGGGTTCGTATGCCATCATTTCTTTTATCGGAGTACGGAAGCCGTTAAAAATGTTGCCCATTGTATTGTTCGAGATCATTTACAAGGTCACCTGGTTGCTGATTGTTGCCTATCCGCTGTGGGTGAAAAACGAACTTGCCGGATCCTCTGCGGAAGGGATGACCCATGTATTTGTTTGGGTTGTTTTTCCCATCGTGGCCATGCCGTGGAAGTACTTTTTCAAATCGTTTGTTTTAAAATAAATACAGTCCTATGGAAGATTATTCCACGCTGAAAAAGCAGGCAAGGATTGTCGGGTTGCTGTACCTGGTTAGGACAACTGCAATTTCATCATGATGTCCGTTTGTTCGGAGCTGCCCAGGGTAAAAACATGTTTATCGAAGGCCACAAAACCGTTTTTTTCATAAAAGGCAATGGCTCTTGGGTTTTCTTCCCACACGCCCAGCCAAACGTAATCGGCATGAACCCGTTTGGCAATTTGCATGGCCTTTTCAAAAAGGGCTTGTCCAACTTTGGCGCAGTGAAAAGCCTTTAAAACGTAAATCCGTTCGATTTCAACGCTTTTTTCGTCCTGCAACTCGGTTTGGGAGGCGCCGAAATTGATTTTTAAATAACCGACCACACGGGAGTCCAGCATAGCAAAATGGAATTCGGAGTTTGGATCGGCGAGCTCGCGCGACAGCTTTTCCTGTGAAAAACCTTCTTCCAGGTATTTCCGCATGTCTTCCTCCGTATTTCCCGCCGAAAAGGTTTCAAAAAACGTGGTTCGGCCGATTTGTTGCAGGCTTTCGAGGTCGTCGAGGGTAGCGGGGCGTAGGTGTGGGTGGTGCATGGTGTGCTCGTTTGCGAAGCTATGTTAACTAGACAAATTACCCTTTAAAAACGTTGGTGTTGTGGTAGTTTAAAAATGCTAAATCCGGTAAAAACCGCGTCGGTTCGATGATTGGTTTACCATCGTATCGTAAAAAGTGATCTTGAATGACGGAGTTGTTTTGTTGTTTGTGCAGAATACTTGAAACCTGCACTTTAAACGATTGGTCAATCGTGATTAGGCCGATTTCAAAGGCTTTGTCATGTAAGGCGTTGATGAGTATTCCATTTCTTGGATTCAACCTGTTTTTTTCATCCTTGCTCCAGGGCATGATGTGTCCTGCAATCAAAAGTTCAGGTTGTTGCAAACCGGTGATGCAACAGGTGCCATTGTACGATGCCAAAATGGCTTTTCTGAAAAACGACTGGTTTATGCGGACTCTAATGAGTTGTTCCCTGGTTTTGCCTTCCATAAATACGGTTGGCTCTTCCAACTGAAGCAATGATTCGATGGGTTTTTGTTCGTAATTGGCAAGGAGTTTTTCACTTTCGTAGGGCAAAATATCCCAGTTGTTGTAAAACTCGCTCCATATTTCTTTGTCGAGTTTGCTCGTATTGGAGGCTCCAGTTCGTCCACTTTCAATGATACTTGGATCCAAACTGGCAAAATTGACCAGCTTCAACGCCACTGAACTTGGCGTTCTATCAATCAAACTAGCCAAATGAATGATTTCCGGATTTCTGTTGTGCAATCTGCCGAACGGTAATTTGCAGTACAAATTCATAGCGAGGATGAGTTCATCCCGCGTCCAAAGTCTTTGGCCTTCTTTCATGGGTTAAAGCGTAACGAAAAATTCAAAACGGCAAGAGCGTTCAAGACAAACGTGCACTTGGGTTTGCAGTATGGTATGTGCCAAATCCAGCAAGATATCCGTGCGTGAGCCACAACGTGGGCATGTTGCGGGCTGGTCTGAATACAAGAAAAACTCGAGTGTTTTTGCCGGTTGGATCATGGTTGTGTGCTTTTTTGCTGTAAACTTCGCAAAAAATCGGCAATATCCCGTTTGTCGGTAGGTTCAAGTGCCGTTTCTTCAACGCCATCTATTTCCGACCAATCGGTTGATTCCTGATGTTCCAACAATGGGAAGCCCCATGTCGTTGGATCAAAGAACTCGGTGCTGATCATGGCCGTACGCAATTGCTTTCCCACGACTTCAGACGCCAAGTTGGTTTTGTTGGAGAAGACCACCATGCCGAAGGATTTGTAGTTTCCTTCGTCGCGGTAGAGGTAGGAGATGAGGATGTTTGGCATATTTATGGATACATTATTAAAATTTTCTCTTTCGAAAGGCAAATTAGTTTTGTAGAAATTACCTGCTTTACTTGATCAGTTGTAAGTTGTTTTTTGGATAATACGACTCCACGAGCAAGCAAATGTTTATTAAAGTCAATGCTAATTGAAAATCCAGTTGTAATATCCTTTTGGCTTCTTATAGGATTGTAAATTTGTAAAAAAACTGTTTCAGAATGTTCAGAGCATTGCAACTTCGCAACCAAAATGTTCTCTTGCAAATTGATATACCCTTCGTATGATAGATTCGGAACAGATTCTCGTGACTCTATAACATTGAATTTGTTTTTAAACCCTTTTTTTATTGCCCAAGTTGCACCAGTTATCTGATATTGGTTTCTATCCTCATTAGTGTAAAAATAGATATGCCAATTATCTGCCAGATAGGGCTTTTTTGTTAAGTTCCATAGATATTTAGCTGAGTTAGGTAAAAAAGGAAGAGTAAAGCCAAATAAGCTCCAAAATAGCCCGTCAAAAAAATTTTGGGGAAAACTGAGAATCGCAAGGAAAAATAATGAGTAGATCATAGCCTTGAAATTTTTAATGTGAGTTTGTCGAACCTAATTTTGATACAAAAATCATTTATTTTAAAACAATAGTCAAGATACATAAAACAATTTATTTTAAATAAAATGTTAATAATAGTTGTTTTGCGTTACTGAATGGGATGATGCTACTCATTTTTCAGACTGTGCATATTGTATAAAAAAACCGGGTCCACATCCCCCAAAAGGACATGAACCCGGCTCAAAGCAAAGCAAATCTTACGCAAAATCCGTTCTCGCCAACGCCACCAAATCACGCATGTCCATGCTGCCGCTGGCACCGTTGTTGGAGGCATTTTGCCACGATTGTACCGCAATGGCGCGCGGACCGACGTCGCCGTCCCAGAAGCCGAACACAGGGCCGCCCGACTGACCAGGGAACACATCGGCCTTGTGCAGAATGGATTGTGCGTCGGCATCGGTGCCGTCCACCCGGAAACCACCCTGCCAGGTTGGACGCTGACCGCTGTTGAGGTCGCCCGGATAACCCATGTGCGACCAGGCTGCCAGACTGTCCCAATCGTCGTCGTAGCCGCGGGCGCCCATCCAGCCGGTGGTATCACCCAGCCTGCGGTCGAGCACCACCACCACATAGTCGAAGTTGCCTTCGCTGCCGGTGATGAAACCGTCGCCGTCTTCTTTCAGGTACCAATAAATGTGTGCACCGTAAGCTTCACCGAAAGGCGCGTCCCCGTCGTAAGACGATGGGGTAAAACGCACCCAATCGGCCGCATAGCCGTCAGGAGCGGTCCAGTCGATCACGTGGCTCACGGTAAGCAGGTGGCGCGGACCGATCATCACGCCCGAACCGGATCCGCGGTTGGTTTCCACGAGGCCCACGGTGGACCATGGGTAGTTCGTGTCGCGGAAAGTCATACGGTTGTCGGTGCCGAAAATGGTGGTTGCCACGCGTTTTTCGCTGAGGGCCGGCCGGATGGTCAGGTCGCCTTTCAGCAGTTCGGTGGGTTTGAAATTGAAGCCGAGGTGGTCGGGCATGTAACCCGTGAGGTACCTTGAAAGTTCTTCTTCACTTACTTTGCGCTTGTCGATTTTGATGCCTTTGCCTTTCACGGCAGGAGGCAGGGCCCGGCCGCCGGCACGCACGCCGTCAATTTCAACAATCACTTCCCAGTTTTCTTTGCCATCGCCGCGGTCAACACGTTCCACAATTGTTTTGACCTCAGGTTTGCGTTCTGCAGCCACATGGAAACGGCGTTCCACGGAAATGGGTGTTTCCCGGATGGCATCGCGGGATTTGAGTTTTTCGTCCAGTTCTTTAAAAAGAATGGGTTTTGGGATTTTGTTTGGCATGGGTTGATGGGAATTAAGGGTTAGTTTTATGGTGTGTTAGAATGGCGCATCTAATTGCTAAATGCAGCTCCTCTATCAATGGTAATTACTATTTTTTCACCATTCCGTGCTCTGGAATCAGTAAATTCATGAATACTGCCGCTGCCTTCCCTGCCGTTTGAATCGCAACTTTTTATAAAATCAACAGCTTTACGATATGCATCCTCCCTTACCGTTTTTTGTTCATTGCTGCAATTTCTCCACATACGTTCAATTTCATCCAACGCCTGGTTTTTAGTCGGAATGTATTTGTTGTCGTAAGACCAAACCGGGTTGGATGAAAAATCATTCCCAACAAATCTTATGTACACAACGTGCCTATCATTCGAAAAGGCGGCACCTCTATTTATTTCCACATCAATTCTTGCATTACTTATTCTTCTGTTGTCCTGTTGAAAGGACTTGCTACCCTGGTCAGACCGACCTCGAACCGGAGAATCCGAAATGTAGTTTCGTGCTCGTGTGTAGGCATCCTCACGTTCTTTTTTTTGACTTGGACTGAGTTGATCCCATAATTTATTTAACAACTCAACTCCTTCCTGCTTGGTCATGATGAAGTCTTTTTCCCAGGTTAATGATATTCCTGATCCAATATCATCACCTTGCACCTGGATTCTTACCCTATGGTTTTGGGCCGATAATGTGTAATTTAATAAATTACAAAAGAATAAACAAATGGTAATCAGAGTTACTGGTTTCATGGTTTAAGTGGTTAGATGGGTGAAATGAATTCTTATTTATGCATCACTAACTCTTTTTTATGTGTGAGCTAGATTTTTACCTATTTGGGTATTCTTTAAATACTTGCTTGCATTCGCCTCAAGACTAAAATCCAAACATGCTCTAACAAACATGCCCCTGTTTCCGATCATATTATCGGAAACAGGGGCATGTTTATGTATGTTATACATACAAAAGTCCATTGGTTTTTTGGTTTGGTTAATTAGGGCATTGCAAAGATTCGGTAGTTTTATGAAAGATGCAAATAATAAATTGCGGTAGGAATATTTTTTCTCAAACCATTTTTTTACCCCGCTTCCATCCCCAATACACCATCCCCATCCCCAACAACAACATCAGTATTTTGCCAAAAACGACACCCTGGCCATATTCGTTCAATGCGGGTACATTGTTGAAAATTTGAAAAAGGGAAACAATCGACATGAGGATCAACGCGACGCCCAAACCCATCAGGAAGTATTTCATAAATCTACGGTTGTACAAAAAGTATGGCGTGCCTTACGAACAGGTAAGACACGCCATAGATCTGTGTTTACTTCTTAACGATGGTGGTGGTTGGCGTGTAAATGCCAAGTGTGATGGCTGCAAGCAGACCGTCAACAAACGTGTGCGTGATGGTTACATCGTAGTTTGCTGCACCATCGGCCATGGCCTTGGCATCGGAAACACCTACCGGCGCCAATCCCAAAATCAGGTAGTGGTTGTGTTTTTTCACCGTAGTTGCCGACTTGGCGCCAGTGCCTACCGTGGCCGTGTACGTGTAGCACGACGACATGGAAAGCAGGAGGCCTGCAACCATCATGGAACAAAAGATTTTTTTCATAAAAGATTTTAATGTAAAAGCCCTACTCGTCTGGCTTTTCGGTTTCGCCCCGTTTTTTAAAGTGATCACTGAACTTCACTGGGTAGTGGCGCAAATGTACCCTTTCATTTACAAAAAAGACAAATGTGTCTAAATTTGTAAAATGTTTCTGTTTGAACACTCCTGTTCCACTTCGGTGTGGCATGATCCCAAGCTTCGCCAGGATGACATGTACCCACGCTTCGCGCCCGGTCAGTCACCCGCTGACCCAAAAAGTCAGCGGGTGACGTGTGTGGTTTGGCATGCCCTGTTTCCCTCGTCACCCG
>JADLBE010000170.1 GCA_020847915.1 Saprospiraceae bacterium | reverse complement strand
TCGGAGGTGCACACTCCGAACTCCAAACTCCGAACTCCAAACTCCGAACTCCGAACTACTTAAACGGATTGCTGAAACGCTCGTCCTTGAGCAACTGCTCGTCGGTAAGTGTATTTAAAAACGCGACCAGCGCCTTTTTTTCCACTTCGTTGAGGTTCAGGCGTTGCGGATTGCCGTCGGCGTCGCGCAGCTTGGGATCCAGGTCGCCGTGGCTTTTAACGCCCGAATTGTAGTGTTCCACCACCTGCTCGAGCGTGGTAAAACGACCATCGTGCATGTAGGGGCCCGTATGTGCGATGTTGCGCAGCGTGGGTATGCGGAAATTGCCGTTGCCGATGCCGGGGTCGCTGTAGTGCGATTCGAGGCCGATGTTGGCGCCGCCGCGGCGGTCTACAAAACCACCACCGCCGAAAATAGTATCGCCACCGCCGTATTCACCGCCGGGAAAATCGGCTGCGGCAAAATTCACCGTTGAATGGCAGGAACCACATTTGGCTTTGTTGTTGAAAAGGTTCATGCCCATCAATTCAAGGGGAGTAAACCCCGCAAAATTGCTCGGCTGCTGCTGGTCAAAACGGCTGTTGATTGAGGTGATGGCGCAACAAAACTGCGACAAAGCCTGTGCAATGCGCTCGGCATTGATGTCGGGTGTGAGGAAAGCTTTTTCAAACAAAGCAGGGTAATATTCCACCGCAGCCAGTTTTTCGCTCAGCAAATCAAAGTCTTCCATGCCCATTTCGATGTGGTTGCGCACGGGTTCAAGTACCAGATCGGTGGCCGATTGCACCCGACTGTCCCAAAAAAGATTGTGGTTGAGCACCAGGTTTTGCACCGACATGGAGTTGCGGGGCGTCACTTTGCCGCCAAAACCCACACTTCCGGCCTTGTTGTCGGCAAAGGCAAATTGCTGCTTGTGGCACGAAGCACAGGCAACCGTGCTGTTGGCCGACAGTTGCGGATCGTAAAACAACACACGCCCAAGCGTGACCACGTTGTTGTCGATGAAACTGTTGGCCGGATTGGCAATAAAATTGTTCGCCACCATGGCAAACGATTGGGTGTAGTCGTACGACTCGGCGGGCAGCGTCGGTACAAAGGTTTCAAGGGTGTCGGGGTTGTCCTTTTTGGCACAATTGGACAACACCAGCACGCTTGAAATCAGAACGATGAGTACGCTGATGACATTTCTCATGTTTTTGATGTTTGGGTGAAACTATGGGTTATAAAACGAAATGTACATAAATGGCCCCGGGTAGTCTGGGACGAAAATCATAGGATGTGCTTGTTTCCTCCACATCGGGAAAGCTGCCGAACGACTGCGACGTTTTATCCCATTCCACAAAAAAGTACATCGCCGTCTCGGTGGTGATTAAAATGCGTGGATGTACGGCAAATTGAAAACCCAAAACGGGCCCCGCACCCAAACCGATGATCTGGTTTTTGGCCGTAAAATCCTCAAAGGAAGTGTTGTTCGTTTTGGTATTGAGCTGCGCCCAGTTGAACAAACCGTCGCCGCCCCAATACAAGGTGCTGCGTTTCCCAAGTGTTTTGCGCCTTTCAAAACCAAACCGGGAAAAAATTGCCAGGTCATCGGTGGTCCGTGTAAATTTGCTGCCACCGTCGTCGAGGTCTTCCTCCTTGTGCCCGGCAGCCATGTTGAAAGCCATGCGGAAGTACTTGTTGTCTTTCCCTGTTTTGATGCTCAGCAGAAAAGGATCTTGTGCGCCAAGCAGCTCGTCGGCATCAAACAACCCCGTGATGATGTTGGTCACGTTGATGCCCAGTTCGGTGTTTTTTTTGCCATCCTGCGCCATGGCCGTTCCGGCAAAAAACAAAAGGGGTAAAAGCAGGTAGGTTCGGGTCATATTTCATTGGGTTTTAAGTGAAAGTGGAGTGTTATATCATACTGACGAACTGCAACCCAAAAGGGTTGGCCGTTTTGTGTAAATTATTTTCTTCGAAAAATAATATGGAAATAAGACGATTCAGTAATGAAATATGCTGCCTTATTAAATCTGTGCAGACGTTAAATCTGTGTTAATCTGTGTTGCTTGCATCCGTGTCATCCGTGTACCATCACACCACGTAATGGCACACGGATGACACGGATGCAAGCAACACGGATAAAAAACGGATTTAAACTTCTTTCCAAACAATCCCCCCGAACCGATCGATGTACTGCCATTTGCCTTCGTTCACAACAAGCGCCAACCCGTCGCGGAAAGGCGTGGCGGCATCGGCAAGGGGTGTGATGGCAAATTTGCCTTCGGTGTCGATGTAGCCCCACCGACCGTTGCTGCGCACCTGAGCCAGGCCGTCTGAAAACACCCCCGCGTCTTCGTATTTGGGCATGATGGCGAGGCGTCCTGTCGGGTCCACGTAGCCGTAAGCGCCGTTGATTTCCACCAGCGCCAGTCCTTCGCCGAAGTCGCCGGCCAGATCAAACATGGGCTCGATGGCCACGCGGCCATCCTGGCTCACAAAGCCGTATTTGCCGTCGGCAAAAGCAAGCGCCATGCCGTTGAAAAACTCGCCGTGGCTGTGTCCCTGCACAAAAGAAAATTGCGGCGGCACCACGGCTTCCCCTTTGCGGTTCACCAGTCCCCAGCGCTCGTCGCGCACCACCACAGCCACCTGGCCCTCGAACGGACGGGCGTTGTCCCACTGTGGCTCAATCACCCAGGCGCCTTTTTTGTCCACATAACCCCACATGCCGTTCAGAGCCGCAGGCGCCAAACCGCCCCGGAAACCTCCTGCGGCTTCAAAATCAGGACGAATCACAAATTTTCCGTCAACATCTATAAAGCCCGTTTGTCCGTCGAACGTGGCCACGGCCAAACCTTCGGAAAAATCGCCGGCGTTGTCAAAAATGGCCTGAATGACTTCATTGCCCCGGGCATCAATAAACCCCCAATGGTGCACCACCTGTACACGCGCCAATCCGCCTTCGTACGGTCCGATGGACCGGTACATTTTTTTCAAAAACAACCGTCCCAAAGCATCCATTGGCACCCACATGCCGTTCAACCGCACCTGCGTAAACCCATTGTGGTAATCCCCCGCTTCCAGGTATTGCGGTTCCACCACCACGGAGCCCGTGGCATCGATGAAACCGTAATAACTTTTGTCGCGAATTTTGAAGAGGGGCTTCATTGTCTTAACCCGGATTTTTGGGATTTTTGGGATTGGATTTTACTTGGGATTAAAGAGATTTGGATGATGGGATGGGATTTTTGATTGGATGGGATTTTAAATTGATTTGGATGATGAGGGATTGAGGCCCATTTCGGACTTCGGACTAATTAATCCCATCCAATCATCCAAATCTCTTTAATCCCAAGTAAAATCCAATCCCAAAAATCCCAAAAATCCGGGTCAAAGATCGAAGGACACCACTACCCGTTTCGTTTTGGGGTGCGACTGGCAGGTGAGCACGTAGCCTGCGGCCAGTTCGTCGGGTTCGAGACCGTAATTTACTTCCATTTCTACTTCTCCTTCCAAAATTCTGGCTTTGCAGGTACTGCACACACCACCTTTGCAGGAAAAAGGCAAATCCGCACCGGCGCGCATGGCGGCGTCGAGGAGTGTACTGCCGTCGGAGGAAAGGGCGAAGTCGAACTCCATGCCGTCCTGGATAACCCGTATCGATGCGTCGAAACTTTCGCGCGGTTCGGTATTTTCCGGTTTGGGTTTGGTAGCACCCGGCGCAAGGAAAAGTTCCATGTGGATGCGTTTGGTTTCAACGCCCAAACCTTCCAGGGCTTCTTTTACGCTGAAAGTCATCTCGTCGGGGCCACAAAGGAAAAAGGCGTCCACCTCCTTAGGATCAAAAAAGATGCGACCGTAATTGCGGCACTTTTCGCCATCGAGACGGCCCTGAAACCACTTGCTGCTCAGCGATTCGCGGCTGAGCACATGGTGTACCGACAAACGGTCGGGGTACATACTTTTCAGCAATTCCAGTTGTTCGCGGAAAATGATGTGGTCGAAACCCCGGTTGCCAAAAAACAACATAAACTGGCTTTGCGGCTCTTCCACCATGGT
>JADLBE010000169.1 GCA_020847915.1 Saprospiraceae bacterium | reverse complement strand
CCGAACTCCGAACTCCGAACTCCGAACTCCGAACTCCGAACTCCGAACTCCGAACTCCGAACTCCGAACTACTTTATTACACCCAGCTTTTTTCCTACTTTCGTAAACGCAGCCACCGCTTTTTCGAGGTGTTCCATTTCGTGTGCTGCCGAAAGTTGCACACGGATGCGTGCTTTGCCCTGTGGAACCACGGGGTAGAAAAATCCGATCACGTAAATGCCTTCATTCAGCAATTCTTTGGCAAACTGTTGAGCCAAAGGAGCATCGTACAGCATGATCGGCACGATGGGGTGCTCGCCGGGCAGGATATCAAATCCGGCTTCGGTCATGGCTGTGCGGAAAAATTTTGTGTTGCTTTCCAGTTTATCGCGCAAGGCGGTGCTTGCACTCAGCAGTTCCATCACTTTGATGGAGGCCCCCACGATGGCAGGTGCTACGGTGTTGGAAAACAAGTAGGGGCGCGAGCGTTGGCGAAGCAGGTCTACGATTTCTTTTTTAGCAGCCGTAAAACCGCCGCTTGCGCCACCCAGGGCCTTGCCCAGGGTTCCGGTAATGATGTCGATGCGGTCCATTACGCCGCGGTGTTCGTGGGTTCCGCGGCCGGTGCGACCGAGGAATCCGGAGGCATGGCACTCGTCTATGCCCACCATGGCGGTGTATTTATCGGCGAGGTCGCAAATCAAATCGAGCCGTGCAATGGTGCCGTCCATGGAGAAAGCGCCGTCGGTAAAGATAAGTTTGCGCCTTGCACCTGCGGCATCGGCCTGTTGGAGGCATTCCTCCAAACTGTTCATGTCGTTGTGCTTGTAACGGAAACGTTTGGCTTTGCACAACCTGATGCCGTCGATGATGGAAGCATGGTTGAGCTCGTCGCTGATGATGGCATCTTCTTCGCCGAGCAGGGGTTCGAACAAGCCGCCATTGGCGTCGAATGCTGCGGCATAAAGGATGCAATCTTCCTGACCAAGAAATTTGGAGATGCTGGCCTCAAGTTCCTTGTGTATGTCCTGTGTGCCGCAAATAAAACGCACCGATGAAAGACCAAAACCGTGCGTACGGATGGCTTCAATGGCCGCTTCAATCACCTCCGGATGGCTCGAAAGCCCGAGGTAGTTGTTGGCGCAAAAGTTCAAAACGTCCTCCTGTGCGGTGGTGTCGATCACAGGCCCCTGGGGCGACGTAATGATGCGTTCTTCTTTGAACAAACCTGCCTCGCGGATGCCGGCAAGTTCTTTTTCCAATTGTGGTTCTACGTTAGAATACATGAATGGTCTGTTAGTCTGTTAGTCGGTTGGTCGGTTAGTCTATTGGTCGGTGGGATGGCAAAGATCGGAAAAAAGTCGGTTAGTCTGTTGGTCTGATAAGCACCTTGTCATGTCGACCGCAGGGAGATACCTGGCTTATTGATCTATGGACCAACCGACCAACCGACCAACCGACCAACCGACCATTTTTTACTTCTCCATCACCCTTACATCAATTCGGCGGTTTTGAGCGCGGCCTTCTTCGGTATCGTTGGCGGCAACGGGGTGTTGTTCACCATAACCTTCTGCTTCAAGGCGCGGTTTTTCGATGCCCATGGCCACCAGGGCATTCAAGGTGGATTCGGCGCGGGCCTGGGAAAGTTTCATGTTGGATTTGGGGTCGCCGACATTGTCCGTATAACCACCCACTTTCAGTTTTACCTTCGGATAGGCTTTGAGAATTTCGGTAATGTTGGCGAGTTGCCCCTGCGATTTTTCCATGTCGATGGTGGCACTGCCTGTTTGGAAAGTCAGTCGGTCGAAGCTGAACCAGGTCGTTTTATCTACCGGTGCGGAGCTTTCGATGAACGCGATCAGTTTGCTTTCGATGCCATCGACATTGCCCTTGACTTCAAAACCCGAAGCAAGTTTGCGTTTGTAATCGGCGGGCACGGCTGTTTGAATTTGCATGGTATCTGCTGCTGGAGCTACCACGACTTTTTCCACGGGTTGGGTGCAGTTTCGGGCGATGTACATAATTCCCAGGCCCAAAGCGAGCAGCAGCAGCAGGGGCATAAGCCAGCGGTTGCCTATGCTTTGTTCGGTGGTTGCAGCATCCTGGGACACAGACCGTTCTTCAGCAAAACCGAGCAACGATCCAACGCCTGCAGGCAACGTGCCGAGTACGATGTTTTTTTGTTGCAGCAGCAAATTGGACAGTCCGGAAACGTTCAGTCCTTCGGTATTGATACGTCTGCTGAGTAGTCCCATCACCAGGGGGCCGGCGAGTCCAAGCAGCGAAGAAACACTGGAGGTTTTGGTGCCCGAGTAGGCGGCAACAGCATTGGTGATGGCCGGCACCTTATCGCCGAACAGGTTGCTGAACAGGTGGCCGGCTTCGTCTTTCGGATCGTTGTGGGCCAGGTTGCCACCGCCGATCAAGCTCCCGAGGTTGTTCAGGATGTCGGCGTTGAAGTTGGCCAGGGTGTTGAAAATACTGCCCATAGCATTCGCATCGCCTGTTTTGTTGATCAATCCGGCGAGTATGGTAGGGGCCAGTCCACCCAAAGCTTTGGAAATGCCGTTTTCGTTTTCGCCAAGCATTTGTGCGGCCTGGTTGAGGAGTTGGGGAGTCACGAATTCTCTGAGGGAATCGAGTACGTTTGCCATTTTGGTTGAAGTTTGTTTTGATGAATGCAGCCACAATACAAAGCTGCGTGGGTATGTAAGTTTTTTAAAAATCAAGCCTTTAAAAAGGCAGACCTATCGCCAGGTTGGGGTTCAATTTGTTTTTTCGCAGGTTGAAGGGTTCATCGATCCAATACCCGCTGCCTGTTTCCAGTTCGTAGGGCCGCCTTAGTTTTAAGCCAAAATCAAGTCGGATGATGAAGAAGTCGAAATCGCCCCGAAAACCGAAACCGGTACCCAACGCTATGTTTTTGTAGGAATCCCACCGAAGTTCTGATCCCGGACGGTCGGGATCGGGCTTAAATGTCCACACGTTGCCGCCGTCCAAAAACAAGGCACCCTTCATCCACCAAAACATGTTGAAACGCACTTCGGCGTTGAATTCAAAACGAAATGTCGCTGCCTGGTAATAGGGTTGCACCTGTGCGGCAGCGCTGTCGTAATACGAACCCGGACCAAGTTCGCGTATGCGCCAGGCGCGTATGCTGGACGGGCCACCAACAAAAAACTGTTTGACGTAAGGTGTCTCTCTCGTGTCGGCAAAAGGTGTAACCGCTCCCGAGCCGATCCGGAAGGCATACGATAGGTTGCGTTTAACTTCCCGGGAGTAACTGCCGTCGACGTCAAAACGCAGGAATTTTGCAAAATCCAGGTCGCCTATTTTCCATTCCTGTTCGCCGAAGGCTGCCGACCAGGCCTGGTTGACCAGGTGTTCCTCGAGCCCCGACATTTCGGCGTTGAACCTTAAAAACCAACGTTCTCCGTAAGCATTGGGTTTGCCGATGAAGGTATAAATGAACGACCGCATGATGAAACCTGTAAACAGCTGGTTGTCGAAACTGCGGCGCAGAAATTCATTTTGCGAAAAAATGCTGTCGAAACGTTCGGAAAGTTTGGGCCTCAACACATCAATCCCAATGTTGTCGAAGGTGTATTGGTGTTCCGGATCGTTGCGAACATCGTAACCAAAACTTGCTTTAAAAAGGTTGTAATCGTAAAAGTCGATGATGTTGAGGTAATCGTAACTCAGGGTTACGTGTGTTTGTCCTTCGAGCTTGATACGTTTGTACATATCGTTGCTGATGAGCCTGGCTTTTCCCAGGTGTATCCGGTGCAAACCCCGCCAAATACCGAAATAATCGATGAAACGGGGGAAAACAAGGTTGTTTTGGAAGAGGATTTCCTGAGAAAAGATCAGGTTTTCCTTGTTGGCGATGTCGAATTCAATGTTGTAGGCGAGGTTGGTGGTCACCAGTTCGGCGCCGCGGAAGAGGTTGCGGTTCGTGGCGGTTCCGCTGGTGGACAAACCAAAAAGCCGGCCGCTGACGGAACTGGTGGAGGAGTTTAAATCGATGTCCCCACCTATGGAGAGGCGCTGGTTGGGACTGAAGGAAATATCGACATTGATTTTGTCGGGATTGATGCTGTCGGCCAACGGGCGCACCGAAACAAACCTGAATACTCCCAGTGCATTGAGTTTCCGAATCGTTCTGTCGAAATCATCCTGCCTGTAAATGCTGTCCGGATGGATGGCGATGACATCGTAAAGGCGATCGGGCCGAACCTGAAAATTCGGATCTGAACTGGCGAAATACACGCCACCGATGGTGGTGTCCTGCCGGATGGAAGAATAATCGGGCACCAGACTGGAAAAGACGGCCATGTGGCCGATGGTATAAATTTTATGCAGGGCCGTATCGCTGGGTGGGAGAATTTCCACAACCACGTCGGCCTGGGTGCCTGTGCTGTCGCCGGTAAATTCCACAAAGTTGGGTATGAAGTAGGCGTAGCCCCTGTTTTTCATGGCCTTGGTAAGGCGTGATTTTTCAGCATTAAAAACACGCTGGTCGATGGCGCCTCCTGGCTTGATGACCGATTCGCCGTCGATTTCCTGCATGATTTTCAACATGTTGCTGTCGCGGCTTTCAAAACGTACACTTTTGATGGTGTACAACCGCCCGAGGTCGACGTCGTAGGTTGTTTGTGCTTTTTTTGCGCCTTTAAAGGAGGTAAAGGGCGTAACGGAGGCGTTAAAATAGCCCCTTTGCCGCATCAGATTTTCAAAATTCCGGGCCGTATTCCGGGAGATTTCTTCATTGTATATGGCCGGCGGCTCGGCAACACGTTTCATGATCCATTTGGAAGACTTGGAAGTACGGTCCTTGTAGCGGTAATAAAACCAAAGTCTGGTGCGGAAAATGCCAAACGATTTGCTGTTTGCGGGTGCTTTGTACAAACCGCTGAGCTCGTAACTAAGGGCTGTTTTGGCAGCAACTTTGATCGGTTCGGTACTTTTTATGTTGAGGCTGTTTTTGACCAACAGCCGTTCGCCTTTGGCTTCGTCCAAATGCTTCGTAACATTGCAGGACGGTAAGATCATCAGACCCATCAAACAGCCCCAAACCAGTTTGTTTAAAAATGCACCGGGGGGATTGATAAATAACTTTCGAACCATTAACGACATCGGGAATTTCAAATCTTGCGCTTAACCTGGAAGTATGCTTTCACAAAATCAGTTGAAATGGCTGAACGCCCTCCAAATCAAGAAGTATCGGCAAAAATACCGAAAATTCATCGTGGAAGGCGATAAAATGGTAACGGAACTGCTAAGCCAGCAACGTATCCAGGTTCACAGCATTTTTGCGCTTGAAAACTGGCTTGAAGAACACCAAAGCCACCTGCTCAAAAATGCGGAAATTGCAACCACTGCTGTCAACGAACAGGAACTGCAAAAAATTTCATCACTCACCACGCCCAACCGCGTTTTGGCTGTGGCCGAAATGCCCGATGATGAGCTTCCTCATGAACTGTCGGACTACGACTGGTGTTTTTACCTCGACGGTATCCGCGACCCGGGCAACCTCGGAACCATCATGCGTATTGCCGATTGGTTCGGTATGCCGGCTGTTTTTTGTTCGCCCGACAGTGCCGACGCCTACAGTCCCAAAACCGTACAATCTACCATGGGCGCATTGTTTCGGGTAGTCACCAAAGAAGTAACGTTACCTGAGTTGTTGCAGGCTCGTCCCGATTGGCCGGTTTACGGCGCTGTTTTGGGCGGCACTTCAGTTTTCGAAGGTGGTTTTCCATCTGCAGGAATTCTGGTGATCGGCAGCGAAGGCAAAGGCCTGGATGCGGCTACAGAAACATTGCTTACCCATCGGGTTACCATACCCAAACCGGAAGGCGGTGGGGCCGAATCGCTCAATGCCGCAGTTGCCGCAGGTATCCTGGCAGCACAAATTAGGTTTGGAAAAAGCACATGAGATTTGGTAACATCCCCACAATCTGGATATATTCGCACAATGTTTGCTAAACAAACCAAAAGCAACAATTGACAACATGACAGACTTCAGCAAAATTTTGAAATGGGTCATCGCAGGCCTTGTGATCGTTCTTCTTTTCAGCATGTGCAGCTCGTACAACACGACGGTCGGAAAAGACGAAAACGTTAAAAAAGCATGGTCTCTGGTGGAAAACCAATACCAACGCAGGGCGGATCTTATTCCCAACCTCGTTGAAACAGTAAAAGGTTATGCCAACTTTGAACAATCTACCCTCACCGCTGTGGTGGAAGCACGGGCCAAAGCAACCAGTGTGTCCATCAACGCCGACAATTTGACGCCGGAAAAAATCCAGGAATTTGAACGTGCACAGGCAGGTTTGAATACTTCCCTCGGACGACTGCTCGCCGTCGCTGAAAATTACCCCGACCTGAAAGCCAACCAAAACTTCATGGATTTGCAAAAGCAACTTGAAGGCACGGAAAACCGCATTGCGGTGGAACGCAAAAAATTCAACGAATCCGTGGAAGACTACAACGCCTACGTACGGAGGTTTCCAACCAACGTTTTTGCAGGTATTTTCGGGTTCTCTTCAAAAGGTTATTTCCAGTCAACTGCCGGTTCAGACAAGGCTCCGTCGGTGAAGTTCTGATCCTATGTTGTTCAGCAAAGAAGAAGAAGCCGAGATCGTTGCCGCCATCAACGATCTGGAACGCATCACCACGGGTGAGTTGCGTTTGTATGTGGAAGATTTTTGCATGCGCGACCACCCTGTGGAACGTGCTGCCGAAATCTTCCACCTTTTTGGCATGCACAATACCGTAGAACGCAACGGCGTATTGGTTTACCTCGCCGAAAAATCGAGGCACCTGGCCATTTGGGGCGATACGGGCATCCACGAACGTGTTGGCTTCCAGTTTTGGGATGCCGAAAAAAAATTGTTGCGCGAACACCTGCAAAACGAACAGGCCGCCAAAGGCCTGCAGGAAGTTATCCGGCAAATCGGTCAGAAATTGCAAGCCTTTTTTCCGGCTGATCCGGACAAACCCAACGTAAACGAACTCCCTGATGACATCATTTACGGTTGATGCCTTGTTGCTGCGTCGCATGGTCGCTATGTTGCTGCTTTTGCTGTCGACCCTGCAACTTTTACCGGCACAAACGGACGGGAAACTTTTTCCGGATAAACCGGTGCCGGAAGTGTACGTCCACGATTACGCCGGCTGGCTTAATCCAGAACAAAAACGATTCCTGGAACAAAAACTCCGCACGTATTTTGATACTACGTCGACGGCTGTGGTGATCATGATCCGCAGCGACATCGGCGATTACGACAAAAGTTCCTACGCTTTTGAACTGGCCAACCAATGGGGCATCGGTAAAAAAAGTAAAGACAACGGCGTCCTCATGCTCATCAAAACAGAGCCTCCGGAACGTGGTATTTTTATTGCCACAGGTTACGGGGTGGAAGGCGCTTTGCCCGACATCACCGCCGGGCGCATCATCCGCAACACCATGGCGCCTTATTTCCGCGAACAGCGGTATTTTGAAGGCATTGACGCCGGTGTTAACGACATTTTTAAAGCCCTGGCCGGTGAATTTACCGCCGACCAGGATGCCGGCGACGATGATCCTGCCTGGGTGCTCCTGATTGTTTTTGCGTTCTTTATCCTGCTTTTCCTCTTTATTGCCTATAAAATGCGCAACAGTACCATGTACACGTCTGCAGGACCACGCACGCGTGGATCGTCGCACGGTGGTGGATGGTGGGGCGGTGGTTTCGGCGGTGGATTTGGCGGCGGCGGCGGTGGCGGCTGGAGCGGCGGCGGTGGATTTGGCGGCAGCGGCGGCGGCGGATTCGGCGGTGGTAGTTTCGGCGGCGGCGGCGCAGGCGGCGACTGGTGATCAGGGATCAGGATTTACAGGAATAAAGGATTTTCAGGATGAGCATACAACAATCAGCCATATACGTAGCGTCTTCCGATCTTCACGGACAAGGCGTTTTTGCCGCCCGCGACATCGATGAGGGCGAGATCATTGAAATTTGCCCGGTGCTTTTGATTCCCAAATCGGAATTGCCCCACATCAGGGAAACCATGCTCGACGACTATTATTTTGATTGGGGAGATGATGGCGAGTGGTATGCCCTGGCCCTTGGCTATGGTTCTTTGTACAACCACGAATACGATCCCAATGCCGATTACGGCATGGACTTCGAAGCCAATACGATCGACATCTATTGTGTCCGTACCATCAAAGCAGGAGAAGAAATTTGCATCAATTACAACGGAGAACCCGGCAACCTGTCGCAGGTTTGGTTTGAAAAATAAGCACCGTGAAAGAAGACAAAATGACCTATGCCCGGGCCTATGCCGAATTGATGGACATCGTGGCTTCCCTCCAAAACGATGCCACCGACATCGATGCCCTCGCCGCCCGCATCGAACGGGCCAATGAACTGATTAAATTTTGCAGGGAACGCCTCCGGCAAACGGAAGAAACGGTGCAGAAGTTGACAGGCGAGGATTAACCAAGGTTTCACACAGATTTACACAGATTGAAACGCAGATATACACAGATTTTCTTCTGCGTACATTTGCGTTTCAATCTGTGTAAATCTGCGTGAAACCTTTTTACGCCTTTCCGATTTTCCACTTTTTGTCATCCTTTTTGTCGTCCTTTTTGTCCTTCTTTTTACCGTCCTTTTTATCCTTCTTTTTGTCGTCTTTTTTGTCCTTATCAAACACTTTCCAGTCCTTGATCGTTTTTTTCTCCCTTTTTAAGATCACATAACGCACGGATACGGCTGCGCTGTTCCATTCGAATGGGGAAGGCGTTTCGCCTCCAAGGTGCAGTTCCGGTTTCCAGTCCACCGACACGTTGAACCTGCCCAAACTAAGCTCAGCTCCGGCAAGTGCCGATACACCGTACACATTGGGGATGGCTTCAACGCTTTCCGATTGACTGGGCGTATTGTTGAGGTAGTAGTGACCACCCGCGCCCCAATACAGGTTGATGTTGCGGAACAGGATTTTTTGGTGTTTTTCGGCCAGCAAGGTGAGTCCTATGTCGTCGGAACCGAGTGAGGTGTGTACGATGCCTTCGGCGGTCCACCCGTTCGCGATGTATTGTTGCAAACTGAGGTTGAAACCCTGGTCAACACGGATACCGGCGGCGGTGCGGTACGATTGGGCGGAAAGCTGGCTCGTGAAAGCTGCAAGAAGGAAAAAAGCGGGCAAGAAAAAACGGCTGTGCATACGGAACGGGATGAAAAATTGTTGGATGGCGTTTTGTCGTGTTTTCCGGGTTGTTGTTGACGGTTTGTGTCGGCGCCTGCCTTCAGGTAACCTCCGGTTTCAAAGTATTTTTTTAAAATGTTGCCGACAGCCTTTCCCCGGCCCGTTTGGCGGTATGAACCATCCGTCCTATTTTCGCCTGCTTTTATGTTTCGAGGTAAAAAACAACCATGTCCATCAACCTGATCAGCGCTTTTCCGGGCTTTTACCTTCGGGCCGTAACGCAATACCAACTGCACTCACCGTTTGTTTACGCACTCGTAAGGGCCGTGCTGGAAGACCGCCGTTGTTATTACGCTTTTGACGACATTGAAATGTTGCGACACCGGTTGATGATGGGGCACGAAACGGTTGTTTACGACGATCCGGGTGCGCGGACAGGCAAACACGAACGCAGGATCAGCGAGATCGCCCGCACCTCGGCAAGTTCTCCGCGCCAGGGCAGGCGTTTGTTCCGGTTGGCCCAATGGTTAAAACCCGGCAGGATGATCGAATTGGGCGCCTCACTTGGTTTCGGATCCGCTTACCTGGCCGCAGGTGGCCAACCCGGCAGGTTGGATACCATTGAAGGGGCTGAGCCCCTGGCACACATTGCTGCACTCAACCTGGAATGGCTGAAACTCGACAATGCAAAGGTGTATGCCGGCAACTTCGACCACATACTTCCTGAAGTCCTGCGCAACGGCGACACGCCCGATCTTATTTTTTTTGACGGTAACCACCGTGCAGAACCCACGATGGCGTACTTTGAAACCTGTTTGAAATACAGCGGGGAAAAAACATTGTTCGTTTTTGATGATGTTCATTGGTCGGCAGAAATGGAATCAGTTTGGAAACTATTGCGACAACATCCACGGGTTACCATGAGCATCGATTTGCTGGATTTTGCAGTGCTCAGCACAGACCCTGCTTTCAAGGTAAAACAACATTTTTGCGTAGTTCCAGCCATGTGGAAACCCTGGAAATTCTGGTAGCCTAAAAGCATGTTGAAATTTCGGCTTTTGGGTTACGAATGGAAAATTTTATTTTAAAGTTCTCATGCGTCTTGACATAACGTACAAGCAAATCTGGAAGATTTCGGCGCCGATCATGCTGGGGTCGGCGGCACAAAATGTAATCGCCCTGAGCGATGCGGTTTTGTTGTACCATCTGGGTGAAGTGGAGTTTGGAGCCATTGGTTTTGTGGGCGTTTTTTACATAACCATGGCTGCCATCGGATATGGATTTTCGCGCGGCGGACAAATCATGATCGCCCGCAGGATGGGGGAGGGCAAGCCCGGAGCCGTGGGGCACACCTTCCATACCATGGTGATGTTTGAGTTGTTCCTGGCAGCGATCATGTTTGTATTTATGAAGTTCGGCTCACCGTGGTTTTTCAGCTTGTTCCTCGACCACTCGCCGGCCATTTACGAAAAGTGCCTCGAATACATCCATTACCGCTCCTACGGTATCTTTTTCAGTTATGCAGGCGTGGCCATGATCGCCCTGTACACCGGCATCGCACGCACCAGCATCATTCTTTTGGATACGATCCTGTTGGCCATCGTGAATCTGGTGCTCAATTACGGTCTTATTTTTGGTGAACTGGGACTGCCTGCCATGGGCATCGGCGGCTCCGGATTGGCCAGTACCATTGCCGAAGCCGTGGCTTTTGTGGTGTTTGTGGCGTACATGTTTTTTGACAAAAAAAACAGGCCGCTGCGTGTGTTTTCCCGTCCCTATCCGGATTGGGAACTTACCCGACAACAACTCAGCCTGTCGATACCGGTGGTTGCCCATTCAGCCATCGGACAAGGCAGTTGGATTTTCTTTTTTGGCATGGTGGAAAATTTGGGCGAAAAAGCGTTGGCCATATCCAACCTGGCGCGTACGGTGTACCTGCTTTTATCCATCCCGCTGTGGGGCTTTTCCGCAGGGGTAAATACCCTGGTCAGCAACCTGATCGGACAGGAAAGGCGCCACGAAGTGCTTCGTGCGGCCTGGAAAACGGCCTCTTTGTGCTGGCTGGTGACCATGTGTATTGCGGTACCGGTCTTGTTTTTTCCGAACCAGTTGCTGCATCCGTTGTTCAACAAAACAGAGGGCAGCCTGCTTGTAGATGCCCAGCCAGTTTTTTACATGTTGCTGGTTATCCTCATGTTGTCTACGTTCGGCGCCGTTTTGGTAAACACACTTTCCGGCACAGGCGCTACGTTTTTTGGACTCAAAGTCCAGGCAGTCAGTGTGGTTATTTACCTGTGTTACATCTATTACATCACCAACATGGTTCAAAACGCCGGGCTTGCGTGGGTTTGGTTTGCTGAAGTTGTTTATTGGCTGGTTATGATCTTAATGGCTGTGTTGTACCTGCGTTCGGAAAAATGGCATGCGCATAAGTTTTAAGGGTGAACAAGCTCTAAGGGCCCAGCAACAGGATGGCTTTTTCCGCATCGGCGGCATTTACTTTTTTTAAAAAATCAATAAATGCAGACCATTGTTCGGGTGGATACACACCCGGATGAATGGCGAAATGCCGCTCGGCGATCAACAGGTTGCCTTCATTGCGAACGGCTCGGCGGTACGTTCCAAAAGGCGTTTCCAAAAATTTGTCCTCCGGTGTAAAATCTACCTTCAGCCCTGCGGGCAAACGGTACTCAAACCGGTCGGTTTGCACTTTGTCCATACGGATCTCCATGGGCAGCATACGTTTGCCCCCCGATGCCGGAGATGGCAATGGTTTCAGGGGGCAAACGGGTAAAAACAACCTCTGTCCCTGCACGGTGGCCAGGCGCGACATTGTAAATTCCGAAAACAGACGGGTACCCGCCAACACGCTGTCGATGCCCGCAATCCGGTGTGTTAGCACTTTGGCATTGGCGACAGGGAAATTCAAAGCCAACCAGTCGTCGGCTTCCTTGCCCTGGTACCGAAGCAGGGCCTCGTAGTCTTCCGAAGCCGCCGCGTAACCGTTGCTTTGGAAAGTTGCCGCCGCCCCACCGTCGCTTTTAACCTCGAATTGAAAGGTGTTTTCAAGCCTGTTCTGTTCCTGTGTATAATGTGCCGTCTGCACCAGTTTGCCACCGTTTTTATCCACCAAAAGCGCCAGACGGTTGCTGGTAAAATCGCCCTGGTAAACACATGGTTGCCGTTGGCTGGTACATTCCAGCCAAAGGGTATCGCTGTTTTTGATCGGCACACACAAAATCACGTGGTTGGCTTGCCCGAAACTGCAAAAGTCCGGGTAACGAATGCGCCTGTCGTCGCCCGCGCCGATAACGGCATACGTACTTGGAATGTCCACGGCTTTGAGTAAGGCGCGGGTGTAGTTGGACAACGCTTTGCAGTCGCCGTAACCCGTTTTATCCACTTCTTCGGCCGTAAACGGCTGAAAACCGCCTATGCCGAGTTGGATGCTTACGTACCGCGTGCGCTGCTGCATGTATTCGTAGATGAGGCATACTTTTTCCCGGGTGTCGGAGGTTCCTGCCACCAGTTGGCGTACTTTTTCCACGGTTGCGGCCGGAAGTTTGTCGCGGCCTTCCAGCAGGGCCCAGTTCCATTTGCCGAGGTTTTCCCAGGTACTGATGTCGCCGCTGCTGCCGTCGTACGCGATGGTATTGGGCGCTACCCAAACGGTAGGACTCAGCGCGTCGAGCGGCGGACTCAATATTTCGTCCGGCAAGGCAGGCAGGTTGCGGTAGGTCCAGCGCAGGGTGCCGTCCGGTAATTTTTCGGGTTCTGGCGCACCGTTCACATTTTTGTAACGCAAACCGTAGTTGGTTGGAGCTTTTACTTCGTAAACGTCTTCTTCTACGGCAAAATGGGTGGAAGCATAAGCCATAAACGTGTTGAACGTCAGCAGCCCTTTGTTGTCGGTTTCGTAGGTGAATTCCACGGTACAGGGCAAACCGGGTACCGCCACTTCGAGCAACCGCAGTCGGTCGTCGAGGTACAGCGAAAACCCATCCTGGGCGGCGAAATCCCGGAAATCTTTCTCCTTGTATTTTTTGGTCACCTTTCCCTGCGCGTCGTACACGGTAGCGCCGAGCGAACGGATTTTGGTTTGTTTGTCGTAAAACACAGCCAGTGTGGTGTGTCCTTTGGCATTGCTGTTGAGCAGGGTGACGGCCTCGGTGAACTGCAAAACGATGTTTTCGGGGCTGCGCACATCGTACCGTATGTGCCGGTAACGGCGTACCGCATGGGCATCGTTTTTCAAAGCTGCGGGCAGCAGATCGACAGCGTAGGAAGCGGGTTGCGCTGCGAGAACCGTACAAGCACATAGCGCTATGAAAAAAGCTGAAACCTTAAAAGTCATGGCATTACGCTTTTTTCAACACGATTTTTTCAAGTTCTTTGTCCACCACCGTTTGGTAAAAACTTTTCAGGTCGGCGTACTCTTCAGGCGTGTACAGGGTTCGGGTAACGGTAACCATGCTGGTTAAAGTAATGACGTTGTCTTTTTGGCCCACATTGCAGGTGAAACGCGCGCTGCCGTCGGGCAGGCGCACTTTCAAACTTTTGGGCAAACTTTCCACCACATACCCCTGAGGTATGGTTAGTTTCACCGTCGAGCTTTTCACCGTAGGGTAGTAAAACTCTACGGGGTAGTCGCGGGTAGCCGAAGTGAAGGGGTTTTCCTTTTCCTGGTCGAGCGCCCAGGGTGATACGAGCAGCAGGTTGCCCGCCTGTTCCACAATACCGTTGAAAGATCCCTGGAGTTGGATTTTCAGGGGCATGTCGTTACTGTCGAGTGGAGCGATCGTGGATTTGCTGAATTCAATGCCGGATTTATCGCCGGCCCAGGCTTCGAGGAATGCTTTTTCGCTCCCGGCCCTGGCAATTTCCCAACGTTTGGCCCAGGCGCCGTAATCGTTGAATGTGAGGTCGCCGTCGCCCTGCACGTTGCCGGAAGCGTCGAGGGTCAGGTTGAGGTGGGAATGGATGCCGTTGATTTGGTTTTGCTTGAGCTCAACAGCCTGGTAGGTTTCTTTTCGGACGATGATGGCGGTACCGTTGCAGTTTTGGGGCGGCAGCAGGTTCACGGAAGAAAAAGCGTCGCTGGCGTCCATATAATACAGGGTGGTGTCGATTTTCGCCACGGCGATAGTATGGTCGAGCAAATTGGCGCTGCATTGTCCGGGAAGGATGCGGCCGTTGTTTCGGGTACTCAACACCACCGGATTGGCATCCAAACCCACTTCGCGCAAAAGGCTTACCAACGAGAGGTTGATGGCCGCGGAATTGCCCTTTTTGGACTTATAAACTTCATCCGGTGCTTCATCGGCAAGGTAGCTGAAATCGCCGTTCCAGCTGTAATAAGACTGTACGTGGCTGAAGACCTGTTGCATGAGTTGTTTTGGATCGGCAATGGCTTTGAAGGTGGCGGCCTGGTCCTTCATGGGCGATTTTTTCTTCAGGAAATCACCGAAATGCGTATTTGTAGCGAGGTTGCCCGCCACTTCACCCCAGTCGGTTGCTACCTTGACCGTGAATCCATTGCTTGGGTCCACACTTTTCAAATCGAAACGCACGGCGGTACGGTAGTTGTCGTCGGTATACAAATAAGGTTCGATGCGGAATGCGGGCACATTTACAGCGGTGTAATTTTGGATGATTTCGGTGAGTTCGGCCATACCGCTTCCCATGGGCATACGGCGAATGCCCCTTTCTTCTTTCACATCCACCGGGTGGTAGCCCATCAACGAGCGCCGGTAGTTGAAATCCTGGAAAATATTCACCTGGTATTCGCTGCGTTGAACGGGGTAATCGTGCTGGAAAATCCAGGGGTCGATGGAAATGTAGTAACTGGAGCGCAATTCGTACGACACTTCAAACACGGTGCCGGCCCGTACATTGGGCACCGCGAATTTGTAGGTGGTAAGGGTCTCGGAGGTTTTTTCTTTAAAAATGGCCGATTTATCGAGTTTGGTTTCCACCACTTTTCCGTTTTCCAGGTTGTAAGCCACCGCTTTGAGGTCTTCGATGGTTTCTGCGTCGCGTTCTGGCGTGTACACAACGATTTTTTGATCGGCCAATGCGGCGCCTTCCTGTTGCAGCACTTTGACGCGGAAATGGCGGCGGGTTACCAGACGGATAACGGCGCCTCCTTCGAGTTGGGTTTCACCGTTGTCGAACAGGTAAAATGCTGTGGCAGAAGCGTCGAACGGACAAGCTTTCAGGCTGAGTTCTTCAGGGCTTATTTTGCCGAATTTGGGGGCTTTTTGCGAAAAAAGGGAAAAGGGGAGGTACAATAGCAATACAAGGCGCAATGCACCGGTTAGTGAAGCGTAGGTCATAAGGTGGTTAAAAGATTAAGATTGAAAAATGTAGCAAAACTCGTGTAAATATAAAAACGGCTTGAAATACAAGGTCGAAAATTAACATCTTTTTTGTTTTTGTAAATTTAATGGAAACACCCTGAACGATTTAACGTCTGGCTCTAACTTTGCCCGCCTTTTCAAAACACGACACATGCAAAATACCTGGTCGAAATGGACCACCTGGGAATACCTGCCAGCCTGGGCTGCCAACCTGCCCGTTTACGGAATGTACGCCTGGTTTGCCCTTCGGGCACGCCATCCGTTTTTTTTCAGCAATGTGAATCCCGCGATACCGCTGGGCGGTGCGTTGGGTGAATCCAAATCCGACATTCTGAACCTGATTTCCGGGCAATACCTGCCGCGTTGGGTTTTGCTGGAGCCAGGTTTGTCCCGCGGAACCATGTTGCAAAAGCTCGAAGCGGCAGGTGTACATTTTCCCCTCATTGCCAAACCCGATGTGGGCGAACGCGGCTTTTTGATCAAAAAACTGGTTGCTGCTACGGATCTGTACGAACATCTCGAAGCGCATCCTGTACCCTTCATCATCCAGGAGTTTATTACACTTCCCGTGGAAGCGTCGGTGTTGTTTCATGGGCATCCCGACGGACCGGCATTTGACATCAGTTCGCTTTGTTTGAAGGACTTTTTATCCGTCACCGGCGATGGGAAATCCACCGTGGGTGAACTCATGGAAAAGGAAGTGCGGGCGCAGTTTCAGATCGAACGTTTTGAAAAAGAGCAGCCGGAAGTGATGCGGTCTGTTCCGGCGGAGGGTGAATCCCTGTTGCTCGAACCCATCGGAAACCATGCGCGGGGAACGAAGTTTATCAATGGCAACCATCTGATTGATCAGACGTTGCGCGATGTGTTCCAGCCGGTTTGGGAAAACATGGAAGGTGTGTATTTTGGACGGTTTGATTTGAAATGTGCATCGCTCGACGCCTTGTGGCGTGGTGAATTCACGGTGATGGAAATGAACGGCGTGTTTAGTGAGCCTGCGCATGTATACGATCCGGCCAACAGCATTGGAGGCATTTACCGCGACTATTACCACCATTGGAAAAGCATGTACCACATCTCCAGGGCACAAAGCAAAAAGGGGGTGAAACCAACAGGTATTCGCGAGGGTGTGGCCTTTTTTATGCAATATTTCAGGTACAAAAAGCAACTAAATCATGCTCTTAATACCGCAGAATAGCCTACCTTTGTGATGTATTGGTTAAAAGCCAAACACATTCATCACTTTTACAATTTCCCAATGGTTATTGAACCCAACAAAGTAGTGCTTGTGCACTACACCCTGACCGAAGGCACCGCAGAGGGCGAGGTCATTGAAACCACCGAAGGCCGCGATCCACTAGGATTCATCTTTGGCGTCGGTATGATGATTCCTGATTTTGAAAGCAACCTTACCGGCAAACAAGCCGGCGATACTTTCGCTTTTGGCATCAAAGCCGCCAATGCATACGGCGAATACGACGAAACCGCAATCGTGGAAGTCCCCAAAGAAATCTTTGAAGTCGATGGGAAAATTCCCGAAGATCTGCTCGTAGTTGGCAACGTTTTGCCACTTACCGACCAGCAGGGCAACCACTTCGAAGGTATGGTAGCCTGGGTTGGCCTCGACAAGGTTAAAGTCGATTTCAATCACCCCATGGCAGGTGTCGATCTGTTTTTTACCGGTTCGGTAGAAAACGTACGCGAGGCCGAAGAAGCTGAACTCAGCCACGGTCACGTGCACGGCGAAGGTGGTCATCACCACTAAACAGCAGTCAGCGGGCAGCAGTCAGCCGTCAGCAAAAAACGATCAAGCGTCATCCTCAAATTTGGGATGACGCTTTTTTTTTTGCTGGCTGCTGACTGCTGACTGCTGACCGCTGTTTACATTTGGCCCGCAATAAAACCCAACCTCATGGCAAACACTGCCGCCGGCCAGCATCACGGACACCACCGCCTCACCATGGCGGGATTACTCATTACGCTTGGCATCATTTACGGGGACATCGGAACCTCGCCGCTGTATGTTATGAAAGCCATTGTCGGGGAGGGCAACGTGATCTCCAGGCTTGTGGTTCTGGGCGGCGTTTCACTCGTTTTTTGGACGCTGACGCTGCAAACCACCATCAAATACGTGTTGCTGACGCTTCGGGCCGACAACAAAGGTGAAGGCGGTATTTTTTCCCTGTACACCCTTGTTCGCAGGCGCGAGCGCTGGCTTCTCTACCCGGCACTTATCGGCGGGGCCGCCATGATTTCCGATGGCATGATCACACCACCCATCTCGGTTTCTTCAGCCGTGGAAGGTCTGGTGATCAAGTACCCGCACATACCAACGATGACGATTACCATCATCATCATTTCCGCGCTCTTTTTTTTGCAACGATTTGGTACCGCCGTGGTGGGCAAAGCCTTTGGTCCCATCATGTTGCTTTGGTTTTCCATGATTGGTGTGTTGGGTGTGGTCCAAATTTGGCACGATCCATCGGTCATCCAGGCCCTCAACCCGTGGTACGGTTACGAACTTTTGGTGCACCATCCCAAAGGTATCCTGATCCTGGGTGCGGTATTCCTGTGCACCACAGGCGCCGAGGCTTTGTACGCCGACCTGGGGCACTGCGGGCGCCAAAACATCCAGATGAGCTGGATTTTTGTAAAAACCTGTCTGGTGCTCAATTACCTCGGACAAGCTGCGTGGTTGCTGCACCACGAGGGACAACACATGGAAGATAATCCGTTTTACGGCGTTATGCCCCACTGGTTTCTCTGGCCGGGCATCATCATGGCAACCCTGGCCGCCATCATTGCCAGCCAGGCGCTTATTTCCGGCTCGTTTACCCTGGTTTCCGAGGCCATCCGGCTTGGACTGTTGCCCAAAATGACGGTGAAATTCCCTTCCAACATGAAAGGCCAGTTGTACATTCCGGCCGTCAATACCTTTTTATGGCTGGGTTGCGTGGGTGTGGTATTGTTGTTTAAAGAAAGCAAACACATGGAAGCGGCTTATGGTTTGGCCATTGTTCTGGCCATGTTGTGCACCACCATCCTGCTGTCCAACTGGCTGGTAATGAAACGAATCCATTCTGTCATCGTATGGATCATGCTGGTGTTTTACCTGGGACTGGAAATGCTTTTTCTTTGGGCCAACGCTTCCAAGTTTCACGAAGGTGGTTACGTGACGGTGATGATGGCCGCCCTGTTGTTCGGCATCATGCTGCTGTGGGTGAATGCCAAACGAATTCGTCAGAGTTATACCGAAGAGGTGAAAATCAGGGACTACCTCGATCAGCTAATTTCACTCAGCAACGACCACGATATTCCGAAATACGCCACCAACCTGGTGTTCATGAGCAGCGCGAAAAATCCCAAAAAGGTGGAAGACAGCGTCATGTACGCCATCCTGCAAACTCAACCCAAACGCGCAGATGTGTACTGGTTCGTCAACATCACCACCACCGACGAACCCTACACCATGGAATACGAGGTGAATACCATCGCTACCGATGACGTTTACAAAGTCAATTTTTTCCTCGGCTTCCGCGTGCAGCAGCGCATGAACGTGTTTATGAAAAAAGTGGTGCAGGAATTGCTGGAAAACGGTGAACTCAGTGTCCACTCGCGTTACCATACCCAATCGGGTTACCCCACAGGCGATTTCAGGTTTGTGCTCATGCGCGAATTTTTGTCCAACGAAAACGAACTTCCCTGGACCGAGCAGATCATCATGGACATTTACCTCAGCGTAAAATCATTGGTATCGTCGCCCAAAAACTGGTTCGGCCTCGACAGCGATTCGGTGGACGAAGAAAAAGCGCCGTTGATCCTTAAACCGGTGAAAGCGGTAAAATTGGAAAGAATACGAAAAGGGTAGTTAGCCGTTAGCCGTTAGCGGTTAGCAGGCAGCAGGCAGTAAAAAAAAACACCCAATCATTTGTTTTTCAAGTGATTGGGTGTTTTTTTGCTGCCTGCTGCCTGCTGCCTGCTGCCTGCTGCCTGCTGCCTGCTGCCTGCTGCCTGCTGCCTGCTGCCTGCTGCCTGCTGCCTGCTGCCTGCTGCCTGCTGCCT
>JADLBE010000168.1 GCA_020847915.1 Saprospiraceae bacterium | reverse complement strand
CCGGCAAACGGGTTTTTAACGCCATTACCGTGGGCGGCAGCAAGGAAGTTTACCAGCAGGATGGTCGCAACCGATTCACTGTCAACGAGTTTTTGCGTCCTTTCGACCAAACCGCCACGCTTTGCCGCATGACCTACCTGCCGCCGTTTGTCATCCATCAAACCAACCTGGCCACCGATGAACAATGCAATTCGTTTGCCGGTACCTACCGCGACGTACTCACCCATCTTGCCTCGGGCGAAGCCGATTGGTCGGAAATTTCACAACGACAATACCTCAACATGCTCTAAGCCATGGGAACGCATTTTTTACAACAAGCCATCGTTTTTTTGGGCGCAGCCCTCCTTTGTGTGCCCCTCGCCAAACGCCTGGGCATCGGCAGCGTGTTGGGGTATTTGCTGGCAGGCGTACTTATCGGTCCGTTCGTTCTGGGATTTGTAGGTGCTGAAGGTGAAGACGTGATGCATGCCTCCGAATTCGGTGTGGTAATGATGCTTTTTCTCATCGGTCTGGAGCTCAATCCGCAGTCGTTCTGGAGCATGCGCAAAGCCATTCTGGGCCTGGGCGGTTCGCAATTGCTGGCTACCACTGCCGCCGTTTTTGCTTTGCTGTACGGTGTTTTTGGCTGGCCGATCGAAACGTCGTTTGTGGTGGCCGCAGCCTTCACCATGAGCAGCACGGCCATCGCTTTACAAACGTTGAAAGAACGCGGGCTTGGCGACAGTCAGGCAGGACAAGCATCGTTTGCTGTGTTGCTCATGCAGGACATTGCCGTCATACCCCTGCTTGCACTTTTGCCCTTGCTGGCCATACAGGAAGCCGCAGCTGCCGGCGAAAGTGGCACGGGTTTCAAAGTCCTTACGTCGCTGGGCGCCATCGGTTTTTTGATCGTGGCGGGCCGCTGGCTGGTGAACCCTTTTTTGCGAAGCATAGCCCGCACACGCGTGCGCGAACTTTTTACCGCCTCGGCCCTGCTGTTGGTGATCGGCGTGGCGTACCTCATGCAACTGGCCGGACTCAGCGCGGCCCTTGGCGCTTTTCTGGCGGGCATGTTGCTGGCCAACAGCGAGTACCGCCACGAACTGGAAAGTGACGTGGAGCCGTTTAAAGGTTTGCTGCTCGGTTTGTTTTTTACGGCTGTGGGTTCCACCATCAACTTCAACCTCATACGCGACGAACCGGCGCTTTTGTTTGCCCTCGTAGGGCTGGTTTTGTTGGTAAAAATTGCGGTTTTATTGTTCATAGGTCACAAATTTGGCCTAAAAACCGACCAAAACCTGTTGTTTTCCCTACTGCTTTGCCAGGTGGGCGAATTTGCTTTTGTACTGCTCGCCGCGGCCGGACAACTCAAACTACTCGACAAACACATCCTCGAAATGGGCATGGCAGTAACCACCGTTACCATGGTTCTTTCGCCTTTATTACTGTTCCTCAACGAACGTTTCATCGATCCGCGTTTTGGTACCCGCGAAGTGCCCGACGATACGCCTGCCGATAAGGTGGACGAAAAACACAAGGTCATCATCGCCGGGTTCGGGCATTTTGGAAGTACCGTCGGCCGATTTTTGCGCGCTGCAGGCGTGGAAGCCACCATCCTCGATCACGACAGCGACCGCGTGGATTTGCTGCGCAAAATGGGTTTCAAGGTGTATTACGGCGACAGCACCCGTCTCGACCTGCTCAAATCGGCCGGCGCCGACGAGGCCAAAATCCTCATTTCCGCCATCGATTCGGAAGAAGAAACCCACACGCTGGTAGACGTGGTGCGCAAACATTTTCCCCACCTGCAACTATTCGTGCGCACCAAACACCGTTACCACACCTACGACCTGCTCGCCAAAGGTCCCATAAAAACCTACCGGGAATCGCTGCACAGCTCCGTGTACATGGGTGTGGATGTGCTGCACGCCATGGGTTTCCGCAACTACACCGCCACCCGCAAAGCGCAGGAATTCATCAAATACGACGAAGGCGCCATCGAAAAACTGTCCAAAGAATGGGCGGAAAAAGACAAGGAACGTTACGCCCTCTCAGCCCGCGTGGAAATAGAACTTCAGGAAAAACTGCTGCGCGAAGACGTGCGTTTCATCAGCAATCTGGAGGACGACAATGCGTGGGACAGCGATACGTTGCGGGCAGAAGCCATCAGTGGTCAGTGATCAGTGGGAGTCGACAGTCGACAGTCAACAGCCCATAGTTCATAGTCGACAGTCAACAGTCTATGGTGGGCGTCTCGATGACTGTCGACTGTCGACTGTCGACTACAATTTGCTCATCACAAAACTCGTCAGTTTGGTAAACAAATGCCGCGTCGCGTTATCGCCCGAAATGCCGTGGTTGCGGTTGGGGTAATAATGCGTGTCGAACTGTTTGTTGGCTTTGACGAGTGCGTTGATCATTTCGGCACATTGCTGGTAATGAACATTATCGTCGGCCATACCGTGGCAAATGAGGTAGTTGCCTCCGCGCAGGCGAGTGGCGTAGTTTACGGGCGAGTTGGTTTCGTACCCTTCGGCATTGTCGGCCGTGGTGTGCATGTAACGTTCGGTGTAGGCGCTGTCGTACCATTTCCAGTTGGTGACCGGCGCAACGGCCATGGCCATTTTAAACACATCGTTGCCTTTCAAAACGCAGGAGGTGCTGAGGTAGCCGCCGAAACTCCAGCCCCAGATGCCGATGCGGTTGGGGTCGACGAAAGGAAGCGTGCCCAGGTAACGGGCCGCGGCGATTTGGTCTTCGGTTTCGAATTTACCGAGTTGGAGTTGGGTGCTTTTTTTAAACGCCGAGCCACGGGCGCCGGTGCCACGGTTGTCGACACTCACCACGATCACGCCTTTTTGTACCAGCATTTGGTGCCAGGCGCCAACGTAGCCATCGTATTGGTTTTGAACGGTTTGTGATCCTGGTCCGCCGTACACATCGAACAAAACCGGGTATTTTTTGCCCGGTTCGAGGTT
>JADLBE010000167.1 GCA_020847915.1 Saprospiraceae bacterium | reverse complement strand
CCGCATTTCTGGAATGTTCGTCGCCACATGCCCCAGCATCGTTCGCCGATGTGACGAACAGGCCGAGGAATAAAAACAATGTGACAGGACGAAAATTCATAGTATACGCAAAGGTAAAACGATAAAACGAAGGGAAGGTTTTTTAATGCGATTCTAAAGCTTTATTTTATTTCATCGGGTACTCATACTGGTTTACATTTTATGCCCTGCCATTGGGTCTGCTCCTTTTTTAAACACCAATTCGCTTTGCAACAGATAGGCACCAGAAACCACCACTATCTCACCCGCTTTAAGCCCTTCGATAATTTCTGTGTAGTCCTCATTGGCAATACCTGTTTGCACCATTCGGCCTTCGAAGCCTCCACGGGTATTTTTTATCCAAACTGTGACCCCGCGACTTTCCTGAATAATTGAATTGGTAGGTACAGCAATTGCGTTGCGGGTTTTTCCTTTTAGGGTGATCCAGGCTTGCATGCCCGGTTGATATTCGCCGCTTTGGTTGAAAATTTCCATTCGCACAAGCACAATTTTGGAGGATGTTTCCAGGTTAGGATTAACAAAACTGACTTTGCCGGGGAGGATGCGACCGGGGTAATAGGGCAAAGTGACCGAGGCTTCGCGGGTTTTGGCAAGGAAGGGCAAATCGCTGATGTACAGTTGCGCCTCCGCCCAGAGTGTTCGCAGGTCAACAAGTTTGAGCACCGTTGAGCCTTCTGCCACATAACTGCCTTCAGCGGGCGGGGCTTCCATGACATAACCGGCGTAGCGACTGTAAAACGTAACGGTGTTTTTAGTTGAGCCGGACTGCTCGATTTCATACAATTGCGCTTCGGTCATACCCCAAAGCATCAGTTTGTTGCGGGCGGCATCCGCAATGCGGGAAAAATCAAGGTCGGTGCTGCCATAGCGATTTTTACTTTTCAAGGCCAGCAAATAATCCTGCTGTGCGGCAGCGAGTTCTTCGCTGTACAACTCAAAAACAGCTTGCCCTGCCCGCACATATTCTCCAGCATTGCGCACGAAAAGATGTTCAAGTCTTCCGGTTAATCTTGCAGACACGGTATTGATACCGTTTTGGTTTTCGCGCAACGTTGCGGCAAGAGTGATTTCTTCGCCCAAAGGTCGCAACCGAACCGTGTCGGTTTGGATGTTGGCGAGCCGGATTTGGTCGTCACTAAGTTTTACCTCGTTCTCTTTTTGGTCTGGGGCGGTTTCTACCCGAACCAAAGGCATTTTACATATCGGGCATGGGCCGGGTCTTTGTTCCACAACCTGTGGATCCATGGAGCAAGTGTAATAGACGTTTTCTTCTACCGGCGCCGGTTTGGTGCAGGCGGCAAATAACAATATCACCATGAACAGTGGTATTTTTTTTATTTTCAAAGTATTCATTGTCAGTTATTTTGCTTTGACAAAACTCTCGCTGTCCATGAGCAACTGCCCATTTTCGGCGATTTCATCGTCGGGCGAAAGCCCCGCGGTCACTTCCAGCATATTGCCGGAGCGGTAACCCGAACTGATTTTTCTTGAACGGAAGCCCTCCGCTGTTTTTAAGAATACGAATTTGCTTTGCCCCAAATCAATGACCGCAGTTGCCGGAATCCAAAGTGCGGAGCGGCTCCCAGTGTGCACAGATGCGGTAAGCAAAGTGCCGGGTTTGAGTATTCCGACGGGATTGGGCAGATATACCCGAACCCGAAGATTTTTACTCTTGGAGCCATACAAAGGTTCGATGTAGTTGATTTTTCCCCGAAACGGTTCGGCATATGATTCGATATGCAATTCGACTGCTTGGCCGACTTTCAACGATTGAACTGTGGAAGGATAAAATTCAAGTATCGCCCACACGGTTGATAGGCTTTGCAAGCCGAACAGCCTCTGACCGGGTTGGATGTACATGCCCTCTTTTAGAGAAAGCTCGGTGGAAGCCTGCGGCGGGGAGGGGTTTTGCTGAGGCTTATCATTGTTCATTCCACCGCCGGGCATAGTTACGGCTGGGCCTGAAGTTGGGTTTTCAACAAGCAAACCGGCGTAGGAGCTGAACACCGGCAAAGAAAGGAGCGGTTTACGTTTGGCTTCCACCTCATTGATTTGTTTGTTAGTTAGTCCAAGAAGTGAAAGGCGTCGGCGGGCGTTTTCAAGCAGTGTTGTGTTGTCCGGATCATTTTCTATCAAAAAAATCAAATCCTGCTGAGCGGTTGCTATGTCAGGACTGTAAATGTCAAGCAGGCGTTGCCCTTTATGTACAGGCTGAAATGAATAACGTACATATAGTCGCTCAATACGTCCACCATAACGAGCCGACACCGCTTTGAGTTGCCGGGCATCGTAGGTCAGGTATCCGGGCACATTTAATGTGTCGGAAATGGATTTACGCTCCGGTCGAATAGTCGCAGTGGCACTTAACACATATTCGTATGTAGGCTTCAAAAGAATGTCGCCGCTGTCCAATCCGGCAAAGTGATCAGCGTTGTCAATTTCTTTTTTGACTAAGTCCATCCCGCAAATCGGGCAACTTCCAGGCGAATCCCGAAGGATTTCGGGGTGCATCGGACAGGTATAAACGGGTTTAACTTCGTTTGTGTGGCCTTCGTGTCCACTGCTTTTTTGCCGGCAGGCCAACGCGATGGAAGCCAGCACAACCAGACAAAAGACTGTGTATTTAACGCAGTTCCAATTCTTTTTCATAATCGATGCGGGCTATCAGGAGTTGTTGAAGCAAGTCGAGTTGACTAAGGCGGCTCATATTGAGTTCGAGCCAGGCATCAAGTGCCATAAAAAGTTCGTCGGTATTTTGTTCCCAGGCAAGCAAAGTGCTTTGGTAGCGTTTGCGTTGGTTGGGGATGATGTCAAATTCATAGCGGTCTATTTGTTCTTGAAGTGTCTGCATCATTAGCAGGCGGTCGGTGAGGTTACCCCATACTTGATTTACAAAGTCTGCCTTTTGCAACTCAAAAGCGGCAATTCGGTAATCAATTCCATCGATTCGTGCCTTGACATCTTTGTTTGCCCATGGGACAATCGGCACAGTAACCATACCTGTTAATGAAAATTGCCATGGCGTATCGCCAAACGAGAACATATGGTCATAGCTCAGTCCGAATTCAGGTTTCAACTTGGAGCGTTGCCATTCCTGTTCGAGCCTGGCAATATGGAGGTTTTGCTCGATGGCACGAAAATCACTGCGGGATGCTATCTTGGAAGTATCGGGCAGAATGGGTATCTGGGTGGTTCGCCATCCCGTGGTATCAATCTCCAACTCGTTCAATGGATCGCGTTGCATCAGGGTATTCAGCATGGCGCGTTGTTTACGGATTTCACCAGTGTACATGGCCTGCATCCGTTCAACATTGGCCAATTCTGATTGGGCTTTGTAGATGCTTCCGAGTTTTTCTCGGTTGTATAGGTATCGTTGTTCGGCGCTTTCGATGAGCAAACGCAAGGCTTTCTTGCTCTCTTCCAGGACGGCTATTTTTTTTTCCATCACCAACCAGGAATAATATGCATTTTTAGCTTCCGTAAACAACATGTTCCTCATTACGCCACGCTCAGCGGTTTCCATGCCCGACATGGCGTACATGTACCGTTGTTCTGCTTTTTGCATGTTGCGGTTGGGGAACATTTGTTCGGCGGAAACCATAAATGCGCCCATGCCTTCACGCCACCGTTCCGGATTGTATGGGGTCATCCAAAAGCCGCCACCGACCTGGGGCGCTGGCATGGTGATGGCGCCTTTTGCGTAGGTGTCGAGTTCGCGGATGCGGGCGTCCGTGCCTTTCAGGCGTGGGTGAACGGTCTCGATGCGGGTCAGGATGCTGTCGAGGGCGAGTAGTGTTTGACCTCCGGAAGAAAGTGCCGACAGGAGGATGGCCCCGCTTAAAATGTTTATTTTCAAAAGCTTGTGCATATTACTTAATCATTAGCTTGTGCAAATTTCAGTTCCCCGGTTTTCTTCAACTCGCGTTCTCTCACGACGGCATACACCACCGGCAAAACTATCAACACAAAAAGTGTGGAGGTAACCAAGCCAAATACAAAGGGAATGATGATAGGTTTCATCACATCGCTGCCTGTTCCGGTGGCGAGCAGCACTGGCAGCAAGCCCAGAATGTCCACCATGACGGTCATTAATTTGGGACGCAAGCGAAGCACCGCGCCTTCGTAAATGGCAGCTTCCACATCCTGATTGGTGAAGGATTTATTTGCTTCTTTGAGTCTGCTTGATTTATCGTAAAGCGAGTTGTTCATATAAACAAGCATCAGAATACCTGTTTCCACTGCCACGCCAAACAGGGCAATGAATCCAACAGCCACTGCGACCGAAAAATTCACATCAAAAAAATACAAAGAATAGGCACCGCCAACCAACGCAACTGGAATACTGGTGAGCACAATCAGCGCTTCGCGAAAAGAACTAAAAGTGAAATATAAAATCATCATAATGATGACGAGTACAATCGGCATGATGATTTTCAGACGTTCTTCTGCTCGCACTTGATTTTCATATTGACCGCTCCATTCCAGGAAATAGCCCTTCGGAAGTTTTTGTATGGCGGCTTCCAACTTCTTTTTTGCATCGGCAACGGTGCTCCCCAAATCTCGGTCACGTACATTAAACAACAACGTACCACGCAACAAGGCGTTTTCAGAATTAATCATCGGCGGCCCATCGGAAATAGCTATATCGGCCACCGCCGAGAGCGGAATAGTGCCGTAATCCATTGTTTGCATTTGCAGGCGTTTCAGTTTTTCAATATTATCCCTGAAATCCTGTGCAAATCGAACATTCACCGAAAATCGTTGCCGTCCTTCTATCGTGGTGGTCACGTTCATGCCTCCTAAAGCGGTTTCAATGAACATATTCACATCGTCTATCGTAAGCCCATATCGCCCAATTTCATCTTTTCTGATATTAATGTCAACGTACATGCCACCGGTAATCGGTTCAGCATACAAATCCTTCACCCCGTCCACACCCTGCAATTCTATCCTGAACTGCTGTGCCAGTTTGTTTATGGTATCGAGATTTTGTCCGTAAATTTTTACGCCAACATCCGTCCTTATCCCCGTGGAAAGCATGTTGATGCGGTTGATGATGGGTTGCGTCCAGCCGTTCACCACCCCTGGAATTTGCAGTTTTGCGTTGAGCTCATCGATGATATCGTTTTTTGTCATTCCATCGCGCCATTCGGATCGTGGTTTGAGCAAAATAATTGTTTCAATCATGCTCAACGGCGCGTTGTCGGTGGCGGAGTTCGCCCTGCCGGCTTTGCCGAGCACATTGTCCACCTCAGGAAAGGCCTTGATGATTTTGTCTTGCACCTGCATGATCCGTTTGATTTCAGAGTTGGAAACGCTGGGCAATGTGACCGGCATAAACAAAAGCGAACCTTCATCCAGCGGGGGCATAAACTCCGTTCCGATGCTCAACACCAGCGGAATGCTGCCCAGCACCAGCAGTACACTCAACGCAATGGTTGTTTTTTTCCACCGCATGCACAAAAGGATGAGCGGCGAGTACAGCCATTTGAAGAAACGAGAAATGGGGTGCTTGCTCTCGGGACGGACTTTTCCTTTTAAAAGCATTACCATCAGAACGGGTACGAGAAACACGACGACAAATGCAGAGCCTATCATGGCAAATGTCTTCGTCCAAACCAACGGGGAAAAAAGTTTGTGCTCTTGTCCGGTCAGGAAAAGAATAGGGCTGAATGAAACAAGCGTAATGAGGATGGAGCTCACTACTGCTCCTCCAATCAGTTTGGATGATTTTTCAATCCGCGCCTCTCGTTCTTCGTTGGTGAGATTGTTATTCTGTTTCATCTACAAGCGATTTCATTGCGTTTTCTACCATGACAATACCCGCATCCACCAAATCGCCCACAGCCAGTGCGATGCCTGCCAGCGACATGATATTGGAGGTAATCCCAAACCAACCCATCATGATGAAAGAAACAAGCACCGAAATTGGAATGGTAATGACCACAATCAATGTGCTTCGCACATGCAGCAGGAAAATAAAAAGCACGATGCACACTACGACGATTTCTTCGATGAGAGCTTCTTTCAGCGTGGCAATGGTTGCTTCAATCAAATCTGAGCGGTCATACGCCGTTTTGAATTTAACGCCGGGCGGCAGGCCTTTTTCAACGTCGCTCAGTTTTACTTTTATGCGGTCAATAACATCTTTTGCATTTTCGCCAAAGCGCATCACGACAATTCCGCCCACTTTTTCACCTGTGCCATTCTCTTCCACAATGCCTAGGCGGAGTTCGCCGCCCATTTGTACCGATGCTACGTCGCGCACTTTTATGGGGATAGAATTGAGGGTTTTCAGGGAGATGTTTTCAATTTCCCGGATGTCTTTGATGTATCCCAATCCCCGAACGATGTAACCGATGTCCGACTGCTCGAACTTTCTTCCGCCCACGTCGTTGTTGTTCGCTCGTATTATTTCGGCAACATCCATGATGGTGATGCCGTAATAATTAAGTTTCAGAGGGTCTACAACCACTTGATATTGCTTTTGAAATCCACCATAGGAGGCCACCTCACTTACGCCAGGCACAGTTTGCAGTGCAAAACGAATGTACCAATCCTGCAATGCCCGCAATTCGCCCAAATCATAACCTGGCGCATCGAGCGTGTACCAATAGACATGCCCCAAGCCGGTGCCGTCTGGACCGAGTGTGGGGACAATGCCATCGGGAAGCAGTCGTTGCGCGTAATTCAATCGTTCCAACACACGTGTCCGAGCCCAATAAACATCCACGTCGTCTTCAAAAACCACGAACACAAAACTCATCCCAAACATGCTGTTGGCACGGATGTTTTTTACCTTCGGAATGCCCTGCAAGTTGCTCACCAGCGGGTAGGTGACCTGGTCCTCCATGATCTGCGGGCTGCGCCCCATCCACTCGGTAAAAATGATGACTTGGTTTTCCGACAAATCGGGAATGGCATCCACGGGCGTGTTCCTCACCGAGTGAATGCCATAAGCGATAACAGCCGCAGCAATCAGCAGGACGACGATGCGGT
Source organism: Saprospiraceae bacterium (assembly GCA_020847915.1). Taxonomy (GTDB): domain Bacteria; phylum Bacteroidota; class Bacteroidia; order Chitinophagales; family Saprospiraceae; genus M3007. The sequence goes on along the minus strand of JADLBE010000167.1, from coordinate 1,459 downwards.
TTTTAAGCGACCAGGTGATGAGGGAACCAATCATAGTTCTTTATTTTGAAAAAACTTCAAATGTTTGCCCAGCCGGATGATGAGCATGGCCACCAACCCCGCGCCGATACTCACTCCCCAATCAGCAACTGACATGGGCGTAATGGAAAGTGCGGTGCGCACAGGGGCAATCTGGTACAGCAGCACAATGATGCCGATGCAAGTACATATGGCAAACCACACGTAGCGATTGCGGACAACCTCCGTGCGCCAGAACGGAAGTTCCATTGAACCCATGTTGAAAACATGGAACAACTGGCTGAAAATCAAGGTAAAAAACAGGATGTTGTTGCAAAGCGCTGCGTTCCATTCATCCCCGGCGTGGATGGTGTAATGGCTGAAATACACCGCCCCGATGGTCGCCGCCGTAATGATGCCGGCATAGAAAAAAATCCGCCGCCAACGCAGTAGGTCAATGATGGGTTCGTTGGTTTTGTGCGGCTTCTGCTTCATAACGTCGGGACCTCCAGGCGTGACGCCCAATGCCAAAGCGGGCAACACATCGGTAACGAGGTTGATGAACAGGATTTGCAACGGCTTCAACTGGAAATGCAAAAACAGCAGGGAGACGATGGCGATGACCGCCAGTTCGCTCATGTTGCAGGACAGCAGGTAGATGACAAACTTGCGGATGTTGTCGAAAATGACCCGCCCCTGCCGGATGGCAACGACGATGCTGACAAAACTGTCGTCTTTCAGCACCATGTCGGCGGCGTCCTGCGCGACCTGCGTACCACGTTTTCCCATGGCGATGCCGATGTCGGCTTTTTTTAGGGCGGGAGCATCATTCACGCCGTCGCCGGTCATGCCCACGATGGCTTTTTGTTCCTGAAAAACACGTATCAAATCGAGTTTCTGTTTTGGGCTAACGCGGGCAAAAATTTTGGAGGCAGCCCAGCGCTTTTTGTCCGCCGATTTGAGTTTTTCGTAGTCCGGCATTTGCTTTCCCAGCACCACGTCTGCATCGTCGGACTCAATGATGCCCAACTGCCTGCCGATGGCTTTGGCGGCAGCGGGGTGGTCTCCCGTGACCATGACGACCTCGATACCGGCCTCCCGGCATTGGCGGATGGCGGCTGGCACCTCTTTCCTTGGCGGGTCTATCAGCCCGAAAAGCCCGGCGAACACCAGGTTATCGGTCAGATCCTTAGAGCCTTTTGCCTCCATTTTGAAAGCGCCCGCAATGACTTTCAGCCCGGACGAAGCCATTTTTTCCGCTTCGGCGAGCCATACCTTCCGGGCTTTCGGGGTCATGGGGGCGTTTGTCTCGCCGTCGAGCAAAAACGAGCAACAGTTGAGCACTTCCTCGGCAGCGCCTTTGGCAAACACCAGTTTGCCCTCCGGCGTTTTGTGCAGGGTCGCCATGATTTTGGTTTCGGAGGAAAAAGGGATTTCCGACTGTTTAGGGCTTTGTTTGCGG
>JADLBE010000166.1 GCA_020847915.1 Saprospiraceae bacterium | reverse complement strand
GTGCCTATAGCGGCGGGGTCCCACCTCTTCCCATTCCGAACAGAGAAGTTAAGCCTGCCAGCGCTGATGGTACTGGGGTTGATGCCCCGGGAGAGTAAGTCGGTGCCAACTCAATACAAATCGCCTCCATTGCAACTCGCAATGGGGGCTTTTTTTGTTGTTTGCTTCACTTCTGGTTTGCAGGTTTTAACACCTGAAAGCGTAGCTTTCCCTCAACCTATACTTATATTTGTATTTAACACGCTTCCTCTATAACCAACGTTTGCTCGTCCGGTTACGTCTACGCATACAAGGAGCTCATTTTTAACCCATCCCACTCCCCCATCCAACATGAAAACAAACCTACTTTTCCTCGTCATTTTTCTCACCTGCAGCACCACCCATGCCCAGATCTCCGAAAACTTCGAACTCTGGGTCACCGGTCCCTTCGGTTTCCACATACCCGATGGTTGGACGGTCAACAACGCAGAACCAACACGACCCGTAAGCGTACGCAACGAAGATCCCTACAGCGGCACCTACGCCTTGCAACTGTTCAGTGAAGGCCCCTCCTTTGAAGGAAGAGCTCCGGGTAGGGCTTTCAGAAAATTCTATGCAACAACAAACGACCCCATAAGCGTTTATGTTCGGGTCGACTCCCTGCTGCCCGGTGGCAGCGCTGAAATCGTTGTTTATCTAAACAACAGCTCCTTGACGACACTGGGCACCTGGTCAAGCACCACCGTGACATCCGGTTATGTAAACGCTCAGGTTGCCATACCCAATTTTTCGGCCCCGGATACCCTCAGCATATCCCTGGTAGCAAAGACAACCCTTGGCCCACTCGGTTACGACGGCTACGCTGTTGTTACCTTCGATGCCCTCGGACAAATCACCACCTCCACCGGCGAACCTGGCGCAAATGACGACTTCAGCCTCTCCCCCAACCCAACTACAGGTTTGTTTACCTTCGGGAACGGCCAAACAACCGTCGACCAGGCCGTCGTCACCGATCTGCAGGGACGCACCCTGCATACCTTCAGCAATGTCCGGGAAATCAACCTCATCAACGAACCTCCAGGCATGTACCTCGTTCACCTTCAACATCAAGGGCAATACCACACGAAAAAAATAGTCGTCGGTTTTTAGTCGGTTAGTCTGTTGGTCAGGTTAGTCGGTTAGTCAATAACAATTTTAGTCACCAATTGATATGACTTTGTGACTAACCGACCAACCTGACCAACTAGCTTCTTTCCAGCAGCCACCAGGTTGGCCTTTTTTTGATGGGTTTGTAATTTTTATTCAAATAATAGTGGATGTGTTCCATGGCTTCATCGGGATCGTCGGTAAATTTGATCAGCTTCAGGTCTTCCCTTGAGATGGTGCCCTCCTCGGCCATGTCCTCAATAAGTTCAATCATGTTTTTGTAATACTCCAAACCCATCACCACAATGGGGAAATCTTCGATTTTTTTGGTCTGTACCAACGTCAGGGTTTCAAACAATTCATCCATGGTGCCAAATCCGCCGGGCATGATGACAAATGCATAGGAGTATTTTACGAGCAACACTTTGCGCACAAAAAAATATTTGATGGTCACAAACCTGTCGAGCCAGGGGTTGGCGGCTTGCTCATGGGGCAATTCGATGTTGCAACCCACCGAGCGCCCTCCCGCTTCTTTGGCGCCACGGTTGGCAGCTTCCATCACGCCGGGTCCGCCACCGGTAAGCACGGTAAGTCCTAAATCCGTCACAATGCGCTGGCCAATAATGCGTGATGCCTCGTAATGTGGGTGGCCTTCCTTAAACCGCGCCGAACCAAACACGGTAACGGCAGGCCCAATAAAATGCAAACCGCGTAATCCACGTATGAGTTGCCAAAACACATTTATGGCAAACAACAGTTCAAAACTTCGGCTCTTGGGACCTTCAAGTGCGGTGGTTTCACGATCTTGCAGAATCGGTTTTCTGGCATTGTCTTTTTTTTCCAGCGGTGGCGGGGTCGTGTTGTTTTCCATAAAGTTCAATTCGTATTAAACAAAGATTGATTTGCTGTTGCGTTCAAAAATAGGGTCCAAACTACAAGTTTTTAGATAAAACCGGGCGCATATGTCGTACCTTTGCCGTTTATTTGACAATCCCCCAAGACCGTTACCAATACAACATGGCCGAACAAAACTTTGTTGACTACGTCAAGATAATGTTCCGCTCCGGAAAAGGTGGAGCGGGAAGTACACACTTTTACCGCGGACCAGCCATGCCCAAGGGTGGTCCCGACGGTGGCGACGGTGGCCGCGGGGGCGACATTTACCTCGTAGCCGAACCCCAGGAATGGACACTGCTTTCGCTGAAATACACCAAACACATCTTCGCAGAAGATGGACAAGGCGGCAGAGGAGGCCTGAAAAAAGGTTCCGATGGCAAAGACATCATCGTTAAAGTTCCTCTCGGAACTGTAGCCCGCGACGCGGAAACCGGTGAAGTCCTGCTTGAAATCACCCGACCAGGTGAAAAAAAGGTACTCTTACCCGGCGGGCGCGGTGGCAAAGGCAATACCTTTTTCAAAACAGCCACGCACCAGGCGCCGCGTTACTCCCAACCAGGCGAACCCAACCAGGAAAAGTGGGTCATCCTCGAACTTAAAGTGATCGCCGACGTTGGCCTCGTTGGTTTCCCCAACGCTGGCAAAAGCACACTGCTCAGCGCCGTGAGTGCCGCCACACCCAAAATTGCCGATTACGCCTTCACAACCCTAACACCCAACCTGGGCATCGTACAAGTGCGCCCGGGCCAAACGTTCGTGATGGCCGACATCCCCGGCATCATCGAAGGCGCCCACGAAGGCCGAGGCATCGGTCACCGATTCCTCCGACACATCGAACGCAATGCCGTACTGCTCTTTCTGGTTCCGTGCGATACACCGCGAACCATAAAAGAGGAATACGACATCCTGATCAACGAACTGCAGTTGTTCAATCCGGACCTGCTCGACAAACCACGCCTGCTGGCCGTAACCAAGGCCGACCTCATCGACAACGACCTTGAAAAGATGATTCGCGCTACCCTGCCCGAAAACGTCGAGTTCATGTTCCTGTCGGCCGTCACCAACAAAAACACCCAACTCCTCAAAGACAAACTTTGGATCATGCTCAACGAAGGCAGCGAAGAACGTTTGTCGGAATGGGATCGATAGGATAATTCCGCATTAAAAAAGCCCCCGCCGGTGGTGTCGGCGAGGGCTGCGTTTGGTAGGTAAGGACAACTGCTCCGGTTAAAGAGTAGCTTCCATAGCCGTTTTTGTGCTGTATTGTAGTATGTTGTTCAGTACCTGATTGGAGGGATTGAACAGCACCTTGGGTAATCGGGTCTTGGCAAGCAGCATGTCGCTGAAGGCTTCGTTCAGGTCGGAATCTTCCTGAATTTGCGCCGACAAATCAATCATGCCAGGTACGGCCAACTCCCGGTACAGCATCAGTACCATCGCTTCATCGTATGTGTAGTTTTGTTGCATAGGCTTCACGCCGGATTTTGGTTGGTGAATATTAGGGTGTAAATCAATTAAAATCGTGTGTAAAACAGTTGAATAAGCCGAAATATTGCTTATTCGTCTTTATTATTTAAAGGATTTTTAGAATTTAACGTTTTGGAGGATCAAACCAGGTTTAAAACCCTGAAATCCATGTTTCTCGCATCAAAAACAAGGATTTTTCCACCCAAACCTGAAATATTTCCCGACAATATATTCAACGCTTCAGCAGCCATAATGCTGCCTGTAATGCCCGGAACAGGTCCTAAAACCCCCTGATCCACACAATCAAAAGCATCGGCAGGCTCCTCCTCGTAAATGGTGCGAAGGTTGGGACCTCGCTGTCCGTTTCCCAACGGAGCATTAAATACGCTCACCTGTCCGGTAAAACCCGAGGCGGCGCCCCAAACCAGCGTTTTCCCCAAAGCCACACAGGCATCGTTCACAACAAAACGTGTGGCCGTGTTGTCGGTGCCGTCGCATACCAGGTCGCAATCTTTAATCAAAGATGCCGCATTGGAAACATCAAGTCTGTAAGGCACAGCCTCAAGGTGCACCAGGCTGTTCAAAGCCATTAACCGTTTTACAGCGGCTTCGGCTTTTAACATACCAATGTCTTCAGCCGTATACAAAACCTGTCGGTGCAGATTCGAAAGTTCTATGCGGTCGCCGTCGGCTACGGTGATTGCGCCCACGCCCGCTCCCGCGAGGTAAGGCAACAATG
>JADLBE010000165.1 GCA_020847915.1 Saprospiraceae bacterium | reverse complement strand
GCCGTGGAAGCAGGCGTTGTGAGCATCGAGCACGGCACGTTTATGAGCGAAGCCACCATGGACGCCATGATCAAACACAAAACCTGGTACGTGCCCACGCTGACGGCCGGCTGGGCGGTGAGCGACAGTGCACAATTCGCCAAAGGATTTTTCCCGGCCGTGGTGCAACCCAAAGCTATGGGCATAGGCCCGACCATCAGCGGCACGTTGGAAAAGGCTTACAAAAAAGGCGTGCGCATCGCTTTCGGCACCGACGCGGGTGTATTTCCGCACGGCAAAAACGCATTGGAGTTCGGGCGCATGTCCAACGCAGGCATGAAAAATACTGACATCCTGCGCTCCGCCACGTGGGATGCGGCGGATATGTTGCACTTGCTGGACAAAGTGGGCAGTCTGGAAGTGGGTAAAATGGCCGATTTGGTCGCCGTGGATGGTGACCCGGTAGCGGATATTAAAGCGATGGAGAGGATAACTGTGGTGATGAAGGGAGGTGTGTGGGTGAGGAGGTAAGACGCCAATGCGTTACCCATTCTTCCGATCTTATTTATTAGGATATTCGGCCTCCGGCTCGTTCAACGTCGACACCAGCGAACTAAACAAAACTTCGTGTTTTTCCTCAATATTTTTGTGAAACGTTTCAGGCAGCCGTGCCCAGTCAAACAGTTCCACCAGAATGGGAATGTTGCTGTATTGGATTTTACGGCGTAATTCCAACAACATTTCCAGGGGGAGTTTTTGAAGGTTGGGCGTTCGAATCACCAAATCCAGGTCGCTGCCTTCGTGCGCTTCACCGGTTACGCGGCTGCCGTAAGCCCAGACTTCGATGGGCACGGTTGCCGTTGCAAAAATGGCCAGCAGTGATTCCTTGTCTTTATTCCTCAGGAGCATGGGCTTTTTCCAAGGTGCTGATGCAGCGTTCGTAAAAAGTAGTATCAATTTTCATGCTCTGGAGCCAACCTTTTGGGGATCTTACACATTGAGCGTGTTCAGGAATTGTATGCTTGGATACAGCAATCAATTCCCGAACACGCTTTTAGAATTTCCGCAGCAAGTTAAGGCTTAATTTTGACCATGGCAACGATATCCATGACATGGAATACCTCTCAGCGGTGATGAAGGAGGGGAAAGTGGCAACGATTACAATCTACTGCTACCGTTGTTTACAGCACCCACAATCAGGGATTTCGTTACAAGGCCATAATCGGTTTGAATTCTTACGTAATACGTTCCGTCGGGGATTCCGAAAAGGGGTAATGTATGTTCAACATCGGGAGCAACCGTATAGGTTTTTACAACATTGCCCAGCGTATTGATGATTTGAATCGATTCAATTTTGGGTCTGTCAAGGTCCTCTCCGATGGTTTGAATGGTGATTTGGTCCGTTGCAGGGTTTGGAAACAGGGAAACACCAGGTTCGTTGCCGCCAAACTCGGTTTGGCACATCCAGGACGGTCGTGGACACAAACGCATGGTGATAAAATTGGGACCGCATTCGTTTTCAAGTGTTGCGGTAAAACTTATACAACCCATTTGTTGGTTAAAAACGGGTATGGAAACATCGAGATAATTGCAGGCTTCATAGATGTAAATCGGAGGGCTGGCAGGCAACGCCCAGGTAACGCAATTGTTTCCGTTGGAGCCACCGAAGGCCTTCAATGTCAACGTATGGGTGCCGGGACAAACATACCAAACCGGAAATTGGGAGGGATATTCCGGCGCCATACCATTTACCCTCGGATCCAACAGTATGGGCTCTCCGGCAAAAAACTCCAGTTCCCTTGTTGCCGTACCACAATCGTTGGTAATGGTAAATTTGATTTTGCATCGGCCGGAAAGGTTGGAGATGGCAGATACAGAAGCTACTGTCCCAGTTCCCGAAGACGGCGTCACGGCAACAACAGTGGAGGGAGCTATGGGTAAAATTTCCCAGGTAACTGTGGAGTTTGCGGGTGGTGGAATGTTTAAGGAAAAAGTACCTGTATTACATACGGTGCTGTTGGTAGCTATGATGGCGGTTTCACGGTTGATGGGTTCGTAAGGAATGTAGATGGGGGCGCAAGGTTTCGATGTTACCCCAAATGCAGTAGCGGTAACGTTGATTGTGGCGCTGGTCATGCCATCTGGAATCAGGCTCAGCGCTGAATAAATTGTAGCGCCATTGGGAGTCCATTCCGGAGGGAACGTCCAGTTGTACACCACATTGGTTACACCGTCAAGATACGATACAGGCGTTTCGTTGGCAAGAAAGTTTACCAGGCTGGTGCTTCCGCAAACCAGGTATTCTTTGTTGGTTGTAATGGGACATGGGCTTGGCAGAACCCTGGTAATGTTGAGCTTCTTTGGGTTGCTCCACGAGGAAAGACAGCCTGAAGTTCCTATTCCGGTTACGGATAACGTTCCCCCGCTGGTTGCGGAAGTTGTCACTGTGATATTAGCTGTAGTAGCAGTTCCTGGAGGGGAAGCCAGACTCCAGCCCTGAGGCAAGGTCCAATTGAATACAGTACACAGCAATGGGTTCGGGTCATTTGGTCCACGCATGGGGTATTCCAAATAGGCCGTGTAACTGATGTTCATGGCAATACCTGTGTTGTATTCTGTATCGGGTGGTGTCAGTGTCGGTGTTCGGTTGTTTAGAGATTTTATGGGGACTTCAAATATTTTCGTACTAGCTGCACTGCTACACTCGGAATCTGAATTTTTTGTAATTGTAATTTTTCCTTTAACGCTTGACTGGTCAAACCAAGTGATAAAAAGTCTTCGTTTGGTTGGATCTGTTGTTCCATCTGAATTAATAAATTCCGTAGGAATAAAAGATGCCGCCTGTTCCACAAATATGGTATGGCAACTTGCATTAAAATTGGAAAGAATGTATTCATATTGTGTGTTTGGGCATTGTGCAAGTAAAGTTGGATTGGGGCTCAGGGATAACTGTGCTTGCCCATGCAGCACATCCACCATTTGAAAAAGCATCGAGATGGTTAAAATCAAAGTAATTTGATGGCAATTAACTTTTTTCATGACTTGAATTAATTTGATAAATAATTCTTACCGCCCAAAATGGTTGGAAAGCTGTTGTAAATTTTTTATCGGTCACCATGGTTTGTCCCCAGGTTTCCTGTGGAGTATCGTAACGCCCACTGGGTTCATCAAGATAAAAAGATTGGTACTGAAGGTGCAAAGAAGACTCCAGGGATACTTTTAAATACCGTGTGATTGTCCACTGCGCACCAAGCAAGCCGTTCATCCCGATTCGAAGACTTTCCATGTGTGCGTCAACAACGGTAGAGTCGCTAATGGATAAAAGCTGGTACTTATCCGAAACCAGGTAAGCCGTTGTCATGTCGACACCGAAACTCCATGTAAAACGTTTCTGATGGAACTGCCACTCATGTCCTAAACCAGCATATGGGCCGTAAATCCTCCAGGTGTCATCGAAAAACCTAGAATTATCACTGTAATTCCTAATCTCCGTATCCATGCCCACCTGAAACCTCCAGGCTTTGCCCCTCCAGGCACTTTGTGCGTAGTTGCGGCGAAAAAAGATGCTGGCTGCGGGCACGTTGTTTTTTTCAAAAAGTGAAAGAACATCCAGACCTATTTCCCATTTTGCGCTTGGGAAACTGTCGCGTTTGGTCGTGTTTTTTGATTGGGCATGAAGCGAAAAAGCCAAAAGGAACAATGCGATGCCTAATACAATACGGTGTTGCATGGTAAAAACTTTGGTTGGTGGAAAAATCGGGTGGTACGGTCCAATTTCCCGCCGTTTTTAACCAATACAAAGATTGGCCCTGACGGCGGAACTTGTCCCTGTCAAATTCGATCAATAACGTTCAAATCCGTTCAATGTGGATTTTCGCTTTCCTGGTCAGGTGTCAATACCTCAGGAAAGCCCAGAAGCCTGCGAAGGGCATGCTGTTCAACCGGCGAAAGCAATTTTCCGGTGGTTGAAATGTTGTGCGATTTCAAGCGCCTGCGAAGTGTACTTTCCGACAGGCCAAGTGTAAGCGCAAATTGCGCAAAAGTCAAGGCTACGTGTTTTTGCATTTGGATTATGTTGGAGTTTGTCAACAAAGCTAAGTTTTTTTTTTTTTTTCTCTCCAAGTAAAAAATGTTAAAAGCTGTTAATGTTTTTTTTAAAAACCTGTTTTTTACACTATGTTCGAATAAATAATATGATGTGAAGATGAAAAAGGCTCGTTTCCATTGTTCATCTTTGCAAACGTATCCTCAAACCATAACAATCTTTCAACCGGACATACCCTTGCGATCCCTTTACCTGCGCAACCGCTTTTTTTACACCTTCGGCACGGTGGCTTTTTTGTTCACCCTGGCCTATCCGTTCAACTGGCTTTTTGTGCCGGCCCTCACCGCATTTTTGGTCGGTGTGGTGCTGGTGGGTGTGGATGTGGCGTTGTTGTACGCAGGAAACACGGGTCTGGCGGCCCAGCGCAGCCTGAACCCCGTGTTTTCACTTTCAGACGACAACCCGGTGCAAATACGCATCGCCAACAACGGTACCCAGCGCTGGCGCCTGGAGGTGATCGACGAACTGCCCATCCAGTTTCAACGCCGCGACTTCACTTCGGAACTCTGGCTGGCGCCGGGTGAAAAACAAACCCTGCGCTACGACCTGCGTCCGCTCAGCCGGGGTGTGTACGCCTTCGGCAACGTATTGGCTTTTGTATCGTCACGTATCGGACTGGTGGAGCGCCGCATCGCTTTCGAACAAGCCACCGACGTGGCGGTGTACCCCAGCATCATCCAGATGAAACAATACGAGCTGCGGGCCATGCGCCACATCGCACACGAAACGGGCATCAAAAAAATGCGCCGCATCGGGCACAGCTACGAGTTCGAACAAATCAAAAACTACGTCCCCGGCGACGATTACCGCTCCGTCAACTGGAAAGCTTCCGGACGCCGCGGCGCCCTCATGGTGAACCAGTACGAGGACGAGCGCAGTCAGCAGGTGTATTGCCTCGTGGACAAAAGTCGGGCCATGCGCATGCCTTTCGCCGGACTGAGCCTGATGGACTACGCCATCAATACCTGCCTCGCCATCAGCAACATCATCATCAAAAAACAGGACAAAGCCGGACTGCTCAGCTTTTCCGATGTGGTCGGCGCCACCATCAAAGCCGAACGCGGTGGCGGACAACTCAACCGCATCCTCGAAGCCCTGTACCGCGAAAAGGAACGTCCGGTGGAATCCAACTACGAGCTCCTGTACGAGGCCGTACGCCGACTTGTGGGTGCACGCTCCCTGCTCCTGCTGTTCACCAATTTTGAAAGCAGCTACGCCCTTGAACGCGCCCTGCCCACCCTGCGCCGCCTCAACCGTTTCCACCTTTTGGTGGTCGTTTTTTTTGAAAATACGGAAATCCGCACCCTCGCCCAGGAAGAAGTCAATACCACCGCCGACATCTACCGCCAAACCGTCGCCAGACAGTTCTTACAGGAAAAAAAGGAAATGGTGAACAAACTCCGGCAATACGGCATCCAGGGCATCCTCACCAAACCGGAGGATTTGACATTGAATACCATCAACAAATACCTGGAACTGAAGTCAAGAGGGCTGATTTAAACGGTGAAAAATGGGGTAAATGCTGGAGACAGGCCGGCTGAAGCCGACCTGTCTCCAGCATTTACCCCATTTTTCACCGTTGTGGGTTGCTGCAGGCGCGTACACCCTAACGTGGTTGGCCAGTAGCGCGGCATGAATGCCGTATTTGAATACATTTGTAAATATGTACAAGATTTAAACGGTGAAAAATGGGGTAAATGCTGGAGACATGCCG
>JADLBE010000164.1 GCA_020847915.1 Saprospiraceae bacterium | reverse complement strand
AGTTTTCCTGGGCCGGACGGGTAGGATTCACCTTGATGAGGCGTTGTTTGGGCGCGTCGTTGTTGGTGATGATGAGCAGGTCGTCGCCGATGTTGTCCACCACGCCGTATTCGTTGTCAAAACCTTCTGCGATGGACACCAAACCTTTCGGGTTGTTCACAAGGTCGCGTACCATCAGACTGTTTCCGCTCGTGCTTTCGCCAGCCGTTACGCTCAGGAAACGTTCGTCATCGGTGGTACCTGCGCCAAAATAACGGTCGGGGTGAGCGGCGTCGCGGTACACCATTTGGTCGGCGCTTTGCGGTGTGCCGAGTTTGTGCAAATAAATGGCGCAGTTCTGATTGGTTTGTGTGAGTGCGGCGCCTTCCTTAGGTTCCGGGTAACGGCTGTAATAAAAGCCGTCTCCTGCCCAGGAAATACCCGTGAATTTGGCCCATTCGATCACATCGGGCAGCATTTGGCCCGATTGCAGGTCTTTCACCTGGATGGAGCGCCAGTCGGAGCCGCCTTTGGAAATGCTGTAAGCGAGGTAGCGACCGTCTTTGGAAAAGTCGAGTTCCTGCAGCGAACTGGTACCATCGGTGCTGAATGTATTGGGGTCGAGCACCACTTTCGCTTCGGATTCGAGGTTATCTTGTACGTACAGGACACTTTGGTTTTGCAAACCGTCGTTTTTGAAAAAGTAGTATTTGCCGGCTTTTTTAAAGGGCGTTCCAAATTTTTCAAAATTCCAGATGGCTTCCAGACGTTTTTTAATCTTATCGCGGTAAGGGATTTGTCCGAGGTAGCCGTTGGTGACCAGGTTTTGTTTTTTCACCCACTCCTTGGTTTCTTCGCTTTGGTCGTCTTCAAGCCAGCGGTAAGGGTCGGCGATGGTTTTTCCAAAATAGGTGTCGCGCACCGTCGTATCCTTGCGCGTAAAAGGGTAAGTAACAGGAATGGATTTAAAAGCCATGTTCTGAGTATTGGCCGAGGAGCTGCCGTTTTGGTCGCAGGCCGAGTTGAATAAAGCAAGTAAAACGAAACAGAAAAGGAGATGTGTCTTCATGATGTTAGCATTTGCGCCGCAGGCGCGTATTTTTGCGTCAAAAGTAGTGCGACAAACGCGATTGAAGCACATCTATTTGTAAGACGAATTCGCCACAGCGCAACAAAACCATGATTCGATCCCTGTTTGCCACCAGTTTGTTGTTGATTTCCGGTTTGCTGCATGCGCAGGACCTGCCCCCGACGGATGTCCAGCCGCCCGTTCAATCCACACCCACCGTCGCGCAAATGCGCCAAACCGTGGCGGTGTTGCAAAACCAGGCCGTGGATGCCGAACGTAGATTGGGTTTCCGTGCCAACAACAGCCGCGACCACCGCGAGATGTTGGACAAGCAGGTGAAAGCCGCCAAAAAAGACAGCACGTTCAACGCCGATTCGCTCGCCCAATTGAACACCAACCTTGCTGACGCAAAAAGTTTGGAAAAAACGGCCAAAAACGATTTGAAAAAAGCCGAAAAAGCCGTTTCACTTGCGGAAAAAACGCTCAAAGCCGACAGTTTAACTTTGATTAAAAACCTGCCAAAACTCATTGAACAGGTGCAAAATGTGCAGGGTCTTGCCGCCGGATTGCCCGAACCACCCCAACCACCCGTCGCCGCCATCCTCATCCCGGAAGGTGTGAGCGACCCGTCGGCAGTGCCCATTGTTTTGGATTCCGCAGCTGCCGTTGTGCCCGATTCCAATGCTGCGGCTGTCGCCGTAAAACCGAAAAAGGAAAAGACCAAAACGCCTTCCGAACGGTTCAAACCTTACGATCCGGCGCAGGACGTAATGATGAATCCTCCCACCCCACCCTGTGCTTTGGCCCAGCAGCAGCGCGACGAATTTTCCGGCGAAGTGTACCGTGAAATGCAGCGGGAAGAAATTTTCAGGCACGCACCCGCCGTGTTGAAAAACTACCTCAACGGAAAACCCCAGGTCACCTGCGACGCCGCCATCTCGTCCACGTCCGGCGGCGTGGTGTTGCTTCACCTGTGGTTCAAAGTAAACGACCCCAACCCGCGCAAATCGTTCGGTACATTGGGCAAAGACGCCATCGCCCTGCTGCGTTTCCTCGACGGCACTTCGGTGTCCGTCACCAACATGCATACCGATGAAGGCACACCCGACCCGGAGGGCGGACCATGGACGTACCACGGACAATACAACATCGACAAGGCCCTTTTGAAAAAATTGCAAAAAACACCGATGGATAAAATCCGCATCGCGTGGAGCACGGGTTACGAAGATTATGACCTGTACAACATCGACGTGTTCATCCGCCAATTGAAATGCCTCCTGTGAACATCCGGTCCGACGTTTCCCTGCTTCCTTACAATACTTTTGGCATCGATGCCCGTGCGGCGCACCTGGCCGAGTTCCACAATGTGACTGAACTGCAGGAAGCACTGCTTTCGCCCGTGTCACCACGTATGGTGTGGGGCGGCGGCAGCAATGTGGTGCTGCGCGGCGATTACCCGGGACTTATATTGCTCAACCGAATCAAAGGCATCACCATCACACGCACCCTGGAAAACCATGTCGAGGTGACCGTGGGCGGCGGCGAAGGTTGGCACGATTTCGTGTTGTGGGCCGTAAACCACGACCTCGGCGGCGTGGAAAACCTGAGCCTGATTCCGGGTACCGTGGGCGCAGCGCCCGTGCAAAACATCGGGGCGTACGGCGTGGAAATCAAAGACACGTTTGTACGCCTGGAAGCCGTCCATCTGGAAACAGGCACATTGGAAACGTTCAACAAAGAACAGTGCCGTTTCGGGTACCGGGACAGTTTTTTCAAACACGAAGGCAAAGGAAAATACGCAATCGTGTCGGTTACGTTTTCACTCACGCGACACAACCACCACATCAATACGGGTTACGGCGACATCAGAAAACAACTGGACACTTACAGTGTGACAAATCCAACGATTACAGACGTAAGCCGGGCAGTGGTCGCCATCCGTTCTTCCAAATTGCCCGACCCCGCCAAAATCGGCAACTGCGGCAGTTTTTTCAAAAATCCGGAAACGGATCGCATTGTGCTCGAACGCATCCGAGCATCCCATCCGCAGGCGCCCGCGTACGACCTGCCTGACGGACGGGTGAAAATACCGGCCGGCTGGCTCATCGAACAATGCGGGTGGAAAGGCCGGCGTATCGGCAATGTGGGTTGTTACGAAAAACAAGCCCTCGT
>JADLBE010000163.1 GCA_020847915.1 Saprospiraceae bacterium | reverse complement strand
GCGCGTCCGTTGGAGCGTAGCCCCTCCGTGGTTACCTGCAATTCACGGTTGCCAAGCAGCCGGTAAAGGATTTTTTTCGGATCGTCGTTGACCGGGTTTTCAAAAAGGTAACCGTCCACATCGGCCAGGGTGAGCTGGAAGGCGACCGGTTCGTTTTTGTTTTGTCCACGAACGGTACGGTAATACGTAATCATGGAATCCTTGCGCCATTCCAAACGCATGGTTTCGAGGGTAATGGTATCGCCGTCTTCAATTTTGATACGCAGGGCACGGCCGGTGAAAGTACTGTCGTCGGTGGCCTCCCACACCTCCAAACGGTCGCCGCGGTCGGTAGGCATAAACCACGTTCCTTCCAGGGTACGCAGTTCTTTAAAGATGAGATCGGCGTCTTCGATCTGGGCGTTCAGGACGCCGGAGGGGAGGAGAAACAAGACACAAATGAAGGAAACGAGGATTCTCATGCAGATATATTTTCCGCAAAAAAACGAATAACTGTCTGCTTAGTGGCATTTGTTGGAAAAGGAGTTGTACAAAAGTCCAAATTGTCTGAAAAAACGGCCATTTTCGCAGTCGAAAGTAGTTTTTAATCCTGCCCGCCCTGATGCCTTCGGCCTGCATTGTAAGTTTTTTACGGTCTACCCTTACCCCCGGCCAAAGTATTGTGAAACCGCGGCGCCATCCTCCCAGTGCCGGAACCGAGCCTGATTATGTCTTTTTTTACCCGAACACTGATTACGTTGGGTGGAATGGTGATGTGGGTAGCGCAAGTTGCTTCCCAAAACGTTCTGCTGAACTACACAACGCCTGCCGACTTTATGGTTTGTGATACCGCACCTTTCAGCGTGTCGGTCACCAACAACGGCAGCCTTACCCTATCGGGAAACAACCTCAACGTGATGTTGCCGCCCGGTGTAACCTACATCCCCGGCAGCATTACCGGCGGCACCCAGCTGAACATCAGCGACCTTGAAAACCCCACGTTCGGCTTCATCAACGTGCCCGTCGGCGCCACACGAACAATTACGTTCAACGCCCGCGCCACCTGCGCCCTGATCGACGACATCAACATGGGCGCCCAGTTTTCCAACACGATCACCCACACACACAACGGCGGCAACCAAACCATCGTCACCAACCCTTACCCCATCGAAACACCGCTGATCGTACTTTTGTCGAGCACCGGACTCAACGCGTTCGGACAGGCGGGACAAACCATCACGCGCACTTTCACCATTCGAAACAACCGCATCGGAGCGCTGGAATCCTTTTTGTTTACCGATGCCCATCCGTCGGGCGGATTTACCGTCAGCGCCGATTATGGTACGGTTTTACAAAACACCGGTACTTTCCTGGAATTGCGCATCGACGGCAACGATTTCCAGCAAATCGGCGACGGCGACGCTTTTTTTGAACTCAATGAGGTCATCACCATCACACAAACATTGCTGGTTACCAGCTGCGGCGCCGGTCTCAACCAAAGTCCTTCCGACATAAACATCCTTTGGGGATGCGGCACCGAAAACTGCCAGCAAATCCCCGTCATGGCCAAGTTGAACATCCTGGTCAGCGATGCCAATCCCAAACTTGAGTTTGCAGGCATCGCCAACCTCGTGGAAGACCTGTGCGGCAACCTGCCCACCCGCCAAAAAGTAACCATCACCAACACGGGCGACGGCGCTGCCGTGAACGCCGAATTCGAACTGTTCGTGCTTGAAGGCGGATTTCAAAACGACCTGCCCTGGGCCGGCTTGGACACCACCACCATGCGGATCGACAGCGCCGGTACTTCCCGCAACCTGCACCCGTTCGCCGCCAATGCCGTGGCTTTGTTCGATTGCCCTACCAACGGCATACGGTACCAAAGGGTGAAATTTGCCCTGCCCCTCCTGCCTCCCGGCGCTTCGGTTACGGCCAGTTGGGACATGTACGCGTGCTCCCAGGAATGTGTTTCGGACCTGCCCGGCTGGCAGATAAACTACAAACTGCCCCGGCTTTGTCCACCCGGCCTCATAGACAGCGCTTTCGGTATAGGACCGGCGCCGCTCAGCCTCGAATTCGCCAACAACCCGGATTGGCAGATCTGCATCAAGGAAGAACTGCTCGACGACGAGGAGTACGACATCATTTATACCCTAAACGCCTCGCTGCTGGAAGATTCGGTGGGACGTGTACGTGTAAGTTTCGAAATGCCCTGCGGCATGAGCTGGTCGGGACAACCATTTTTGATCAACAACATCGCTCCCGTTGATTTGGGCAGTTACGCCCTGGGCGACAACACCGTGCAATGGTTCGAATTCACGACACCTTTCAATACCGCCATTGCCACGGGTATATTTCGTTTGCGCTGGGATTGCGATGCCGTGTGTGCGGGCATGAACGATGCCTGTTTGTACGGATTTGATGCCGCCAACTGCGAAAACAGCTGCGATGCCAATCCGGATGAATTTCCAAAAGTGCTTTTGCGGACGGTGACGGAGTTCAGGCTCCGGCCGGGTTTGTTGCCCGGTTGCGGCATCAAAAACTGCCTGGAATACGAATTCTCCTATTATTGCGGCGGATCAACCGCCTGCGCCACTACGCCCAAAGGCTGGATCGACCACAGCTCAACCATACGGCGTACAAGTTACGGTCGGGCCGACAACAACGGCGACCGCCTGCCCGATGCCGGCAATCCACCGGTGAACCTGAGCCAAATCAGGACCGACCGTTTCCTGCCCGGCGACACCTCGGAAAGTTTCATCCGGGGCGTGGTGCAAACCACCCAACCTGGTGCGACCTTCACCAATGCTTTTTTGCGTACCTATTTTGAAACCCACGACGTAGACAGCGGCATCGACGGAGGTTCGCTCCAGCCATATTACAATGCCGAGAACATCAGTACCCTGGAGTCTACCCTGCGTATTCGTGATGCCGAAACCGGACAAACGTTCACCTGCAACCTCAACGGGCCGGAGATAACGCAAAAGCTTGAACAGGAAATTGTTACGCCGAATGTAAACTTCCTTGCCTGCCAGGATACTTTCAACTATGTTTTTTACATGTTCCACACCTGGGACATTTCCCCTGTTGCACTCGCAACGGCAGGTTGTAATTTACCTGCCGGATTTTTATACTCCCATGGCGACAGCATCGAATTGCGCACCGTGAGCCGGTTCATGGCCAATCCGGTCGATCAGCTTCACGTCAACATGCGGGTTAAAACATTTGCAAGCGTGTACAATGTTGGAGAAACATTGCCGCCGGAAAACACCGCGCCACCGGAAGATTTTTCCTGCAGTTGTCCATACAACCTGATCCAAATCACACCTGTCCTATCGAATATCACCCAGTCGAAATACATTCTTCAGCCCTGTGAAGATTCAGACACGCCTTTACAACCCATTTTTGAAGTAAAATTGTCGAAAAACGATTTTTTCCCTTTTGAATACCGTCCATTGCTGCACCCCCAAACCTGGACCGACAACATACCGCAGCCGGTAACCGGTATGATCATGGAGATTGACGCCTACAAACGCCAGGACAGCAGTGTGGTGAGCAGCAACGTCAACCTGCCTTTCAACGTGGTGGGAGAAAACTATACGGCCAATCTGTCGACCCAGCCCATACCCGACGAAGGATTTAGCTGGGAATTGTACAGGCTTGTCGAGGGGCCGTGCTACTGGAATACCCTCAAACCGTTGTACACGGCCATTCGTTCGGTTTGGCTTCCACCTTCACCCTTTGCAGGACAGGTGAAAACGGATTCCATTACATCGTTTATTGATCCCATCCTGAACGACACGTTTGGTTTTTTACCAAAACGACCAAGCCTGTTGGCCATCAGTCCCGTCGTTAGCCTGATTGACAACGACAATACCGCCGAGTGGGACATTACGGTGCTTCACGGCGGCGACCCGGTAACGGCGCCCAACGCCTGGATGTATCTGGCCAATCCGGCCGGCGGATTGGGCAATTACCAACTGCTGGAGCTGCCCGGATTTGTGGCTATACCCCTGGTCAACGGCTTTTTCCAGCTCGGCGATTTCCAGCCCGGCGAGGTTCGTATGTACAAACTGAAAGCCCTGAACAGCAGTTGCGAATTGCAAACCCTTGATATTCAATATGGTTGGAATTGCACCGTGATGGAAAACATCAACGAAGTCCCTTGTCAGCAAAAATTGTTGCGTCTGAACGTACAAACCCAGCCGGCGGAACTCGAGCTCGGGCTCACCACGCCGCCCGGTCCGTTTTATGTTTGCGACACCACCGGCTACCATGTGGCCGAGGTGTTTAATGCCTTGTACGGCGCGGCCTACAACGTGCAGTTGCAGTTCAGTCTGCCACCGGGACTGGCACTTTTGCCAGGCTCCTGCCAGATGAGTTACCCCATCGGAAGCGCTTATACGAACATTCCCGATCCGCAAATACTGGGTGGTGGATGGCGGGGCTGGAAACTGGCCGACCTCAACGGAAGCCTTGCCAACCTGGGCCTCCGCGGCTTTCCCGAGGCGCCCTTGCATGGGGCGGGTTTACGTTTCCGAACCATCAGTACCTGCGGTTTGGGTACGGGTGAAAAAATCATTTACCGCACCTTTGGGGAGCAAAACTGCGCCGATTCGACCAATTTGCTGGTCAAACCCGGCGAAGCCATCGAACTGGAGGGCGTGGTTGAACCCT
>JADLBE010000162.1 GCA_020847915.1 Saprospiraceae bacterium | reverse complement strand
TGTGGATCAGGCCCGTTACCAAAAGCTCGCCTGTAACATCCAAACTCAGTTTGCGCAAAGCACTGAAAATTCCCATCGCGCATGCCGAAGGCCGTTACTACGCCGATGAGGCAACGCTCGATGCACTCGAAGCGAACGATCAGGTTTTGTTCCGTTACAGTACACCCCAGGGAAAAATTACCGATGCCGCCAACCCCAACGGAGCTGCGCGCAACATCGCCGGCATCTGCAACGCCAGCCGCAACGTATTTGGTATGATGCCGCACCCTGAACGCGCCGCTGAAATGGTGCTTGGAAATACGGATGGTTTGGGACTTTTTGAGTCGCTGACGAAAAGAAGGTTGAGAGTACCTGCTGTTTAGTGCACGTAGAGGGGTTTACCACATTAGAAAATAAACATTAGGCACATTAGAGTTGATCTTCTAATGTGCCTAATGTTTATTTTCTAATGTGTCTAATGTGGTAAACCCCTCTACGGACTACAAGACGTTGGCCAACTGCTCCTTTACTTTTTCCAGTTCGTCTTTCATTTGTACGACGAGTTTCTGGATGTCGGCATCGTAGGCTTTGGCGCCGAGGGTATTGATTTCGCGGCCGAGTTCCTGGCTGATGAAATTTAGGGTACGTCCGGCAGCCTGGTGGTTTTTTTGTTCAATTTGTTCGAGGAAATATTTGCAGTGTTGTTCCAGGCGGACTTTTTCCTCGTTAATGTCCATTTTTTCGAGGTAGAACAAAATTTCCTGTTCGAACCTGTTGGTATCGATGTTTTCTTTCCCGAGGTGTTCGGTGATGTTGTTGTGCAGGCGGTCGCGCATGCGGGTCACGCGGTCTTGTTCGTAGGGACCTACTTCGCTAAGTGCCAAAAGAATGTTGGCGATGCGCAGGCGCAGGTCTGCTTCAAGTGCTTTGCCTTCTTGTCTGCGGAAGTTTTTCAGGTTTTCGAGGGCTTGGGTAAGGGTTGCGCAGATGGCCTGGAATTCTTCTTCATCGACTTCATTGCTGGCGCTTGCCACCACATTGGGGATGCGCAGGAGGGTTTGCAGCATATCGCCGGTGGAGAGGTTGAGATCAGCAGCGATGCGGGTAAGTTCGCGGTGGTAACCTCTGAAAAGGCCTTCGTTGAGGCTCACGCTGGCAGCTCCGTCGGCGTTTTGAACTTCGATGATCAGGTCGATTTTGCCGCGTTCTGCGTGGTCGGTGATCAGCTTACGCAGTTCGATTTCTTTTTCTTTGTAATCGCCGGGCAGCCGCAGTTTAAGGTCGGTGAGTTTCGAATTCAGGGCGCGTACTTCAACAGCAATGGTTTTGCCGGCGTAGTTTCCGGATGCACGTCCGTACCCGGTCATGGATAAAAGCATAGGCTTTCTTGAAATTGGTTTGTGGAAGATTGGCAAGCTTTCTTTGTCGGATGTTTCGCCAAAGGAAAGCAAATGTAGCAAAAAACAGCTGCTTAATGGACTTTGCAATACTTTTTTGAAGCATGCCAAAGCTTGGTTTTCCTTGATTTTCAAGCCAATGTGTGGTGGAAAAAATCAGATAAATGTTTGTTGGGAAGGAAAAAAGTACGATCTTTGCGTCTCGTTTTTGAAGATATCCAATTTTAGTTCATAACTGATTCAAAATCAACGAAGTAAAACATGAGAAAGGCTGACCTGGTGAACGCCATTTCCGAGAAGACCGGCATTGCCAAAGTGGACGTGCTGGTGTCGCTTGAAGCGCTTTTCAAAGAAATCAAGACCTCTTTGCAAGACGGTGAAAACGTATACATCCGCGGTTTTGGCAGTTTTGTAATTAAAAAGCGCGCTAAAAAAGTAGGGCGTCACATCAAAAAAGGTGCAGCCATTGAAATACCGGAGCATTTCATTCCTTCGTTCAAACCTGCCAAGATTTTTGTAGAGCAGGTAAAGAAGAATGTCACTTCCTTGCCCGACGAAGAAACTGAAGACTAATTTTTGTTGCCCTTTGGGCAGATCCGATGAAAAAGCAACAGTATTTCGCACTTTTGGCCGCAGCAGCCCTTTTTCTGGGGCTGTACCTGGGGTTCGACACAAGGCCTTCCGGGCAGCACAAGATCGAACAGTCCAGGGCCATTCAGGGTGAAGCCACGAGTTTCGAAACCATTTTGGCCGATGCTCGTGAACATTTGGGTGAAACCGAACGTATTGCTGCAGAAGATTTGGATAAAAAATTTGATGCAGCTACCGAGGATGCCCAGCGTGCCGAAGCATTGAAACAACTTTCGGGTTTTTGGTACCGAACCGGAAACCGTGCTGTTGCAGGTGGTTTTGCTGAAAAGGTTGCTGAAATTGAAAATACCGATGCCGCCTGGTCGGTGGCAGGAGCAACATACTTTCAGGCACTGCAAGGCAGTGACAACCCGGTTTTGCGCCAGTTTTGTGCAGGCAGGGCTGTTAAAGGTTTTGAAAGTGCTGCTTCGCTGGCTCCCGATGATCCCGAACACCGGGTTAACCTTGCGCTGGTGTATGCTGAACAACCCTCGGCCGAAAACCCCATGCAGGCAGTTTTGCTGCTTCGTGAGTTGGAAGCCAAGTATCCAAACGAACCCGCTGTGTACAACGCATTGGGACGGTTGGCCATCAAAACGGGACAATGGGAGCGCGCGTTGCAAAGGCTTGAAAAAGCTTACCAACTCGACCCCGCCAATACCAATACCCCCTGTCTGCTTGCGAAAGCATACGAAGGGGCCGGCAACAATGCCAAAGCTGAAGAATTTGCGGACAAGTGCCGAAAGGCCAACAGTACGCCTGAACAATAAATCGTAAACATTAAATACCTGAAGCGATATGCCTTGCGGAAAAAAACGTAAACGCCACAAAATTGCAACGCACAAGCGTAAAAAGCGCCTGCGCAAAAACCGCCATAAGAAGAAGAATCGCTAGTGACTGAACCACAGGCAGCGGTGCATTTGTATTTTACAAAGCACCGCCGCCAGGGTCAGCGACGAACGATTCCGCCGGTAACGATAACTTTCCGCAAGCTGCCTGTCGGCATGCGGAAAGTTTTTCAATGGTAGGCCATCCGGACATCCAGCGTCCACCTTATTGGCATTTATTTCGGCCGGGTAAGCATACATTCATGTACCCCAAAGTAGTTCCATCCAACCGTGCACTCCATCGGTTGCCTGCCTCCTTATCCGGATCTCCGAAATCCGTTATGTGCCAATGTTTAATGACCAAGCCGTTCCGGCTGTCTTAAGTTCTGAGCCCGCTCCCTTTGTAATCCGGAAGCAGGCTTGGTGCGTTTGTAGCGTGCGTCGCGCCTACTAAACAACATCCCGCACGCCGTGGAAAAAGAACTGATCATCAACGCAAGCCCGACGGGAGTCGAAATCGCGTTGCTCGAAGGCGGCAAACTTGTCGAACTTCACCACCAAAAGACCAACAACAATTTTACCGTAGGTGACATACTGATTGGTAAAATTCGAAAACTGATGCCTGGCCTTAATGCAGCCTTCATCGATATCGGTCACCGCAAAGATGCTTTCCTCCACTACACCGACCTGGGCCCGAAAATGCGCTCGTTGATGAAATGGACCAACGGCGTCATCAATGGCAGCATCAACACTTCCAAACTTGACAATTTCAAGTTTGAAGATGAAATCGTAAAAACCGGCAAGATTGATCAGGTGATCAACAAACGCTGGCCTATTCTGGTGCAGATTCTGAAAGAACCGATCTCCACCAAAGGGCCGCGCCTTTCCTGCGAACTCACCCTTCCCGGCCGATACATGGTGCTTTCCCCTTTTTCAGATGCAGTTTCCGTATCGAAAAAGATTGCCAGTTCCGATGAACGCAAACGCCTGCACGCCCTGGCAGAAAGCATCAAGCCCAAAAATTTCGGACTCATCATCCGAACAGCCGCAGAAGGTAAAAAAGTGCAGGAATTGCATGAAGAACTCATGCAGTTGATGAACAAATGGGAAGAAATTTTCCGCCAGCTCAAAACTGCCAACCCGCCGGCCAAACTGCTCAGCGAACTCGACAAACCAGCAAGCGTCCTGCGCGACCTGCTCACCGATTCGTTCAGCCGTATCGTGGTTAATGAAAAGGAACTGTACAACGACATCCGTTCTTACCTGCAAAACAGCAGTCCTGAATATGTCAACATCGCACAACTGCACAGCGGTAGCAAACCCCTGTTTGAACAATATGGCGTAACGCGCCAGATCAAAGCTGCATTCGGCAAAACAGCCACAATGTCCAGCGGCGCGTACATCATCATCGATAAAACGGAGGCCATGCACGTGATCGATGTGAACAGCGGCCACAAACTGACCTCAGGCGACGTAGAACAAACCATCCTGCAGGTCAACCTCGAAGCTGCGGAAGAAATCGCACGCCAAATCCGTCTTCGCGACATCGGTGGTCTGATTGTCATCGACTTCATCGACATGAAAAACCTCGAACACCGCAAGCAACTCAGCAAAGCGATGGAGGACTTCATGAAAAAAGACCGTTCGCAACACACCATCCTGCCGTTGTCCAAATTCGGCCTGATGCAAATCACCCGCGAACGCGCCCGCCCGGAAGTAGTACTTAATACCTCTGAGGTTTGTCCGACCTGCCAGGGCACAGGCAGTGTGAATGCTACCATTCTCCTGACCGATGAAATCGAAAGGGATCTGGAATTTGTCATGCAGTCCCGACCCAAATTGTCGCTGTACCTGCGCGTTCACCCGTTCCTCGAAGCCTTCCTCAAAAAAGGCTGGCCAAGCCGCCAAATGCGGTGGTTTATGAAATACAACAAGTGGATCCGTATCGTGCCCCAAACGGAATACCAACTCACCGACTACCGTTTCTTCGAAGGCAACGACGATGAAATAAGACTGAATTAGCAGGCGGCAGTCAGCAGTCAGCGGTCAGCAGTCAGCAAAAAAAATACCCAATCATTTGTTTTCAAACGATTGGGTGTTTTTTTTGCTGCCTGCTGCCTGCTGCCTGCTGCCTGCTGCCTGCTGCCTGCTGCCTGCTGCCTGCTGCCTGCTAGTTTACCATTTCGGGCAATCGCACTTGGGCTTGAACAAAGCGCACGATTCGAGCACAACCATGCCCATCATGCATAGAAAGAAAAATGCCTTCCACCAATTAATTTTTTTCATAGCAAAAACATGTTTTACATTTAGAGCCGGTTCACTGATACCGATACAACGCGAAGGTAAACCATTCTATTTTGAAACGTATCCTCATTGCACCACTCAATTGGGGCCTCGGCCACGTTACCAGGTGTATTCCGATCATCCAAACGCTTGAAAAACTTGGAGCCGAACCTGTGTTGGCTTCCGACGGTGTAGCGCTGCACCTGCTCCGCGCTGAATTCCCACACCTTACGGCTTTGGAATTGCCTTCGTACCGAATTCGTTACGAAAAGCCAAACATGGTTTGGAACATCGGACGACAACTACCCCGCATCCTGTACGCTATCCGCGCCGAACACGATGCAACCGAACGGCTTGCCCGGGAGCACAACATCCGGGGCATTGTGTCCGACAACCGTTATGGTTGTTTTTCCAACCATGTGCCCTCGGTGGTGCTTACCCACCAATTGAATCTGCAGGTACCCAACCGGGGCATCGAATGGTCGGCCAACAAATTGCTGCGCATCGCGCTTTCAAAATTTAATGAAGTTTGGGTGCCCGATGCTCCGGAAGAACCACGTTTGTCGGGCGTACTTTCCCAACTTTCACAAAACCACATTCAAACCCGTTTCATCGGCATCCTCAGCCGCATGCAACGGTACGATCAGGACCAGGAGTACGACGTGGCCGTGGTACTTTCCGGACCCGAGCCCCAACGCACCATACTCGAACAACGTCTGATCGAACAAGCCATCGGCATGTCGTCGCTTCGGTTTATTTTTATCCAGGGTAAAACACAAGCCAAGCAACATTATTACGCCTCCGACAATGTGGAGGTGGTATCCTACCTTACCTCCCGTGAATTGAACGATGTTCTGCTCGCCAGCAATGCCGTTGTTTGCCGTTCCGGTTACAGCAGCATCATGGACCTGGCCGTGCTCGGCAAAAAAGCCATCCTTATTCCTACTCCCGGACAAACAGAACAGGAATACCTCGCAGATTTTCTTTCAGAAAAAAACATCTTCGTCGCCCAAAACCAGTCCAGCATCGACCTGGAATCCGGACTCGATACCCTCGATTACACCCATGGCCTTCAACCACAAATGTTCGACAACCAGGCGTTTGTTCCGTCGCTCAAGGCTTGGCTGGATGAAGTTTAAAGTTTAAAGTTTAAAGTTTAAAGGGGGCTCCGTACTTTAAACTTTAAACTTTAAACTTTAAACTCACGACTTGCCCACCATCCCCAACATCCACGCATATTCCAGCGCCCTTTCCCGCAGGACCTCAAACCTGCCGGATGCGCCGCCGTGTGAGCCGCTCATGTTGGTTTTGAAAAGCAGCAGGTTGTCGTCCGTTTTAACATCGCGCAGTTTGGCGACCCATTTGGCGGGTTCAAAATACTGGACCTGCGAATCGGCAAAGGACGTTAATACCAAAATGTTGGGGTAGGCCTGTTTTTTTACATTGTCGTAGGGCGAGTAAAGTTTCATGTAGGCGTAATCGGCCGGCACCTCCGGATTGCCCCATTCGGTGTATTCGCTTGTGGTGAGCGGGATGGAAGGATCGCTCATGGTGGTGATCACATCAACAAAGGGTACACCTGCGATGATGCCGCGAAACAGGTCGGGCCGCATGTTGACGATGGCGCCCATCAACAAACCGCCTGCAGAGCGGCCTCCGGCGAAAAGGCGGTCGGGGCTGGTGTATTTTTCATGGCACAACGCCTCAGAGACATCGATAAAATCGGTGAACGAATTCATTTTATGATTCAAACGGCCATTGTTGTACCATTCAAAACCCATTTCCATGCCACCTCGGATGTGGGCAATGCCGCATACAAAACCGCGGTCGATCAAACTCAACAGGTTTCGGTTGAATGCTGCATCGTAAGAGAAACCATAGGATCCGTATCCCTGAAGGTAACACGGCGCCTGTCCGTCGCGCTGCAAACCTTTTTTGTAAACGATTGAAACGGGTACCATCACGCCGTCGTGCGCTTTTACAAGGATAAATTCGGTTTGGTAATTTTTTGCGTTAAATCCACCAAGCACAGGCATCACTTTGCGCAGACTTTTTTGCTGCGTATCCATGGCATAATCGAAGGTACTGGGCGGTGTTTTTAACGAAGAAAACAAATATCTGAGCGTATGGGTGTTGTAATCCGGCAGCGACAAAACATCGGCATCGTAGGTGGGCTCCCCAAAATCCAGGTAATGCTCTTGCTTGTCCGACCAACGGATGATGCGGATCTGTTTCAAACCGCCTTTGCGTTCTCCCAGCACCAGATAATCGCGGAAAACTTCCATACTTGAAAGGAGAATGTTGGCGCTGTCGGGCAAAAATGCCTCCCAGTTGGCCTGGCCCGGAGTGTTTACCGGCGCCCGCATGATGCGGAAGTTAACCGCCTTGAAGTTGGTACGTATGATGAAGTGTTCGTTGTGGTGTTCCACATCGTAATAAACTTCTTTGTCCCGCGGTTTGATGATTTTAAAATTGCCATCGGGGGTACCGGCATCCAGAAATTGCCATTCTACGTTTTGAGCATAGCCGCAACTGATGAAGAGAAATTTTTGGGATTTGGATTTGCTGAGGTTGGCGTAGGTAGCTTCGTCGCTTTCGTGGTACAACAACTTGTCGGTGGCTGCGTCGGCGCCGAGTAGGTGGCGCCAAACTTTGTCGGTACGCAGTGTGACTTCATCGCGGGTAGTGTAGGCTACGTGCCGATTGTCGGCAAACCATTCCAGGTCGCCATCGCCTGCAGGAAATGCATCGGGCAACATCATACCGGTTTGCAGGTTTTTGAATTGGGCTTTGAACAGGTTTCGGCCGCTGAAATCGACGGCATAGGCCAGGTATTGGTTGTCCGGACTCACCCGCAGCCCTGTAACCGCACAATAGGCGTGCCCCTCCGCCACCAGGTTTACATCGAGCATGATGGTTTCAGCCGCATCAAGGTTGTCCTTTTTCCGGCAATAAATGGGGTATTCACGGCCTGTTTCATACCGGGTGTAATACCAGTAGTCCTTGTGAAAATAGGGCACGGAGTTGTCATCCTGTTTGATGCGGGATTTCATTTCTTCAAACAGGGTGGTTTGCAATCCGGCTACGGGTTGAAGCACCGAATCGGCATAACGGTTTTCGGCTTCGAGGTAGGCGCGGACTTCCGGGTTGTCGCGTTGGTTGAGCCAATAATAAGGATCTGTCCTTTCCTCACCGTTGGTGGCACGAAGGGTATGGGGATGTTTGGCTGCTTGTGGCGGATCGATGTTGTGGGTAGAAAATACGGATGGTAACACGCTGGTGGAGGGTTGATTGGTGGATGAATCCTGGGTTTGACAGGCTACAAGAAACAATGACATCAACAATGGAAAACGATGAATGCTGTTCATAACTTTTTTATTTGGGGGGTGCTGCAAGGTATGACCACAACCTAAAGAAATCAAATGTACGGCCGGCCTCATAAAATTGCTGTTAATTTGCAACCTAAGAAATGATCCATGGCGCTTGATTTCCCGACAGATAAGCCGGCCGATGCGCTCCGGCAGGCCATGCAATGGAGCACACGGTTGGAGCAGGTGGTATACACCGATTTTGAAGCTTCATCCCAGTTGCTTACGGACCTGGAGCGGGTGTTGCAACCGCATTTTCCGGTAGGATTGCAGGTGAGTTACCTGCGTGGGTGTGCTTTTATGGAAAACCAGCGGCACCAGTACGAAGCTTCCCTGAAACATGCCGAAGCGGCGTTTGCGCTGCTCGAGAAGTCAGGTGATGCCCTGCAACTCGCCGAATTGTGGGTTGATGTGGCGGGGGTACACCTCAATTGCCGGGACTGGCCCAAGGTTGTTGAGTGCCTTGATCAGGCCCGAAGGTATGCAGGAAAACAACTTACGCCCCGACTAAAGGCCTACTTATTGTGCAGGGAAGGTTTTCTCAACCTGCACACGGGGCACCTCAACGAGGCCCTGCCACTCCTGCTTGAAGCCGAAAGTATTTTGCACGGGTTGGGAGAAAACGCCAGGTTGAAAGACGATTTTATGCTCACGCTTACCTTAAGCGGCATCGGCGACATTTATTTGCGGCTCGACGAGGAACAAAAAAGTTTGGAAGCCTACCGCAAGGTTATACCCATCGTGGAAGCCCGGCGTTTGCGGCCCCGATTGGCATGGCATTACCTCAATGCCGGCAGGGCTGCCCGCAGTTTGGATGAAAATACAGAAGCGCGTGCTTATTTCGACCTTGCCCTGCGCCATGCCGAAAGTGGCGACGCCGAAGTACGTGCACATGCTTTGGCCAACCTCGGCATCCTCGCGTTTGAGCAGGAACACCCCGAGCGCGCCCGCGAACTTTTCGATGAGGCATTGGCTCAATACCCCGATCCGGAAAAACCGGCCGACTTCGCCAACCTGGCCCGGATTGAAAAATGGCACGCCGAT
Organism: Saprospiraceae bacterium; assembly: GCA_020847915.1. Taxonomy (GTDB): domain Bacteria; phylum Bacteroidota; class Bacteroidia; order Chitinophagales; family Saprospiraceae; genus M3007. Next base: position 6,884 of record JADLBE010000162.1, on the reverse strand, counting down.
TTGCTGCTCGAACGCGCATCCTACGACCGCGCCGAACAACACTTGCAAAAAGCTTTCAAACTCGGCGAACAAGGTCAGGATTTGCAATTGCAGGCTCAGATTGCCCAGCTTTTGGCCTGGCTCGCAGCCCTGCGCGGCGATTACAAAAGTGCCTATACCTTGCAATACAGGGGCACGGAACTGACCGACCAGCATGTGCAACAGGCGCGCAATCGGGAAAGGCAGGAACTTGAAGCGCGTTACGAACTGGAACGCAGCAGACAGGATGCACAGATGGCGAGGCTCCGGGTGACCAACCTGCAGGCAAGCGCTTTGCGCGCCCAGATGAACCCGCATTTTTTGTTCAATGCTTTGAATGCCATTCAGGGACTCATCTCGAGTGGCAAAAACGATGAGGCGTCGTCGTACCTCGCCAAATTTGCCAAACTGATGCGGCAAACGCTCGATTATTCCGGCCAGGAATTGGTGAGCCTCGAAAAAGAAATCGATTTTCTCGACCGCTACCTTGATCTGAATGCACGGTTGCGGTTCGACAACCATCTGAAATACGCTATTTCCCTGGCGCCGGGTGTGGAGCCCGACGAGTGTTTTATTCCAACCATGATCCTGCAACCTTTTGTGGAAAATGCCATCGAACACGGATTGAGGCCCCTGCAAACCGGCTCGTTGCTGATTCATTTCGCCATTCAGGAAAACGGTAAAACCTTGCTGGTAAGCATTACCGACGACGGGGTGGGGTACAACCTGGGCAGGGAAAAACAAAGGCAATCGCCCGGTTTTCAATCGCACCGGTCCAAAGGCATGGAAATCACCCGCGAACGTCTGGAGTTGCTGCATTCCTTGGGGAAAAACAACATCACCACCCCTGTGCGCATCACCGACCGAAGCGAAAAAAACAACGGCGCCGAAAGGGGAACTTTGGTAGAGGTGGTGTTGCCGTTGTTGACCTAGAGTTTGGAGTTCGGAGTTTGGAGTTCGGAGCCCGAACTCCGAACTCCGAACTCCAAACTCCAAACTCCAAACTCCAAACTCCAAACTCCAAACTCCGAACTCCAAACTCCGAACTCCGAACTCCTTAAACTTAACAATTAGTTTACCTCACAATCCGGTTGACCATTTTATTGCTAGTAATTTTGCGGCAACATAAACACCTCCCATCTTATGGCATTTGCTTTTATTGCCGACCTTCCTTTTTCCGCAGCCATTTTACTTGTAGTTTGCATATTAGCCGTATGCATTTTTGAAGCCATCAACGGTTTTCACGATACAGCCAATGCGGTGGCTACGGTTATTTATACCAACACCCTCAAGCCTGTGGTGGCTGTTATCTGGTCGGGCATTTGGAATTTCCTGGGCGTTATGCTGGGCGGCATAGCCGTCGCCATGGGTATTTTTAAACTCATACCGGTAAACGACCTGATGATGCAAAGCGTCGGGGAGAACAGCGCCATGGTGTTGTCGGTACTTATTGCTGCCATCGTATGGAACCTGGGTACCTGGTATTTCGGCATTCCATGCTCCAGTTCACACACCCTGATCGGTGCCTTGCTGGGCGCTGGTTTTGCCTTTTGGAGTGTGCACCAGGGCAGTGGCCCAAACTGGGGCAAAGCAGGAGATATTGGACTTTCCCTGCTTATTTCGCCATTTTTTGGCTTTGCATTGGCCATCATTTTGATGTACCTGCTGCGTGTGATGCTTGAAAACAAAGAGATTTTTAAAGAACCTTCCGGTAAAAAAACGCCGCCTCTCTGGATCCGCGCCATCCTCATCACGACTTGCACCCTTGTTAGTTTTTTCCATGGTTCCAACGACGGTCAAAAAGGCGTGGGACTTATGCTGGTGGTTCTGTTGGCTTTTATGCCGATACAATATGGATTCAACCATGAAGTGCCATCCACGGAATTTGCAACTGCCGCGCGCAACATTTCCACTACTTTGGAAAAAAACGCCGCCGAAGCCGATGCGGTAACCCTGGCACACATCCAGGCGTTGTCGGTGCAGGCCGGACAAACGGCGATTCAAATCGATACCTGCAATTTTAAGGACAAAGCACAGGTGTTTGCCGTACGACGCGCCATCCAGCAACTCAACAAAAACCTCGACGCCGACCTGAAAAGCAAGGTCATTCCGGGAGCTGCAGCGCAAAGTGTAAAACACGAAGTAAAAAAGCTAAAAACAGCCTACGAGTTTGCACCGATGTGGGTTGTTATCCTCATTTCAATCTGCCTGGGTATCGGTACTATGATTGGCTGGAAACGCATCGTAGTGACCATCGGCGAAAAAATCGGCAAAAGCCACCTCACGTATGCCCAGGGTGCTTCGGCCGAAATTTGCGCCGCAGCAACCATCGGCGTCAGCACCGGACTGGGACTACCGGTAAGTACCACCCACGTTTTGTCGTCGGGCATCGCCGGTACCATGGTAGCCTCGGGAGGTATCAAAAACCTGCAAAAGAAAACAATCAAAAACATTGCACTCGCATGGCTGCTTACGCTGCCGGTGAGTTTTCTTTTGGCAGCCATGTTGTTTTTTGGATTGAGGCTGGTGTTGTAAAAAAGTCCGAAGTGCGAAGTGCACAGTGCGAAAAATAACCACATTAGGCACATTAGAATACTAAGACACATTAGAAAAAAAAACTCTAATGTGCCTAATGTGGTTATTTTTCGCACTTCGGATTAAAACTCATAACACTTAATCTTCCGCATTTTCTGCCTGCTGGGTCTGCCGCCACCTCCGCCGAAGCCGCGGAACTTGCCGCCCGACAACGTAAGTGCATTGAATTTTAACCCGATGTAAAAGTCGCTGCCGCTTTGTTTGGCTTTTTCCATGAGGGATCCCACGTTGTCGGTACCGAAGTACAAAAAACCGATGCGGGCTGAAAGGCCAACACGGAACGAACGCCAGTCGTTGATAACCAATGGCACAGAAATGGAATACCATTTTTTTTCGTAACGCGGCACGGTGGCCAAAGTGCTTGGCCTGTGGATGCTGTTGGGTACCACCGTGAAACGTTGCATCAGAATGGTGTTGATGTAAAACCCATTGGTCACACGTTTGTCCAACTGCACCGACAATGCAGTGGGCATTCCGATGACGAAGGATTTTTTTTGCAACGAAGCCGTTGGGTCGCCCAAAAAAGCCTGACTTGCCTGCCTGATGCGCTCGTAAGGATCGTCGGTACCCGGAAAATCATCGCCCGAAACCGTTACGGAATCCTGAAAATAAATGCGGTGTTTTTCCCCGCCTTTGCCAAATGTCAAAAAGCCCAGATCGATCAGTGAAATGCCGAATTTCCAGTCGTAATCTTCGTCCGTATCGGCATCATCGGCAGGCATGGCCCATACCCAGCCAAAATCCACACCGACGCCGGCGCCTTGTTGTTTAAGTTTGATGTCGTCGCTGTTGCTGGTGAGGTTGCCCGTGGTTAAGGCATAATTCCAGTCTGACCGACCAAACGTGGTGCTGTCGTTGCCTTCCGGTGTGTAATCAAATTCGGAAGCGGCATCGGTGTAAAAACCTTCAAAACCCAACAGGATTTTTGGCGTTACACCCCAGGCCGTGTACACGTCTTTGTACGTGTTTCGAAAACTGTAATGCAGTGCGATTTCAGCCATTGCCAAACCTTCGCCACGTGTTCTGGGAATCACCAACGTTTGCCCTATTGGAACATTGCTGATGGAATTGTAGGCCAAAACTTCCGGGATTTTGTAGGCACTGAACAAACTTCGTACACCAAAAGTGAGTCCCACCACGTGGTCCTCGGCGATTCGCGCACTGAACGACGGACCATAAACGGCCGTGCGCATAACGCCGTGCATGGGTTTGTCGCCATCGGCATAACTCATCAGGATGTCGCCCGGCATCAGCGGCCGTTCCATGGAAGTATCGCTGGCGGCCACAATCCTGTCGCTGTTGCGCAGGGCATTGGGGATGCTGGTGTTGTTCAGATATGCGTAGCTGTTTTCAAAAAAAGCGTCGGCATTGAACAGGCTGATTTCCCAGTTGTGGGGTGTAAATGCGGTGTTGGCAGGATTTATGGCGGCGCTGTAAATACCGCTGTAACGTTCCAGGCGCATGCCCAGTTGTTCCTGGGCAAGGACGGAGGTTAAAGGTAAAAAGCAAAAAGCGCAGATCGGGGCGAGAGATCGGGTGAGGAATTGCATAGGCGGGATGAAGAACAAAGGATTATGGAAAAAGTTACCATCGGCGCTTATTTACTTTCAGGAACGTACACAAGTGTTGCTGAATTGTCTTTGCGGAAAGTTTCCTTTGCCATGCGCTGCATGTCGGCCGGTGTGACCTCCAGATACGCATCCACTTCTTCGTTCATCCATTCGGCGCGGCTTAATATTTCGTAATACGCCAGGTTTTGTGCCTTGTTCAAAACACTTGTTTCCGAAAACACCACCGTGCTTTCAAAACGGTGCTGGATTTTCAGCAATTCACGTTCTTCGATGGCTTCGTTCGACAAAGCATCGAGCTCTTTCCACAAACCTTCGATGGCATTTTCCACGGAAACACCGTCGGCAGGTTTACCTTCCAAAACGATGAGGCCCGGGTCGAAATTGGCGGTCAGGTAAGCATCTATGGAGGAAAATAAACGTTGTTCTTTCAACAGCCTGCGGTACAATCGCGAAGAGTTGCCTTGCGCCAGCACATCGGACAATAGATCGAGGGCATAAAAATCCTTGTGGCCTCTGGCGGGGCTTCGGAAGCACAAAAAGATGGCCGGTAAAGGCACATCGGCCCTGACTTCACGAAACTTCGCCCCTTTTTGCTTTGGTTCAACAGGCATTTTGCGAACCGGCGTATCGCGCGGCGGGATGGGGCCGAACCATTTTTTCACCATTTCAAGGGTTTCCGCGGTGTTTACTTTTCCACAAATAACCAGGACGGCGTTGTTCGGACTGTACCAATGGCGGTAAAAATTTTTAACGTCGTCGAGCACGGCGTTTTCGAGGTGTTCAGGCGTCAACCCGATCACCGGCCAGCGGTAGGGGTGCACCTTGTACATGAGTTCCGACATGTGGTGCCACGCGTCGCCATAAGGTTCGTTCAGGCAAGTTTCTTTAAATTCCTCAATCACCACCTTGCGCTGAACCTCGAAGGATTTTTTGGTGATGCTGAGTGCCAGCATGCGGTCACTTTCCAGCCAAAGTGCCGTTTCAAGGTTTTCCGCGGGCAATATTTCGTAAAAAGTCGTGTAATCGTTGGTGGTGTAGGCGTTGTTTTCGCCCCCGGAACGTTGCAACGGATCGTCGAATTCGGGCGCGTTTTTACTGCCTGCGAACATCAGGTGTTCGAACAGGTGGGCAAAACCGGTCTTGTCGGGTTGCTCGTCGCGCGAGCCCACAAAATACTGGGTGTTAACGGCTACAAGTGGTGTGCTGTGGTCTTCGTGGATGATTACACGCAGACCGTTGTCGAGTATGTGACGGGTAAATGATACCATTTAGATGTTTTACTGCTGCTCCTGAGCCTCCCTGATGAGTTTGTCTGTATCGCGAAGCAGGGATTCCATTTCGCGTTGCAGGTCTACTTTTCGTGCTGCCTGTTCAATGCTGCTGGTACCTGATTTGCCTTCGGCTTTTTCAATGGAATCCAGTTCTTTTTGCAGCGATTTTTGGCGTTTTTCCAAATCTTCCAGATCCTCCATCATGGCTTGGTCGAGTTTGACGGCTTGTTTGCGGATAACCACGTAAGCATCGCCCAGCTTGTCCAGCGCTTCGTCGTATTTGCCGGCATCGTATTTCTTTTTTTCAGATTTCATAAGATCACCCACGGAAACAACTACGTCGCGCATTTCTCCAAAAACAGCTTTGGATTGTGCTTTTTCCGAATTGTCACCAAAAAAGAAGTTGTAAATCAGGATGCCAATGATAAGAAAGACACCGATTTTGATCAGGAAACGTATCATGGCTGCGGACGGGTTTTGTTTGATTCGTTGTGACTTGTAAAAACGTAAAAGTAGGGAATTTTGGAGAAATGGGGATTAGGGAATTGGAATACGGAATTCGGAATGCGGAATAGGGAATGTGAGCGGATCACCTTTATCCGGCTATAAAACATGTGGCCGCCCCAAACTGGAGACGGCCACATGGTAATAATTGCGCGATTCAGCGCGTGGTTTAAGAACGTGTTGAGTTACCGTTGCACGGCAAACTTGGCCACCTTCACGCCGCTGTCCGAAACAATTTCCAACTGGTACATGCCTGGTGAAAGCATGCCCACATTGAGTTTGTGCTGGAACACACCGGACGGTACGTTGCCGAAGTCGCCTTCGAGCATCAGTCTGCCGGTTACATCGCGTACATTGTAGCGCAGGGCTTCGTTTTCGCCCAGTTCAAACTGCAGGTTCAAATCGCTCACCACCGGATTGGGCATGAGTTTCAGGTCGCTGAGTTTTTTGTCCAGTTCGTTGGTGCTTACAAAAAGAGGCAGTGGGAACGTGGTGCCGTCGGCCAAAGCTACCCAAACTTCGAAGCCTGGTGTGCCGTTGAGGAAGCCGGAAGCAAATACCGTGGCTGCCTGTCCATCGAGTGCGGTTACATCGGCAATGTAGCTGGCAACGATGGTGCTGTTGTCGTCGGCAGGCGTAACATCAACAATGTACTGCGTAGCTGGTGCACTGAAATAATCGCTGTATTCGCCGAAGAACACGTTGTCGAAAATGACCAGCGGCGAGCCGTTCAGTTTGACATCGACACCCGGAGCATCCGGTGCGCCATGGAACAAAAGAAGATCAACACCTGCGCCGGAAGCCGCTTTTTCACGACCGTTTTCTTCAACAAACAAATCGAAGTTGGTGCCCACCACACCACCTGCAGTGATGATGTAGGAGCGTCCGATTTCCAGTTCAAGATCTTTGCTGAAAATGGCGTCGT
>JADLBE010000161.1 GCA_020847915.1 Saprospiraceae bacterium | reverse complement strand
GAGATGATTTTGAACTCCGTACGACGGTTGAAGCGGTGTTCGTCTTCGGTACATTCCACACCGTTTTTGCACTGGTTCAGCAGTTGCTTTTCACCGTACCCTTTGGCAACGATGCGATCTTCCGTAATGCCTTTGGCGACCATCCAAACTTTGGCGCTTTCGGCACGGCGCTGCGAGAGCGACTCGTTGTACTCATCGCGGCCCCTTGCATCGGTGTGCGACGAAAGTTCGATTTTCATGTCCTTGTATCGGTTCATGATGTCTACCAGGAACTGAAGGTCATCTTCGGACTCGGGCAGGATCTTGTCGTCGTCAAAGTCGTAATAAATGCTGTTCAGGCGTATGGGTTCGTTGGTGGTCACCACGATGCTGTCCGGTTCTTTGCGCAACAGGCGAAGCGTGAGCTTTTTATCAACAGTGATCGTTTTTTTCACGCCTACGGTATTAAACTTCACCGTATCAGCGCGGTAGCCATCGGCGTTGGCAATGACCATGTACGACTTCTCGGGCTGCAGTTCAAAAGCAAATTCGCTGCCGTTGGGGTTGTTCTTTTCTTCAACACGTTTTGGATCAGCATCGGAAACGTCGATGACCTGGACGGTAGAACCAACCAACGGCGGGTTGGTTTTTTCATTTTTGCGTTTGAGACGGAAAGTTTGGGCGTTGAGGTTAACCTTCACACGTTCCAATTCCCAAAAGTAAATATCATCGCAGCAGGTTTTGCTTTTCAGGTTGTTGGGACCCGGACGGTTGCTCACCAGGAAGCCAGAATATCCGTCGGGCGCCATGGTGTAGTACTGGTCATCCACCGAAGAGTTGATGCCGGCGCCGAGGTTGCGGGGTTCGCTCCATATTGAGCCGTTCCATTGGGTTTCATACACATCCAACCCGCCAAATCCGGCACGACCAGCTGAGCTGAAAAAAAGTTTGCCGTCTTTGTAAAAAGGGCTAACTTCATCGTAAGTCGTGTTGATGATGCCGTCGGGCAATCGTACGGGCAGACCGAACACGCCGTCGCTTTTTTTCGAGGCGTAGTAAATGTCGAAACCACCCTTTCCACCGGGCATGTTGGATACAAAAAACAGTACTTTTTCACCGAAAAGTTCACCTTCGGCTGGGTGTTTGGCGATGTAATCACCGTTAACACCCACGACTTCGTTGGCAGCGCCCCAGCCGTCGTTGCCTTTAAAAGCATAAAATATTTTGCTTTCGGTTACGACGTTGTTGGTAAGCAGTACCCGGGTAAAATACATGGTTCCGCCGTCGCGGCTGATGCTTACGTTGCCCTGGTGGTAACCTTCGCGGTTGATTTGGGTGCCCAAAGCCGTAGGATCACCGTATTCGTTGTTGGCGCCTTTGCTGGCTACAACCACTTTGGAGTACCAGTCTTCGCCACCTTTATCGTCGGCAGTAATGATTTCCTTGGCATCCATGGAGGTATAATACAAATCGCCCTCGCTGAAAACAGGTGAGGATTCCGTTTGCGGTTTGTTCACCTTTTTGCCGGCATTGTTCACGAGCAGGTTGTCGGCCTGTTTGGCTTTACGGGCCATTTCAGAGCCTTCTATTTCCCGTTTGGCGGCAGCTACAAGGTTTTCATCTTTACCAACCGCTATGTACTGGTTGAAAAAGTCGACGGATTCAGCGTATTTTCCGTTGTACTTAAGGCTCATGGCGTATGGGTACAGCAGCTCCGTGTATTCTTGTTTGCGATCGCGAAGAACAAGCCTTCCATACTGACGCTCCGCATCGGCATAGTCGCGCAGGTCCATGTTGAGCTGGGCGATTTTTACCATAACGGCTTTGTCTTTCGACTCCTCGTATATTTTCTCGTATTGTTCGAGGGCGTAGTACGGATTGTTGGATTGCTCCGCTTCTTCTGCAGCGCGTTTCATCGACTCGGGAGTAGCCCGGTTGATGGGCTGGGCCTGGGCCGCAACGGCGCAACCGAGGGCGAGTATGATCAATAAGGAGAATTTCTTCATAATGGTGTTGGCTGACATGGATTCGATGGTTTTGATAAGGTGTCTTGCTCGGTTTAGTAGCGCGGGCAGAGCACTTTGGGTTTCGGAACAGCCGGTTTGTAAATTTTGATGATGTAGTTGGCCGCAATTTCAAAACCGCCCCGGTAGTTGCTGACCGAGTTCAGGTCGGAGGTATTGATGTCGTAAGCCAATCCGACGTTGAGTGACTTATACTGCACGCCAACAAGTGCGTTGATGGCATCGGAAAGGCGGTATCCCAGGCCAAATTTCAGCGTAATGTCTTTTTCCGGATTAAGCAGGTAACCGCTCATGGCCTGTATTACAATTTCATCGGCGCCACTCATGGTCTGGTAAAGGAATTGTGGTGTCAATGTAAATTTTTCATTCAAGGCGACGTTGAACTGGCCGTGGAACATGGAGCGACGGGGCAATTTTGCGTTTCCAGCTGAACCGGTACCACCGCCACCTGCGGCGCCGAGCAGACTGTAATCGGGTTCAGCGATGTGGTACATGGAAAAGCCGATGTTGAAATCCATGGTTTTGTTGAGCCTCGACGTGAGCACGAGGCCGCCATCGATGTCGTTGTATTTGGCATTGCCCATGATGCGGCCATTGTCGATGCTGTTGCCAGGATTGTAGCCGCCTGCGGGCGAATTTTCGAGCCCGTCCTGAAACTGGTATTTGTTGCCGTCGGCTTTGCGTTGTTCGCCACCGTAGTGGCCACCCAAAGAAATGTAGGTATTGCCTTTTTTGTCGAGCGAGAAGTGGTAAGCCGCGCCAATTTTGCCGGCGGTGTGCGACAGGCCGCCAACACCTACTTTATCGGAATATGCCATAAACCCTACACCAACCCAGTCGCGGCGGCGGAATCCACGGATGATTGGAGCGTCGACCCAGACAGACGGGGTTTGGAATTGCTCTTTAATGACACTAGCCCATTGATCGCGGTATATGCCTCCGATGCGGACGGTGCCTTCGAATTTGCCAACCATTGCGGGGTTGAGCGTCATCGGCGACATGTAAAATTGGGTAAAGTGGATGTCCTGAGCCCATGCGCTTGCCATGAGCAACATCCCGGTAAGCAGGCTGAGTAGTCGTTTAATGTGCATATCCGATTGTTTTGAAAAAGGGTTTCATCTGTTGAAAACGGGTCGGGGTGAACCCGGCCCGTTCTTACTACGGCGAAAATTAGCGTAAAAATGGCAAACCAATTCTACCCCTGCGAACGGAATTTGTTAAAAATTCTGTTTTGGAGTTTTTCTGTCATTTCTGCCTGTGGGTTTGATCGCTGATGGCATGCAGCAGATCTTCGTTCTTTTGGTCAACCATGCAACGAAAATGCCCTTTTGGACATACATTGTAGCCAATTTTTGAACACGGACGGCAGGACAGATTTTTTACTTCCATCAGGGTATGTTTGGCGTCTGATACCTCGGGATAAAAGGGTGTCATGCCAAAAGCAGGCACTGTATTGCCCCAAACCGAAACCATGTTTTTATTCAAGGCTGCAGCCATGTGCATTAATCCTGTATCGTGGGTACAAACTGTTGCGGCTTGTTTGATCACCGAGGCCGATTGTTGTAAATTGAGTTTGCCACAAAAATTTGAAACATGTGGTCCTGCCTGCTCAGCAATGGATGCTCCCCGTGCTGCGTCTTCTTTGCCTCCCAGTAAAACAATGGGGAGTTTAAGACTGGTGCAGAGTTCGGTAATTTGTGGGTCTGTCAAACGTTTGGTTGCATGGGCGGCGCCGATAACCACAGCGACAAAAGGATGGGGCGGCAAATCCTGAGGGGAAACTTCGTTTTCGGGACGAATGAAAAAATCGAGTCCCCGGCCATCGTATCGAACACCCAGCTGTTTTACCGTTGCCATGTAACGTTGTACGATGTGTTCGTCCGGCATCCGGTTGATGTGGAGGTTGACCAGGAGCCACTTTTCCCAATTGCGTTTGTTGAACGACGCTGATGGCCGACGAAGCGCAAGTTTGACCCGCAGGGAACGCAGGTTGTGGTGCAGGTCTGCGATAAAGTCGAATTTTTCCTTTCTGAGGTCTTTGATTACCTCGTTGACATCCTTTTCAAACGTCCAGCAACGGTGCAGGTGTGGATTGCCCTCGAAAAGAGAAGCAAACGGTTTTTTACAAAGAAAATGGACTTCCGCCCCCGATTGTTCGTGCAGGCAACGCACCACAGGCGTGGTGAGCACGATGTCGCCAATGGAACTGAAACGCAGGACGAGGATTTTCATAAGGTTCAACTGATGCGACGCAGTTTGAAGTCTTTTACCGGACGCAGTACCAACGGCACTTTTTCGATGACAACCGAATCGCTGTCAAGTCCGAACCAGTTTTGTGGCGATGCGGTGAAACTTTTCACGGCGAGGTAAACGGTCATGATCATCTGTTCAGCCACCGGAAGATCGTTTTCATTGGAAAGGAATTCCTGCATGATGACAAACCTGAAATCGCCCGTTGGTATGTCCTCACGGGTAGAATGGTAACGGTTTTCAATGGTCACCTCACCACTTTCGATAAGGTCTTCGACCACTTTTTTCAAAAACAGGTTCATCCTTTGTTCTACCCTGAAACCGAGTCGGAAAGAAATTTTATAAACATCATCGGATGCCAGAGCATTCACCCTGTACTCCATGGTGTAAGGTTCGTCGGTTACTTCAATGTGTACGAACCAATAAATGTCTGCACGTTTGGGCTGGGTTTGAAGTATGGAATACATGATGTTTTCCTCCACCTTTCGCACAGATTTGGCGGTACTGAGGAAAACAAGGTTGGTCGCATATTTGGGCAAACTTTCATCGTTGCTCAGGGAAATAAGTTGATCTAGGTAGTCCCTGACTTTAACATTATCGCTGAACCGCTCTTTGATTTTTTTGGCCCTTACCCAAACAAGCATAAGCAAAAACAACACGGAGGCCATGATGACGGTTATAAAACCGCCCTCCTTGAACTTCAAAATGTTGGCTGCAAAAAAGGCGCCTTCAAAACACAGATACCAAATAAGGAATATCCAAATAAGCCAGGCAGGCACCCTTTTGATGACAAAAAAATTGGCCAAAAGGATGGTCGACATCATCATGGTGATGGTAACCGACAAACCGTAAGCGGCTTCCATGGCGGAGCTTTCTTTAAAAAACAACACAACGACGACACAACCTGCCCAGAGCAGGGTGTTCACCGCTGGGACGTACAATTGGCCCTTGAGGTGGGTTGGAAAAACCACCGTCAGTTTGGGCAGCAAATTCAGACGAATGGCTTCGGAAACAAGGGTAAAGGAGCCTGAAATCATGGCCTGACTGGCAATGATTGCCGCCATGGTGGCGATTG
>JADLBE010000160.1 GCA_020847915.1 Saprospiraceae bacterium | reverse complement strand
AGCAGGCAGCAGGCAGCAGGCAGCAGGCAGCAGGCAGCAGGCAGCAGGCAGCAGGCAGCAGGCAGCAGGCAGCAGGCAGCAGGCAGCAGGCAGCAGGCAGCAGGCAGCAAAAAAAATCAATTTAAACAACAACATCAAGAAACTTTTTTGGTGCGATTTTTTGATCAACAAAGCGGCAGCGCCGCGGTAATATTTGTAGCAATACAAAAAAACTATCCTGGAGGTGCAGCGCACCGAAACGCGCTTCGGGGGATCCTGTACCCGTTTCGTTGCGCTGCCTGCTGCCTGCTAACCGCTAACTGCTAAAATTCTATTTCAAGTCCATCATAAGCCAGCGCTACACCTTCGGGCAATGTAGGCTCTATTTCGGCGGCAAGTCCCATTTCATGGCTAAGGTGTGTTAGCCAGGCTTTTTCCGGACGAATGTCGTTTACAAAAACAAGAGCTTCTTCGAGGTTGAAGTGTGTTGGATGGCGTTCGTGGTGGAGGGCGCTTACCACCAGGTAACGCACGCCACGCAGTTTGTCGCGTTCGGCCGGCGCAACCGATTTGACGTCGGTCAGGTAAGCCATGTCACCGATGCGGTAGCCCAAAATGGGCAAGCGGCCGTGCATGATGCCGATGGGTTGGATACGCATACCTTCCAGTTCGAGCGGATTATCAACACCTATGGGCATCAGTTCGATGCGTGGCAGGCCGGGAATCGGGTGGCCAAAAACATATTCGAAACGTTTGCGTACTTCATCGGCTACACGGGGCAAGGCATAAACTTCGATGGCCCGACCGCTTCGAAAATTGAAGGGCCGTACATCGTCGAGGCCGATCACGTGGTCGTTGTGTTCGTGGGTAAGCAGGATGGCGTCGAGGTTGCGGGTGCCTGCTCGCAGCATTTGTTGCCTGAAATCCGGGCCGGCGTCGATGAGCACCGTAAGTGGAACTGCACTGATGAGGGCGGAGGAACGCAGACGTTGGTCGCGCGGATCGGCAGAGGTACATACCCGGCAGTCGCACCCGATGACGGGCACGCCCTGTGAAGTTCCGGTACCGAGCAGCGTGAGTTTCAGAAAAGTTGGATTTAAAAGTTCAGGTAGGATCAGGGGTTGTATCGTCCTGACTTTTGCGCCATTTTTCAATCAGGTCGCGCGATTTTTCGGAAAGCAGGTCCGTATCCACGTCCATTTTCGACAAAATATCGAGCAGACAGTTGATGCGGCCTTCGGTATCGAAAAATTTGTTCACCACGGCTATTTTCCGGCTTTCCACCAGACAATAGCCGCTTTGGAAGTTGCCTTTTTCGTAACGAACGGCATAATCCAGCTCATCGAACAACTGTTCGAGTTTTTTTAACGTTGTTTGCGTGTAACGCATGTTTTTTAGTCCTTAAACAGCGGTATGGCACACAGGCCGTCGAATACCACACGTCATGCTTACTTTTGTGCAAAAGTATCCAAAAATTCTGCCACCATGCGAATGAACACCCTACGTCTGCTTTTTTTCTTCTGCTTTTTTTCCACCGTCGCACTGGCCCAGGAAACCCGTGTACGCCGGTTCAATGCAGGACCGGTCCTTGGTTTTTCAGCCTCGCAAATAGACGGCGACAATTCCCAGGGCTACAACAAACCCGGACTGATTGCAGGTTTACACACCACAGCCTTCCTCAACAAACGTTTTGATGCAAGCATCGAGTTTTTGTTTGCCCAACGCGGCTCCCAAAGCGAAATCATCAAGGACCAGGACAATCCCGGCGCCTTCTCCATGACGCTGAACTACGTGGAAGTTCCGCTTCAAATCCATGTAAAAGATTGGTTTGTGGAAGACGACGATGGCGTATACCACAAAATTTCCCTCGATGCAGGATTTTCCTACGCACGTTTCATGAGTTCCAAAATCGACAACGAATTCAGTGCTCTTAACGTCGTTGCACCCGACTACATCAACAAAAACGATTTCAGTTTTGTGCTCGGAGCCTCTTTTTATGCCAACCGACACTGGGGATTTAACTTCCGCTGGGTCAGAGGCATCACCTCCGTGTACGATCCCAACAAATGGAACCCCGCCCCCGTCCAGGATGCCTGGCGTGGACACTGTTTGTATTTTGCAGTGATGTACATGCTTTAAAAAAAGTCGGTTGGTCGGTTAGTCAGTTAGTCGGTTAGTCGCCAACTGACTAACAGACCAACCGACTAACCGACTAACCGACTTTCCCCATGCAGGCAGTTATCGATCTTGGCACCAACACCTTTCACCTGCTCGTAGCCCGGACGGGCGACAACGGCACATGGGAAACCCTTTTCCGCGAACGCATTTATGTGAAACTCGCCGAAGACGGTATTCACCACATCGGTGAGAAGGCGTTTCAACGCGGGTTGGCGGCTGTGAAACGGTTCAGGGCTACACTGGATGAAATGGGTATCCCTGCTTCCGATGCCAGGGCTTTCGGTACGGCAGCGTTGCGTACGGCGGACAATGCGGGTGATTTTTTCCGGGCCCTTTACGAGCAAACCGGCATCCGCGGCGAAGCCATCGACGGGCACCGGGAGGCGCTGCTGATTTACAACGGCGTGAAACAAGCCGTGCCTTTTCCGGAAAACGGCAAGGTTTTGATCATGGACATCGGTGGAGGAAGCGTGGAATTCATCATTGCCGACCGGGAAGGTTTGTACTGGCGCCACAGTTTCCCCGTGGGTGTTGCCATTCTTTTCCAGCATTTCCACAAACACGATCCCATTTCCAAAAAGGAAATTTACGACGAGCAATTTTTTCTGGAAGGTGCTCTCGCGGAACTTTGGACTGCACTTGAAAAGTTCCCGTGTGAAAGTCTGGTGGGCGCTTCAGGCACCTTCGACGTGATCGACATGCTCCTGCTCGATCCGGAAACCAAACCACCACTTTACGGACACATCAAAACGGAAGCTTTGGAACCGCTCTACCACCGCCTTGTGGGTTCAACGCTTGAAGAAAGACGCGCCATGGCGCACATCCCCGAAGAACGGGTGGAAATGGTGGTGGTGGCCATGGTGCTGATCCGCTACGTGCTGGAACGCACAGGATTCAAGGATATTTACACCTCGGTGTACGCGATGAAGGAAGGGATGTTGGTGGGGTAAAAAGTCCGAAGTCCGAAAAATAACCACATTAGGCACATAAGATTACTAAGGCACATTAGAAATTTCTCTCTAATGTGCCTTAGTAATCTTATGTGCCTAATGTGGTTATTTTTTTAATTTGTCGTTTCTGAAGCAAGGCTTGCTGCGATGTATTCGCGGTTCAACCTTGCGATGTTGCCGACCGAGATTTCTTTCGGGCATTCGGCTTCGCACGCGGTGACGTTCGAACATTTGCCGAAGCCTTCCTTGTCCATTTGAGCTACCATTTCGAGCACACGTTTTTTGCGTTCTACCATGCCTTGCGGCAACAGGGCGAGGTGCGAAACCTTGGCCGAAGTGAACAACATGGCCGAAGCATTGGGGCAAGCGGCAACACATGCGCCGCAACCGATGCAGGCTGCTGCGTCGAAAGCTTCGCCGGCCTGGTCTTTTTCGATGGGAATGGCGTTGGCATCCTGGGCCTGGCCGGTGTTTACGTTTACGTAGCCACCCGACTGGATGATGCGGTCGAACGACGAGCGGTCGACCACCAGGTCGCGGATCACCGGGAATGCTTTGGCGCGGAACGGCTCGATCACGATGGTTTCGCCGTCTTTGTAATGACGCATGTGCAACTGGCAAGTAGTGGTGCCTTTCATCGGACCGTGGGCACGGCCGTCGATGACCAGTGAGCAGGTACCGCAGATGCCTTCACGGCAGTCGTGTTCGAACGCTACAGGTTCTTCGCGGTTGGCGATGAGTTGTTCGTTGAGCACGTCGAGCATTTCCAGGAACGACATGTGCTCGTTGACGTTGTCGAGTTTGTAGGTGACGAATTCGCCCTTGTACTTGCCACCCTGGCGCCAGATTTTGAGCGTGAGACGCATGTTGTTGCTCATTATCGAAAAGGTTGTAAATCGTTGGTAAAAAGATGCACTGGTTTATTTTGGAACCATCGTGATCGGCGAACAAGCATCGATCATGAGGTTTCCGTTGTATGCTTTTCCGATGGCGGCATCGTACGCCGCCATCAAATCGAGGCGGTTGTAGTCTGACGCTGCAGGACTAAACTCAAAAACATACGGCAACCATTGGGTATGGGTTACCGGTGTACTTTCGGCCAGCAGCTCGCGCTGTTGGGTGTAGGTATTGTAGCCCC
Source organism: Saprospiraceae bacterium (assembly GCA_020847915.1). GTDB lineage: Bacteria > Bacteroidota > Bacteroidia > Chitinophagales > Saprospiraceae > M3007. Next base: position 7,428 of record JADLBE010000160.1, on the reverse strand, counting down.
AAACCTGAAACACGACGGCCGTTTGGTAAGCTGCTACTTCTCCGGTGGTGCGCGACAGCGAAGCAAAACGCGACGAACGCGCCAGGTGAACGCTGAATTGGTAGACGGAATCGCGCAGGATGGGTTCGGTCAGTTCCTGGCCGATACCTTCCACCGTGTTGTTGTCGCGTACCACCAATCCGACAAAACGTTCTCCTTCATGTGGACGAAGCATAACATCGAATAGTCCGGGTTGTATGTCGGGCGGCGACTCGAGGTCGTTGCCCAGGTTGATCCAATACGAAGGTGTAACGCCAGACTGTACCCTGTCCATCTCGAACGAAGGGTTCTTGAGATAGATGGGTTCCTGGCTGTTGAGTCCTGAAAAAGCCAAACAAAACAGGAACATCAATGTCAAACCTTGTTGTTGTTTCAATTTTTTAATATTGATAAACTATTTGTACGAGCGTTGGCTCACTTTCACTACTTCGTACTCAAGAGGTTCCTTGTGCAATTCGGGTTCGGCGCCGTCGCCTTTAAATTCCCAGGCGGCTACAAACTTCATGTTTTCGTCGTCGCGTTGGGCTTCGCCGTCTTCCGTTTGAAATTCTTCACGGAAGTGACCGCCGCAGCTTTCCTCGCGGTTCAATGCGTCGAAACACATCAGTTCGCCGAGTTCGATAAAATCGGCCACACGCCAGGCTTTTTCAAGTTCGGGGTTGTATTCGTTGTTGGTGCCGGGTACAAACACATCGGACCAGAATTCCTTGCGCAGGTCGCGGATTTCCTGGATGGCTTGTTTCAGACCTTCGGCGTTGCGGGCCATACCGCATTTGTCCCACATGATTTTGCCCAAACGGCGGTGGAAACTTTCCACACTTTGTTTGCCGCCGATGTTCAGCAGCTTGTTGAGGCGTTCCTTTACATCGTTTTCCGCTGCTTCGAACGCTTCCGTATTGGGGGAAATGGCGCCGGTGCTGATTTCCTTGCTGAGGTACGAGCCAATGGTGTAAGGCAGTACGAAGTAACCGTCGGCCAAGCCCTGCATCAGTGCCGAAGCGCCGAGGCGGTTGGCGCCGTGGTCGCTGAAGTTGGCTTCACCTGCTGCGTACAAGCCGGGTACGCTGGTCATCAGTTCGTAATCCACCCACAAACCACCCATCGTGTAGTGCACGGCCGGGTAAATGCGCATGGGCATTTCGTACGGGTTTTCGCCCGTAATTTTTTCATACATCTCGAAGAGGTTGCCGTAGCGGGCTTCGATGGTATCGCGGCCGAAACGTTTGATGGCATCGGCAAAGTCGAGGTAAACGGCAAGTTTGGTGGTGCCTACGCCGCGACCTTCATCGCAAACCTGTTTGGCGGCACGGCTGGCGATGTCGCGCGGAACCAGGTTGCCAAAAGCCGGATAGCGGCGTTCGAGGTAGTAGTCGCGCGCTTCTTCGGGAATATCACGCGGGTGTTTGTTACAATCTTCTGCTTTTTTGGGCACCCAGCAGCGACCGTCGTTGCGGAGGCTTTCCGACATGAGGGTAAGCTTGGACTGGTAGTCGCCCGAAACCGGGATACAGGTCGGGTGGATTTGTGTGTAGCAAGGGTTGCCGAAAAAGGCGCCACGGCGGTGTGCACGCCACGCAGCGGTGGTGTTGCACATCATGGCGTTGGTGCTCAGGTAAAAAACGTTGCCGTAACCGCCGGTACAAAGTACCACGGCGTGGGCGCTGTGGCGTTCAATTTCACCGGTGAGCAGGTTGCGGGCGATGATGCCGCGGCATTTGCCGTCTACCACCACCACATCGAGCATTTCGTGGCGGTTGTAAAGTTTTACGGTGCCGAGGTGTACCTGGCGGCTGAGGGCCTGGTAGGCGCCGATGAGCAGCTGCTGGCCTGTTTGGCCGCGGGCGTAAAACGTACGTGATACCTGTGTTCCGCCGAACGAACGGTTGTCGAGCAAGCCGCCGTAATCGCGTGCAAAAGGAACACCCTGGGCCACACACTGGTCGATGATGGCTGTGGACACTTCGGCCAGACGGTGAACGTTGGATTCGCGGGCGCGGTAGTCGCCGCCTTTGATGGTATCGTAAAACAGGCGATAAACCGAGTCGCCGTCGTTGCGGTAATTTTTAGCTGCATTGATGCCACCTTGCGCAGCGATGGAGTGCGCACGGCGTGGACTGTCGTGAAAGGTAAATGCTTTCACGTTGTAACCCAGTTCGCCGAGCGATGCAGCGGCGGAAGCGCCGGCAAGACCCGTACCGACGATAATGACATCGATGCGGCGTTTGTTGTGGGGGGCTACAAGAGGAACCGATCCTTTGTATTTGGTCCATTTTTCCGACATCTCGCCGGGCGGGATCTTGGAATCCAGTTTCGTATCGAGGGCGATTGCTTTGGCCATATCGTTATGCTGTCTTTAAAGTCGATGGATGGTTTGGTTAAGGGGCAATCAGGCGCGGGTGAAATAAAATACCAGCGGAATAACGGCAAATGCAGCCGGGATCAACACAGCGTACGCAACGCCGACGATTTTGATCAGGGGCGTGTATTTTTTGTGGTTGAGCCCAAGGGTCTGGAACGACGACCAGAAGCCATGCCAAAGGTGGAAAGCAATCACCACCATGCTTACGACGTAAAACAACACGTAGAACATGTTGGAAAATGCTGCAGCCACAGGTGTGAACAGGTCTTTTACCGGATGGTCGTACGCAGTTACTTCAACGGCAGGCAGGGTGCCAAATTTCATCTGGAACCAGAACTGCCACATGTGCAGCAGGATGAAAATAAAAATGACAATGCCCAGCCAGGCCATGTTTCGCGAAGCACGTTCGTTGGAACGAACATGGTTTACGGCGTAACGCGAAGCGCCGCGGGAAGCTTTGTTTTGCTGCCAAAGGGCGATGCCCTGCCAGGCATGCAACAAAATGGTTGCGTAAAGGAGGTACGAGATTGTTTTGATCAGAGGGTTGTGCGTCATAAAATACGTATACGCATTGAATGCATCACCGCCGTCGTCGTTTAGCAACTGCAGGTTACCCAACAGGTGTACAATGAGGAACAGCATCAGGAAGATACCAGTCAAAGACATGATGAACTTCTGGCCGATGGAAGAAACAAGAAATTTGGTAAACCAGCTCATAAAATGGTGGGTAGGCTTTTTCGTAATGTTGCGAGAGCACTTGGTGCGCAAAGAAACAGAATCCTGCGCTGAAATCAACACGAATTCATATATAGTTTTCTCGATACAAAGCTACAGCTAGAAACGACAACGCCCAATTTTGGTTTGAAAATGAGGCGTTTGAATGGTTTATTTAGATGGAATCTATATTAAAACAGGCGCCATTCCCAAAAATATTTGGAAATGGCGCTTTTGTTTCGTTTTGTAATTACCTATGGTGTTCTTATTTCCCTTGTCCTTTGGTTACGGATTCCATAACCCGGTCAAGGTTAAAACTTCCCGGCTTTTGGCGCGGTGGAAATTCGCGGAAACTTTGGAGCCATCTGCCGACGTATGCACCCGCTGGCGCAATAACAAACATGTGCTCCATGTACCATTGTTGGTACCCCATGGCATTTTCTTCATCGGCACGTTCGAAGGGGTCCATACGAAGGTTGGTAACTTTGGGCGCTCTCAGCTCCGTAAACGGCTCCTGCCAAACTTTCAGACCCAATGCTTTTTGCTCCAGGAAGGTAATTTTCCAGTTGTCGTAACGCAGAGCGGCTACGCTTCCGTCGTCAGTCCAGTAAATAAACTCCTGGCGCGGCCACGGGGCTTTGCCCATAAGTGCCGGAGCGAGATCGTAACCGTCGAGGTGCACCTTGTAGGTTTTGCCACCAACGGCACGACCTTTGAGCAGGTCTTCTTTGGCTGTTTTGTCGCCGGCGGCAGCCAGCAACGTGGTCATCATATCTTCGTGTGCACCTATGTTGTTAACTACGGTGCCAGGCTTGATCACGCCGGGCCATTTGATGAGCGTAGGCACACGGTAGCCACCTTCCCATTGGGTGTTTTTTTCACCGCGGAACATGGTTGTTCCGCCGTCGGGCCAGGTAAAAGTTTCGGCACCGTTGTCTGAAGAATACATGATGATGGTGTTTTCATCAAGTCCAAGCTCTTTCAGTTTATCCAGAATTACGCCTACCTGTCTGTCGTGTTCCACCATGCCGTCGGCATAAATACCCAGACCGGTTTTGCCGTTCAGACTGTCGAGCAAGTGGGTAAAAATGTGCATTTTGGTGGAGTTCCACCACATGAAGAAAGGTTTGTCTGCTTTTTTGGCACGGACCATAAAGTCGATCGCTTTGGCATTCACCTCTTCGTCGATGGTTTCCATGCGTTTTTTGGTCAGCGGACCGGTATCCTGGATACGGCCGTCGGAATAACTGTGAATCACACCGCGCGGACCGAATTTTTTCTTAAACTCCGGGTTTTTCGGATAATCGGAATTTTCCGGTTCTTCTTCAGCGTTCAGGTGGTAAAGGTTGCCATAGAATTCATCAAACCCGTGGTTGGAAGGAAGCATTTCATCGCGGTCGCCCAGGTGGTTTTTACCAAACTGTCCTGTCATATAGCCCTGAGCTTTTAGCAAAGTAGCAATGGTAGGATCTTCGGCGGTCATACCCTCCGGCGCACCGGGCAAACCAACTTTGGTAAGACCCGTACGGATGGGCGACTGGCCGGTAATGAAAGCGGCCCTACCGGCTGTGCAACTTTGCTGGCCATACCAATCGGTAAAAATGGCGCCTTCTTTACCGATGCGGTCGATGTTTGGTGTTTTGTATCCCATCAAACCCATGTTGTAGGCGCTGATGTTGAACTGCCCGATATCGTCGCCCCAAATGATCAGGATGTTGGGCTTTTTCTGTGCATGAACTGCGGTAGAAAACAGGCTGAAAATGACAATGGCAAAAGCAGCTGTCCAACGGAACCAAGTTGAATTCATTCGATTGTTTTTAAAATTTAACATGCTAGGTTTTAACAATTTGTAAAAAAACCAATAATCGCCCTTTGGAACCCTGTTTTACCACCTGGAACCTGTTTCATTTTAGCTTATTGAAACAAAATAGCACGATTTGAAAATAGTTTGATAAAAGCCTAAATCAATGCTTCCTATTAGGAACACCCTGGTTCCGAAGGTATTCGGTTGGCGTACAACCTTCAAACTTCTGAAAAGCCCTGGAAAATGTAACACGCGAAGCAAATCCTGACTTTCTGGCCATGGCTTCGAGGGTATATTGCCGCGATTCGGGGTTGGTCATCAATTGTTTGAAACAAGCAATCCTTCTACGGTTGATGTAATCGCGAAAATTCATCCCAAACTCCTGGTTGATGATCGCCGATAAATAAATAGGGGAAATACCCGTTGATGTGGCAAGGTCGGCAAGGGTCAGATTGGGATCGAGGAAAGGATTGTTGCGTTCCATTTCCTGACTGAGGGTTTGCAGGTAGGCGTTACGTCGGTCTTCCGATAAAATGAAACCATGTTCTTCAGACTTCGATGTGATCGTTGCATTATCTGAAGGAACAACATCTGGTAGCACAATGGGCATTTGACCTCTGAACCCATACAATATGTTGGGGTAAAACATCAAAATGGTACTGATAATGATCAATTCAAATCCAACCAAAACAGTCTGGAACAGAAAAATATTTACATCCGGATTATGATCCCAAAAAAGGAATAACAATTGCCAGAAAAGGAAAAGTACATTCGAAATGACTACCAACAGAAATATCCAGGTCATAACCAGTTTGTTCTGTCTGAAAACCATCGTCGTCTTTTTTCCGGACGCCAGAAACAGCAAACGTACCGACAAAACAAGGTAGAAGATTATGGCAATCGGTATCAGAATGTGGTGAACCTGGATGGGAATCCATCCCTGGGCATTGAGGTAGACATTGTCAGGGTTTTCCAAAGAAGCAAGCACAAGACGCAACTTGGCTTCTTTATCCATGAAATAAAACGGTATGAAGTCAAGGATATGCACCAGCGTTGGGATCAGATGAAGCGCATCGAAAGGCCTGAAACCCTGTTCGCCATAAAACACCGATCGTACGTACAGGTAAAGCAACACAAAAGCAAGGTAATGAAGCGGCTTGAAAATCCGGTACATAAAGGGCAGATCAACCACTACACCGGTATGTTGGATCAGATTCTGGATGGTAAACAGGGAAAAAAGCAGGATAAATGCGCCTAACAGCCGACTGCTGTGACGCTGGTTGGTATTTATCCAGGTAAGGATGACAAACATGATGATGCCCAGAAATGCAGCAAGAATAAAAAGTATGTTGTAAAGACTTATCTGGATGTCCATTCTTTGAAATATGCTTTGCAAAGGTCTTAAGAAACAGGTAGATATTGTATGGTATTTGTTAGCCACTCAGGCAGCAAGTCCTTGCCCCGTTTTATTACATTTCAATAAAAAGGGTCGCCCCGGCAAACCCGAAGCGACCCATATCTTTCACTTAATACTACTCTTTTACATCACCTCAATGGTGACCTTCCTTATTATCCCATTAAACCTCGGATTGTGGTGGTAAACTGCAGTCACAGGTGTGTTGCTGTCGGTACCTACATCAGCTGGTTCGTCCAACCCATACACATTGGCGTGGGTATTTTTAATCATGCCTTCAGCGACTTTGTTGCCGTCTACGGAAATAATGCCTTTCCCACCTTTGCCTCGGCCACCTTCGTATTGGAACTCAAACTTAACAGTGTGTTTGCCGGGAGTTAGTTTTTGGGTTGCGTTGATGTCGTATTTTTCAATACCCATCCAGTTGTAGGCGAAACAAGGTTTGCCGTCTTTCATGTACAACGACCAGCCGCCGAAATCACCGCCCTGACAAACCAAAACACCGCTGTTCGCCGCCGTGATGTCTACATCGGCGGTGATGGTGTAGGAGGTGTTTTTCATGTTGATGAAAGCGTTTTCCATCATCATAGTGGCGCCCTGGTACAAGGTCAGTGTTTTTCTGCCGTTCATGAGGTCGGGGCGACCTGCAATTTTGGAGTCGAAACGTTCCAGGGTCCGGTCGTCGATGGGGAAAACGTTGTATTTCCCTGCTTCGGTGGTGAACATTTTTTTCATTTCCTCCAGTTTCTGTGCGTTTTGCGCTGCCAGGTTGGTCGACATACTGAAGTCTTCGTTCACGTTGTAAAGTTCCCAGATGTCTTCACCCAGCGGATGTCTTGGCTTCGCTTCCCAGGGTGCCTTGTGTATGGTTCCTGCAAACCAGCCGTCGTGGTAAATGCCCCTGTTGCCTGCCATTTCGAAGTATTGTGTTTTGCGGGTATCGGCGGCTTTGGCATTGTTGAAAGAATACACCATGCTCACACCTTCGATGGGACGTTGTTCGATGCCGTTCACCATACGCGGCGCCGGAATGCCGGCCGCTTCGTAGATGGTGGGTGCAATGTCGACCACGTGGTGAAATTGCGAACGTACTTCATT
>JADLBE010000159.1 GCA_020847915.1 Saprospiraceae bacterium | reverse complement strand
GGAGTTCGGTTTGTTCGTACGCCCGTTCAAAAGCCAGTTTTTGTCCTTTGGGATTGGGGCTGAGCAGGAATTTTCCTTTGCCATCGTTCGACAAACCCACGCCTTCAATCACGGCCAATATGTTGTCACCGTCGCGCACGGCATCGGAAAGGCGTTTCAAAACAACCATGCCTGCGCCTTCTGCGGAGGTGAGTCCGCCGGAGCGTGTGTCCATGGGCGACGAGGCTTCGTTTTGCCGTGCATAAGCATGGAAATACGAAAATCCCATGTGGATAAACAACGGATCGGCGCCACTCACGGCGCCGGCAAGCATCATGTCGGCCTTTCCTGTTTGAAGCTCGTCGCAGGCCAGTTTCACGGCGTACAAACTGGATGCGCAGGCGGCATCGAGCGAATAATGGGTGGACCGGAGTCCCAACGCCTGGGCTAGCAAGGCTGAAGGCGCGTTGGTGATCAGGGTGTCGTGCAGATCGGCGGGAAAATGGGTGTGGGCTGCCGTAACCGGCACATCCGTTTCACTCAATTCCTCCAAAACAGCCTCAATGACGCCGGAATAAATGGGCGCCAAAAGCTGGCGGGAATAACGTGTGGGAAACGAAAGGTTGCCCACGATGACGCCGCATTTGTCGAGTCCAGGTTTCTGATAATAACCGCTGGCCTGAAGGGCGGCTTTGGCAACGTAGAGCGACCATTTGAACTGATCGTCCTGTTTGTTCAACAGATCTTTGTCCAAACGGTAACCCGTGGCATCGAAAGAAAAATCGCGTATGAATCCACCACGAAGGGCGTAACAATGGTCCATTTTGCCCTTTACGTCGAGGTAATAAAGGGCTGGGTCCGCTCCGAAATCATCGAAGCGGGCGTTGGTCACCACGTCCTTGTTGCCGACGAGGTTTTCCCAAAACTGTTCCACCGTTTCAGAACCAGGGAAAAGCCCGCCCATGCCGATCACCGCTATTTTTTCTTTCTTCTGCATGGCTAAGCCCATTTCAAATCGCGGCTGATGGTAACACCGGCCCGGTGACTGTTCATGTAAACAAATCCGGTTTCCGCATCAAATGCCGATACATCGGCAACCATGGAAAAATCATCCGACTCCAACACTTTTACGGATACGTAAACGGGACGGTTGAACGGAATGGGTGCAAAAATATCCACCCAGTCGGTGTGCAAAGGCAAACATGCGCTGCCTTTAAAACGCCGTACCCAAACGAGCAAACTTTGGTAAATGGCATCGGTGAGGAACGGGTTGACCTGTTTTGCCGGAAACTGCCCCTGGCGCTCCAACGTCATGCCCTTGTGTTCACAAAGCAATACCAGACCAGATTCGTTAATTTCCAAAACCTGTTGTATGCACTGGAAGTCTTCCCCGTGGAAAAGTGTCCCGTCGGTGTACAATGCCGACGCGTCGGGCATTACCGGCTGTTTGGTACCGGGAACCGAAACCTGTTGTGCGGCAAGTGGTTTGTCGCCCAGGGTAACGATGGACTGGTAGTGCTGCACCGGCAATTTCAAACCGGCATCGCTGGAAACGTTGATTTGCACCCGGATTTGGTGTTCGTTTTTTTCCAGCTCCTTGACCGTAAGCAGGTAATCCGACTGCTGACTGCCGTCGAAAACGATGCCTTTGAACAACTTGACTGCTTCTATTTTATTCAAACAAAATCCGGGGTACAGGTCGGTGGCCGACTGAATCATCCATGCCGAAGCATTGATGATGGGCAATACGGCGTTGCCGCGTATGACGTGGTGTGCCAAAAAGGGATTGGCTTCTTCCAGCAAATGGCGGCGGATGCGGTAGGTGTTCAGCGGACCATCGGTCACGGCATGCGCCATGGGCAACGTGCCGCCAAGGATGACCTGCGTTTGTGCTTCAAGTTCTGTGCTCAGTTGTTCGGCCAGGGCTGCCGGACCCTCGTTGGAAGGTACCAGGGAAACACCGTGGGCTTCGAACACTTTTTTCAGTTCGGGGCTCACCATACCGGCATCCCATGCGCCCCAGTTGATGGAAACGACGTGTATGCCCGGATGGTTTTTCCGGAAAAGATGTGCGATGCGGTTCAGGGCTTCGTTGGCAACGGCGTAATCCGTTTGTCCTACGTTTCCATAAAAACCTGCCACCGAGGAAAAAAGCACCACGTGACGGATCGCTTCGATATCGATGGCTTGTGTAACGGCAAGCAACCCTTTGATTTTCACGTCAAAAACGGCGTCAAAATCGGCTTCGGTTTTGTTTTCGATACGTTTGTCGGCCAACACTCCGGCGCCATGGATGATGCCGGTGATTTTTCCTGTTTGTGCAGTTACACGATCGAGCACGGTTTTGAGCGATGCCGCGTCGGTTACGTCGGCGGCTTCGTACACCACGGTTGCGCCCTGGGCGCGCATGTAGTCAAGGTTGGCCACGATTTCGCGACGGGCCAAAACGCCTCCTGCCAGGCTTTGCACGGTTTTGGGCAGCGGTTTTTCACCCTGCGCCAACAGTGCTTCCATGGCTTTGCGCTTCAGTTCGCCGGCGTCTTCAATGCCTTGTGCCCAGGCAGGATCGGCGGCGGGCAAGGCCGAGCGACCAAGCAAAATAAAAGTACATTTAAACTTTTGGGCCAGTTCGCGGGCACATTCGGCGGTAACGCCTCGTGCACCTCCGGTAATCAGGAAAACGCTGTCGCGGGTTATTTTGGAATGTAAAACCGGCGTTTCAATCACCGGCGCTTGTTCGGCAATCAGGGTAAAACGGGTTCCCGACGCACTCCAGGCTGCCTCTGTAAGGCATTGGTCGGCGTCGTAAAGTTCGCTGAGGATGTTTTGAGCGGCGCGGTCCACGGGCAATTCCGGCGCGACATCCACAGCGCGACAAAAGACGCCGGGCCATTCGAGGCGCAGCGATTTGGTGAGTCCTGGCAATCCACCGCCAAGTGGCGCCACATTGCCCGGGTTCAGGGAACCGAGGGCGCCGTCCATCCGGGAAACGGTAAGGAAGGCAGGACGGCCCGTTGCGATTTGGTTGTGCAGCGGTGTTTTGAGGTGTTTTGCAAGAAAAAATGCTGTTTTTAAAAGCGATTTTTCACGGTCGAAATGCATGCCGAGTTGTCCCAAAGGGAAACGCAAATGTGGGTGCAGGTAAATGAACCTGCCCACCGGTGCCGGCAACTGGCCGATGGCTTTGCCCAACGTTTCATCGCGGGTGTCCGTCAGGGTAATTTCCACAACGCCTTCCGGCAAAACCTGTGCGCTTTTACGCACCAGGTCTTCGCCCAAAGAAAAAACTGCTACCCGGTGGCCACGCTGCTGGAGGGCCTGAGCGAGTGCAACGGTGAGTGCGGTGCCGTCGTTGGTGAGCAACGTAAGCGAGGTGGTATCCACCGGAACATCCAGTTGATCGGGCTCGGACAGGTAGCGCAGGGCGACGGTGGAGCGTGGGACATTGGGGTAAGGCGTGGTGGCGAAGGTCGTCAGACCAACAACCGGCGAAACCTCCGTGGACCCACCGGTTACTTTTTTCCGCCAGCGACCTCCGACGCTGTTCCGGCTTTGCCCAGGATGTATTGCACGATTTGGTTCAACGTGCGCAATTCGGCGAGTTCCTGCGGGTTGATGCCCTGAATTTCCGGATGTGCGGCGGTCATGGCGCCGAAGATTTCTACACGTTTGATCGAGTCAATGCCCAGGTCGGCTTCCATGTCCATACCCAGTTCCAGCATTTCGGCCGGATAACCGGTTTTTTCGGCAATGACGGTCAGCAGTGTTTTTTCAATCATGGCCGAACTGATGCCGGTAGCTGCAGGTGCAGTTGGTGCGGCAGTTGGTGCGGCCACGGGCGCCGGAGCAGCAGCAACAGGAGCGGGCGCAGCGGAGACGCCTGCTTTGCCGGCGATGTATTGAACGATTTGGTTCAACGTGCGCAATTCAGCAAGTTCCTGCGGGTTGATGCCCTGAATTTCAGGGTGTGCGGCCGTCATGGCGCCGAAGATTTCAACACGTTTGATCGAGTCGATGCCCAGGTCGGCTTCCATGTCCATGCCCAGTTCCAGCATTTCAGCCGGATAACCGGTTTTTTCGGCGATCACCGCGAGCAGTGTTTTTTCAATTTTGGACGAATCCATACCGGCGGGTGCAGCTACAGGTGCCGGAGCAGGTGGAGCAGGTTGTACGATGGCTACGGGAGCCGGGGCTGGTGCCGGCGCGGCAACCGGTGCGGAAGAAACACCGGCTTTCCCGGCGATGTATTGAACGATTTGGTTCAACGTGCGCAATTCGGCGAGTTCCTGCGGGTTGATGCCCTGGATTTCAGGGTGTGCGGCCGTCATGGCGCCAAAGATTTCAACACGTTTGATCGAGTCGATGCCCAGATCGGCTTCCATGTCCATGCCCAGTTCCAGCATTTCAGCCGGATAACCGGTTTTTTCGGCGATCACGGCGAGCAGCGTTTTTTCAATTTTGGACGAATCCATACCGGCGGGTGCGGCCAAAGGAGCGGGGGCTGGGGCGGCGGCGACAACCGGGGCGGGTGCAGGCGCCTGAACTGCCGGAGCAGCCGGTTGTGGAGCCGGGGTAGCAGTGGCTCCGGCTTTTCCGGCGATGTATTGCACGATTTGCTGCAGGGTACGCAACTCGGCGAGTTCCTGTGGATTGATGCCTTGAATTTCAGGGTGTGCGGACGTCATGGCGCCGAAGATTTCTACCCGTTTGATCGAGTCGATGCCCAGGTCGGCTTCCATGTCCATGCCCAGTTCCAGCATTTCGGCCGGGTAACCGGTTTTTTCGGCGATTACCGACAGCAGCGTTTTTTCAATTTTGGCAGTACTGATGCCGGCGGTGGCAGGCGCTGGAGCAGGAGGTGCTTGTACAGCTACGGTTTTTGCGGAAACGCCGTTGGTGTAATTGCCGTTGCCGTTGCTGACGGGAAGCGGCATCGGTGGCGGGGCCGGGGCGGCCAATTGTTGGGGCGCAGGCGCAGAAGTACGCGACAACCTGTCCAAAATGGCCACCATCTGACTTTGTTGGTTGTTCAGGCGCGCCAGTTCTGCCTGTATGTTTTGCAAAATTTCTAATTCCTGCTGCGACATGGGTTGTTCTATTAATTCCTTAACCGGCTGCGGTGCAACAGGTGTGGAAATGTTTATTGACGAAGATTTTCTGATTTGTGCCTGTTCGCTGTTTAGTTTCAGGGCTTGCTCGTATTTCTGTACGGTGGCATCGGAAACATAATTGTTGCCACTGATGCGCACGTTCAGGCCTTTGGCAACGGGTTTTTCCGTTGGAGGCAATGCAAAACGGTCGAAATCCTGGATTTGAATGCCCAGGACCGTGAGTTGAACCACGGCTTCGCGCAGTTGTTTGTCGCCGTCCTTTTGCGGGTTGGGATTCAGCGAAATGGCGGTATGTGGTTTGCCTGCAAGTATTTCCCGAACGAGGTTGCTCAGGATGTTTCTTGGACCAAACTCTACAAATACACGGCCACCGGCGGCGTAGATGTTTTCAATTTTTTCCTTAAACAACACCGGCTTCAACATGTGGTCCGTCAGCGTTGCTTTCATTTCTCCAATACCGGCAGGATAAGCGATGCCTGTGGTGTTGGAAAAAACCATTTTCGAGGTTGCACTGAAATTGGCCGATTGAATGGCTGCGGCGAAAGGCTGGTGGGCATGCGCCACAAAAGGCGTGTGGAAAGCTGCCGAAACTGGCAAAAGCGATGCGATGAAACCATCGGCCTGCAATTGTGCCTGCAAGTGTACAAGGCTTTCGGTAGCGCCGCCGAGAATAACCTGTGTGCCGGAGTTGATGTTGGCCACCTGGATGTCGGGATAAGCCGCCACTTTGCTGCGCAGGGTTTCAAAATCTGTTTTGACCGCCAGCATGGCGCCGGTATCACCTTCTCCCTGGATCGCCATGGCTTCTCCACGTGCTTTGGAAAGCGCGTAAAACGTAGCATCGTCGAGTACGCCGGCAGCCCAAAGGGCCGTCAGCTCACCGTAACTGTGTCCGGCATAAAATTCGGCGGCAAAACCGGCCTCTGCAAGCAAACGGTACATGCCTGCGCTGAGGGCGCCTATGGCCGGCTGGGCATATTGTGTTCTGGTCAGTTCCAGTTGCTGCGCTTTGCGGTCGGCGTCGTTGAACACCGGTATGGGGTAAATAACATCGGTAAGGGGATGTTGTCCGCGGGTTTCAAAAATTTGGTTCACCTGACGGAACGACTCGCGGATGGCCGGGTAAGCGCACGAAAGTTCGCGGCCCATGTTCACGTATTGCGAACCTTGTCCGGCGAACAATGCGACAACTTTTTGGTCCTGGTTCATGGCAGACTGGCGGAACCAGATGCCGGCGATCGGGTGTTCCCATTCCGGCTGCCCGGCTTTTTCAGCCAGCAACTTGATGCAGGTTTCCAGTTTTTGCTGTGCTTCTTCCACCGAAGAGGCTACAAATCCCAGGCGGGCATGCATGGGAGGAATGTGGCTTTTGGCAGACTGCCAGGCCATTTTGCGGAGATGATTTTTCGCCGATGGTTCCAACAAATGGGCAAGATGTTCGCGGCATTGTTGTGCCAGTGTTTCCGACGTGGCGCCGTACAGCAGCACCGTGCTGTGCACCGTGTATTGCCGGTAGGGTGTATTTTGTTCTTCCTGCAGTTCCTCCATGGCTACGTGCAGGTTCACCCCGCCGAAACCGAAGGCGCTTACACCAGCGCGGCGCGGCGTTTGTGCGGATTTGCGGAACCATGGACGGGTTTCGGAGTTGACGTACAGGGGTGAATCTTCGAGGTGCAGGGCTGCGTTTGGCAACGTAACGTTGATGGTGCCCGGAAGTATTTTGTGGTGCAGGGCCAGGGCGGTTTTGATAAGGCCTGCGATGCCTGCGGAAGCTTTGGTGTGGCCGATCTGCGATTTTACACTGCCCAGGGCGATGTGGTGCAGGCGTGGATTGTTTTTTCCAAAAACACCTTTCATCGACTCGGCTTCGGACGGGTCGCCGGCGCCGGTACCGGTACCGTGCGCTTCGATGAGTCCAACCGTTGAAGGATCAAAACCGGCATCGTCGTAGGCGCGTTGCATGGCAAGCGCTTGTCCGTGCGGGCGCGGGGCATAAATGCTTTTGTAACGGCCGTCGCTGGAACCGCCGATGCCTTTGATGACGGCGTAAATCCGGTCGCCGTCGCGTTGTGCGTCGGCAAGGCGTTTGCAAACAATCATGCCCACACCTTCGCCGATCAGCATGCCGTCGGACTCATGGTCGAACGGGCGGATGCTGCCTTTGCGGGAAAATGCGGGTGTTTTGCTGAAACTCATGTACATGAACGGCGAGTTGTCGGTATCCACGCCGCCGGTAATGACCATGTCGCAGGAGCCTTCAATAAGTTCGCTGATGGCCATTTTGGTGGCGCTGAGCGATGCGGCACAAGCGGCGTCCACCACACTGTTGAGGCCGCCCAGGTCGAAACGGTTGGCGATGCGGCCGGCAATAACGTTGCCGAGCAGACCGGGGAAAGTATTCTCCGTCCACGGAATGTAGGCTGCCTTGATTTGTTCAATGATCGTTTCGATCTGGTCTTCCGGAATGCCGTGTGTTTCCAAAGCTTTGCGCCACACGGGGTATTGCAAACGGGCGATGAGCGGCGTGATCATTTTTTGTCCGCCGCCTACGCCGAGAATGACGCCGGTGCGTTCGCGGAGGGCCGTGTGCAGACGTTCCGAGCCGGGTGCATAACCGGCATCGATAAGGGCATCGCGCGCGATGGCCATGCCCAGCAACTGGGAGGCGTCGGTGGACTCCAACAGGTTGGGAGGCAGACCGAACTCCATGGGATTGAAGTCGATTTCGGGTAAAAAACCACCTACTTTGCAATAGGTTTTATCCGGGGCGAAGGGATCCGCGTCGAAGTAATCGTCGGCGGTCCAGCGGTTATCGGGCACCTCGCGGATGCAGTCGATTCCCTGGACGATGTTCTCCCAGTATTGCTCCAGATTTTCGGAGTCGGCGAAAATGGAGGCCATGCCGACAATGGCTACAGGGTGCTGTCGGAGGAGTGGCGTGATGTCTGTCATTTCAATATTTTTCGCTCTGCAGAGCGTGAGTATGGTCGTGTAACGTAATAATTTCGCAAAGATCGGGATTACACAGGGAAACTGTGGTTGGTTGTAAGGACTTAATTTACAGACAAGTCCGATTGGGACCCTGTATGGCGAAGTTTCGCTGAAAGCGGTGAAAATCAGGGTAGTGAACGATGAAAATAAAAAAACCTTCCCACTATTCAACAGCAGTGGGAAGGGTTAGTTCTTTAATTCTTGCTTTTAAAACAACATGAATGCTTCTGTTGTATTCAAATTGATTTGTTAAAAACGAAAACAGCCAAGGGTCTATTGCACCGTAATGTTGAAAGTGCCATCCTGAACGAAATCGAAGTCCGGAACTTCCGCGTGGTAGTGTACCGTGTGTTGCCCGCGGGAAAGTGGTTTTAACATCACGTAATAGCCTCCCATAGACAAAAGTTAGTTTTTCGGATGCACCGAGCGCCATACCCTATCTTTGTCCCTGCCACATTACAGTTGGCTTCAAAACATTGCACATGAAAGCTCCCAAGCATAAGCCCAAGGCTAAACCCAAACCCAAGCGTGAACACGCCAAAATAAAATCAGAATTGCATCCGCGCAACCTTCACCGCGAGCGTTACGATTTTGATTTGCTGACGAAAACAAGTCCGGAACTGGCGCCTTTTGTGAAGCCCAATCCGTACGGCGACATCTCCATCGATTTTGCCGATCCGTTGGCCGTAAAAGCGTTGAATACGGCTTTGCTGAAACAGTATTACGGCATCAAATTCTGGGACCTTCCGGAGGGCTACCTGTGCCCACCCATCCCGGGCCGCGCGGATTACATCCACCACATGGCGACCTTGCTGGGCAACAACAATTTTGGGAAAATACCCACGGGGCCCAGGATCCATTGTCTCGATGTGGGTGTTGGCGCCAACTGCGTTTACCCGATCATCGGCCACCACGAATACGGCTGGGGATTTGTCGGTTCAGACATCGATCCCGTAGCCGTGAAATCGGCCAATGCCATCGTTGAATTCAATCCGGTGCTGAAAGGCAGCGTCATTTGCAGGTTGCAACCCAAACCCATCGACATCTTTTTCGGGATCATAAAAAAAGACGAACTGTTCGATTTTTCCATCTGCAATCCGCCTTTTTTTGCTTCGCTTGAAGAAGCGCAGGGCGAGGCGACACGCAAGTGGAGCAATTTAACACACGAAAAAGCGCCCGCGCCCAAACAGAATTTCGGCGGACAAAACGGAGAACTTTGGTGTGAAGGCGGCGAAGCTAAATTTATCCAAAGGTTGGTGCGCCAAAGCCGGCAGTTCTCGACGTCTGTTTTTTGGTTTTCTACCCTTGTTTCCAAAAAATACAACCTGTCGGGCGTGTACGCAGAGCTGAAAAAAGCACAGGCCGCCGAAGTAGTGACCATCCCGATGGGACAGGGCAGTAAAATCAGCCGCATCGTAGCGTGGACGTTCCTGACAAAGGATGAGCAGAAGGTGTGGAAAAATACGCGCTGGCAAACGCCGAAGGAGGAAAAAACGGAGACGCCTGTGGAGGTTAAAGACCCGGAAGTAACACCGATGGAGGTCAAAGCACCATTCACACCGACGAAGGAAGTTAAGGAACCGAAGCCCGTTAAAGCGCCGAAGGCACCAGAAACGCCGGTTAAGGAACCAAAGGCTCCTGAGAAACCGGTTAAAGAACCGAAAGTTCCTGTTAAACCAGTTGAGGAACCAAAAGCGCCTGAGACGCCAGTTAAGGAACCCATGGCGCCGGAAAAAGAGGTGGAGGAACCCAAAATAATAGAGGAACCGAAGGCATCAAAAAAGGTGGTTAAGGAACCAAAAACGCCGGCGAAAGTGGTTAAAGAACCGAAGGAAGTCAAGGAACCGAAGGCATCAACGAAGGTGGTTAAGGAACCAAAAACGCCGGTGAAAGTGGTTAAAGAACCGAAGGAAGTCAAGGAACCGAAGGCGTCAACGAAGGTGGTTAAGGAACCAAAAGCTCCGGCGAAAGTGGTTAAGGAACCAAAAACGCCGGCGAAAAAGGTAAAGGCGCCGAAATAAGTGGAACCGCTGGATTAGGGTTGTTAACAAAATCCCATTTTCTTTCATCTGAACACGGGTAGTTTTAAATTGCGGCAGCTGCAATTTAAAACTACCTGCGTATTCTGCCGACAGCTGCCGTCCGGAGGTTACGTTTCAAACTCTGGAACGACCCATGCGTTACAACCCTGACCTTCATAAACGGCGGAGCCTTCGGTTACGAGCTTACCGATACAGCCGCAACGGAGCTTATTTCATAACAATTGTTTCAAGCAACCAACGATGTCTTTTTGGCAAGGTTGAACATGGCGAAATGGTTTTGAATCCATTCGGGGAAATTGTTTTGGGTGCGTGGAAAAAATTGCCCGAACAGTGGCCACATTTGGATTTGGGCGCTTTCCAGGTCATGCCAAACCATGTGCACGGGATTGTAATCATTCGAACACCGTCTGTAGGGGCGCCCCTTGCGGGTGCCCTGCGCACAGAATCCTATGCACTGAAACGGGATCCAGGGGGCCACTTTGCTAACAATTCCAAATACGTTCCCGAAAATGGT
>JADLBE010000158.1 GCA_020847915.1 Saprospiraceae bacterium | reverse complement strand
TGGATGAACCGGCCAAAATTGGTGTGGAACGGCACAAATACTACCGTGCTTTCGTGCATTTCCGTGCCGATAAGTGCGCTCAGCAGTCGCCTGGTTTGATCTACATCCGGTGAGTTATTGAGCTCGACGGATAGCCTCAAGGTTCTGGAAACGACTTCCATAACTTTGGGGTACTCGGGGTCATTCAGTCGTATGGGCTCCCCGGATTGCATTCGGGCGAAGATGTCCCGTTGTTGTTGCGTTGGATTCATGGTTGCTGCGTTTAAAACACAGTACAAAGTTCGTAGCAACGGAGAGTGGATGCCTAATGATAATCAAACCGATGGTTAAGGAATTCAAACATCATGTCCTTAGCGCCCGGGGCGTTGTGCCGGTCAGGCGTTTGAAGTAGTTGTTGAAATAGGTTGGGTAGTCGAAGCCAAGCGCGTAGGCGATGTCGGCAATGTTCCAGTCGGTGTGGGTTAAAAGCGCTTTGGCTTCGCTGATGATGCGTTCGGAGATGTGGGCGGTGGTGGGTTTGCCGGTCACTTCTTTTACGGCGCGGTTGAGGTGGTTGACGTGCACGTTCAGGTGTTTTGCAAAATCCTGAGCTGCTTTCAGTTGCAGTGGACGATCGGGACTTTCGACGGGGAATTGTCTTTCCAGGAGTTCAAAAAACACGTTGGTGATGCGCGAAGCGGCGTTGTTGTGTCGGTCGAAGTTTTCCGACGGCTGAAGTTTCAGGGCTTCGTGGATGATCAGGTGGATGTAGTTTCGGAGGAGGTCGTCCTTGTAGGTATAGTCGGCCTTTTGCTCCTCGATCATTTTTTGGAAAAGAGTGTTCAAAAAGGTGCGTCGGTTTTCGGAAATGTTTAAAACGGGTGTGCCACCGATTTTAAACAGGGGAGAATGTTGCAGGCCTTCGGAGCGGTCCGACTGGTTTAAAAAGTCTTCGGAAAAAAGGCAGGTATAACCGACGTAGCTTGTTGAAACCGTTTCCCAGGAATACGGGATGTGTGGATTGCCAAAAAACAAAACGGTGCCTTCGGTCACAAAACTTCTGTCGGCGTAGTGGATGATGCTTTTACCCGTTGTGAGGCAGATTTTGTAAAAATCTTTCCGGCTGTACAAACGGGTTGCATTGCCATCGTCCTCTATTTGGAAGACGTTGAATCCTTTTAGTTTGAGTTCGTTGTTGAACTCGGAAATGGATCGCTCATTGAGGTTTGACATAAGACAAAGTTAAGGAAATCAAGCAAAATCAGGATTTTCAGGACTTGTCATCCCAGCGAAGCGTGGGATCTGTTCCCTTATCCGCATGTCCAAATTTCATACAACAATACGAATGATCAATGCATTGTCCAGTCCTCTTGACCTCCTGATAGTGGAACAGATCCCACGCTTCGCTGGGATGACAACGTCAGCGGGTGACGAGCGTGGACAACCCGAAGCTCCCAACCCACCCAACGACTTTACAATTCAGGTAAAGCATGGGAAATAAAAAAGGGACCTGCGCGTAGCGCAGCCCCTTTTTTATTTCCCATGCTTTACCTGAATTGTAAAGTCTCAAGCTATTTCCCGTGACAGCTCTTGTACTTCTTCCCGCTGCCGCAAGGACAAGGGTCGTTTCTGCCCACGATTTTTTCCTTCACGATGGGGGCAGTTTTTTGCACAGGACCGTGGCTGGCGCTCATGCCGGCGCGTTGGGCTGCTTCCTGGGTTTCGGTGCCACCTTGCTGGTTGTTGGCGCGCAGGCGACTGGCCTGGGCGCGGCGCTGGGCTTCGGCCTGTTGCTGACGGGCTTGCTGCTGGCGCATCTGGTCTTCGTCGGGCAGGTCGAGCGAACCTTTAAGCAGGAACGACGTCACGTTGCCGTTGATGTGGCCGATGAGGTTTTCGAACAGGTTGTAGGCCTCCATTTTGTAAATCACGAGCGGGTCCTTTTGCTCGAACGAAGCGCCCTGTACGGATTCTTTCAGGTCGTCGATGTTGCGCAGGTGTTCCTTCCAGGCATCGTCGATGAGGGCCAAAGTGGCCACTTTTTCGATGTCGTGCATGATGGTTTTGCCGTTCGATTCGATGGCGGCGGCCATGTCGGCGGTGATGTTGAGCGCCATGGTGCCGTCGGAGAAAGGCACGACGATGCGTTTGTAACGCGCGCCTTCACGTTCGTAGATGTTTTTGATGAGCGGGAGCAGGCGTTCGCCCACTTGCTGACCTTTGCGGTGGTACAAATCGAGCACCTGGTTTTCAAATTTCTCCACCACGGTATTGACCTGTGTTGAACGGAACCAGGTCGGATCCATTTCAGGATCGACGCCGATGGCGCGCAACGAATCGAGGCGGAAGGTATCGAAGTCGCCGCCCTGACGGTGGACGTGCACGAGTTCGTCGGTGATGGATGTAAAGGCGTTGTTGATGTCGACGGCGAGGCGGTCGCCGAACAGGGCGTTTCTGCGTTTTTTGTAAATCGCTTCACGCTGGATGTTCATCACGTCGTCGTATTCGAGCAAACGTTTGCGGATGCCGAAGTTGTTTTCCTCTACTTTTTTCTGGGCGCGTTCGATGGATTTGGTGACCATGGAGTGCTGAATCACGTCGCCGTCTTTGTGGCCCATTTTGTCCATAAGTCCTGCTATGCGGTCGCTTTGGAACAGGCGCATGAGGTTGTCCTCGAGCGACACGTAGAATTGCGATGAACCCGGGTCGCCCTGACGGCCGGCGCGGCCGCGCAACTGGCGGTCTACACGGCGGCTTTCGTGGCGTTCGGTACCGATGATGGCCAAACCGCCCGATTCTTTTACGCCTGGTCCGAGTTTGATGTCGGTACCACGACCGGCCATGTTGGTGGCGATGGTTACGCGACCGGGGTGACCAGCTTCGGCTACGATTTCGGCTTCGCGCTGGTGTTGTTTGGCGTTGAGCACGTTGTGGTCGATGCCGCGCATTTTGAGCATGCGGGACAGCAGCTCGGAAATTTCTACGGAGGTAGTACCGACAAGGATGGGTCGGCCGGCTTCGCGCAGTTTCACGATTTCGTCGATGACGGCGTTGTATTTTTCACGGGCCGTTTTGAACACGAGGTCTTCGTGGTCCTGGCGTGTGATGTTGCGGTTGGTGGGCACCACCACCACGTCGAGTTTGTAGATGTCCCACAATTCCTTGGCCTCGGTTTCGGCCGTACCGGTCATACCGGAGAGTTTGTGGTACATGCGGAAGTAGTTCTGAAGCGTAACGGTGGCGTAGGTCTGTGTGATTTCGCCCACTTTTACGTTTTCCTTGGCTTCGAGGGCCTGGTGCAAACCGTCGGAGTAGCGGCGGCCTTCCATAACGCGGCCCGTTTGCTCGTCCACGATTTTCACTTCACCTTCCACCACGATGTATTCGTTGTCCTTTTCGAACAGGGCATATGCTTTCAGCAGTTGCTGGATGGCGTGGATGCGGCGCGATTTGACGCCGTAGTCCTGCGAGAGGTGTTCTTTGGCCTCTATTTTTTCTTCTTGTGTGAGCTCGGGGTTTTGGTCGATGACCACCAGTTCCGATGCGATGTCGGGCATCACGAAGAAGTTGTTATCGTTGCCGAACTTGGACAGGTATTCAACACCTTTTTCGGTGAGTTCCACGTTGCGGTTTTTTTCGTCGATGTGGAACAACAGTTCGCGGTCGACTTCCGGCATACGTTTGGCGTTTTCCTGGAGGTAATGGTCGTCGGTTTTTTGCAAAAGCACTTTCATACCTTCTTCGCTCAGGAATTTGATGAGCGGACGGTGTTTGGGAAGTGCGCGGTGCGCGCGCAGCAGCGACATACCGCCACCGCCTTCTTCGGGGCCGGTGTTGCCTTCGGAGATGCGTTTTTTGGCTTCCGCCAAAAATTGCGTGGCAAGTTTGCTTTGTTCTTCGATGAGGCGTTTAACCGTGGGGTTCAGCTCCACGTATTCCTGGTCTTCGGCGCCGCGGGTTACGGGGCCCGAAATGATGAGGGGCGTACGGGCGTCGTCGATGAGCACCGAGTCGACCTCATCCACGATGGCGTAGTGGTATTTGCGTTGCACGAGTTCATCGGTGTTGATGACCATGTTGTCGCGCAGGTAGTCGAAGCCGAATTCGGAGTGGGTACCGAAGGTGATGTCGCACAGGTACGCTTTTTTGCGTTCGGGCGAGTGCGGACGGTATTTGTCGATGCAATCGACGGTGAGCATGAGGAATTCGTAGATGGGGCCCACCCATTCCTGGTCACGTCGGGCGAGGTAGTCGTTCACCGTCACGATTTGTACACCTTCGCCTGCTACGCCGTTGAGGTAAGCGGGGAGGGTAGCCACGAGGGTTTTACCTTCACCGGTGGCCATCTCGGCAATTTTGCCGTCGTGGAGCACCATGCCGCCGAAAAGTTGCACGTCGTAGTGCACCATGTTCCACACGATTTCGCCACCGGCGGCGAGCCAGCGGTTTTTCCAAATGGCCTTGTCGCCTTCAATGGTGACGTATGTTTTGCCGGGCTGTGCGGCGAGGTCGCGGTCGTGCTGGGTAGCAGTCATCGTCAGCGTTTCGTTCTGACTGAAACGGCGGCTGGTTTCTTTCACCACAGCGAAGGCTTCGGGCAGGATGTCCTGCAGAATTTCCTCGAGGGCTTTGTCGCGGTTTTTGCGCAGCTCGTCCACTTCTTTAAAAAGAATTTCCTTGTCGTGGAAGTCCTCCGTATCGAGTGCCTGTTGGTTCACCGAGGCGATTTCGGCGTCGATGTCCTTGAGGTATTCGGCGATGCGGTCGCGGAACTCGAGGGTTTTGCTGCGCAGGTCGTCGTTGCTGAGCGATTGGTATTGTTCAAAATAACCATTGATGATGGCTACGTTGGATTGGTAGAGGTTTTGGTCGCGCTCCGACTTGGTGCCGAGTATTTTTTTGAGAAAGCCAAACATATGCGTAGACGGGTGGTGGTTCGGTTAATAGCTGTTGAAGCGCGCAAAGATACGATGCTTTAACGGCGATGGAAAGGAAGGAGTCATCACAATTCGTGCCTTAACGAATGGTTGGGAAATTTTCGGACAAAATGGCAGGGAAGGAATTGGGGGTGCGGGTTATGGCAGATTGAGCTTTGTGCTTAGCCTCGTATTTAACCACAGAGAACACAGAGTTGCACCCATGTGAGTGCAACTCTGTGTCCTCTGTCTGACTCTGTGTTCTCTGTGGTTAAATACGTGGCCAAGCTTTACAACTCAAAAACCTTCTCCATACGCATCCACTTTTGCCCCGGCTCAGCTCCCGGCAACGCCTTTTGGTATTTCCACATCATTTCCTCCCATGCCTGTACGTGCGGGTTGGCGGCGTCTTTTGCAGCTTTAAGCACCGGCGAATACGTTTCACCGGCTTCCACGATGAGAAACAACCGATTCGCGGCGCGGTAAATTTCCATACGATTGATGCCTGCATCCTGCAGGCTGGCGAGTACTTCCGGCCACACGCGGGTGTGCCATTCGTCGTATTCGGCGATGAGCGCGGGGTCGTCCACAAGGTCGAGGGCAAAACAGTAACGTTGCATGGGATGCTATTTTTACGGCAATACTATTACTTTTTTAAACACAAACAGCGCAAGCGACGTACCTTTGCGGGCTTAAAAATAGACACTTACCATGTACCGTACCCATACCTGCAACGAACTCCGCCTGGCCGACGCCGGCAAAACCGTAACCCTCAGCGGCTGGTCTGCCATCGTGCGCGACAAAGGCGCCCTTTTGTGGATTGACCTGCGCGACCGCT
>JADLBE010000157.1 GCA_020847915.1 Saprospiraceae bacterium | reverse complement strand
TGGTAATACAGCCAATCAGCCTCGTTTTCCGCCTTGCGGCCGGATAGCAGTTTGGGACGGTAGTTGTACGAAAAATCGCAGTTTTCCAGCGTCAGTCCTTCTACCCCATCGGCCAAAAGTGCAATTTTATAACCCCGCACCCGCAGGTTTTTGATGGTGATGTTTTTACCCGTTACACGCACCGCCAGTCCGACAAACTGGTCCGGTTGGCGCACCATTTCATTGCCCGAAAGCTCTGCATTTTGAAAATCGATGACCACATTTTCGCCCATCACCAAAACAACGCCTTGGACTTTGGCCAGGTTCACCGGATTGTTAAACGTTTCGGCCTGCGGCGCCAGCTTGTACGTGCCCGGTTTGATGCGGCACGTTCGGTTGAGCACCGAACCTTGCAAAAGCGGCAGTTCGGGGCCCTGGGCGTGGAGGGAAAAGGTTATTATAGTAAAAAGGGAAAGGAGGGAAAGGCGCATGGGTGGGATGGTTTGGTGGGGTAAAGATAACGAAGGGAGCTACATGGAGGTTGGACTTTAGTCCGACACTGGTAGACGGAATTTATTCCGTCGCACGAAGCGCGAACTTTAGTTCGCCACCTGGATGTCGTAGGACTTTAGTCCGACAAGGCAAAGTTTGGACCAAAGTTACCGGGTTAAGAACTACCCAGGCAACATGGCGGCATTCCTACGACCGAAGTCTGTAGGGGCGCCCCTTGCGGGTGCCCTTCGATGTATCGGCATCCCAAATAGGTGTTGTGGCACCAGCGCGAGGGCGGCACCAGCGCGAGGACGGCACCAGCGCGAAAGCGGCACCAGCGCGAGGGCGGCACCAGCGCGAAAGCAGCACCAGCGCGAGGGCGGCACCAGCGCGAAGGTGGCACCAGCGCGAAGGTGGCACCAGCGCGAGGGCGGCACCAGCGCGAAGGTGGCACCAGCGCGAGGGTGGCACCCGCGCGAAGGCGGCACCCGCGCGAAGGCGGCACCAGCGCGAAAGTGGCACCAGCGCGAAAGCGGCACCAGCGCGAAAGCGGCACAAGCGCAAGGGCGGCACCAGCGCGAAAGCGGCACCAGCGCGAGGGCGGCACCAGCGCGAGGGCAGCACCAGCGCGAGGGCACCCGCAAGGGGCGCCCCTACAAATGCACCGGCATGCCGAATGGTGTTGTGTTCGACAGCGCGAGGGCACCCGCAAGGGGCGCCCCTACAGACTTTGGGAGCAGGCGATCTGGATAATTGAGCATTTCGCCATCGGTGGCTCCCTATTAATTGTTGACTGACCTGGCGAGACGGAAGCCAAGATCGGAGCCCCGATCGATCGGCGTGTAGCTCCAGCGAACGGCAATGCGGCTGCCCTGCGGGTAGCCACACCACGAACCTCCTCGATCCACGCGGCGGAAGCCGGAAGTGGCGCCAACAGGATTGGTCTGGGTGTCCGACGAATAACTGCTGTACCAATCGCTGCACCATTCCCATACGTTGCCCGTCATGTCGTACAATCCCAGTTCGTTGGGTTGTTTGCTTTTAACCGGGTGTGTTTTGTTGAGGGAGTTGCCGTCGTACCACGCCACATCGCCTAAGGTGTTACTGCCGGCATAGGTATAACCTTTGCTGCGTGCGCCGCCGCGCGCGGCGTATTCCCACTCGGCTTCGGTGGGCAGGCGGTATTTCACGTCGTCGTTTAAGTTGTTGAGTTTTTGAAGAAACTCCGCTACCTCATACCAACTCACCTGCTCCACCGGACATTGATTGCATCCCGGAAACGTCAATTGCGGCGGGTCACTTCCCATCACCGCCCGCCACTGCCTCTGGGTCACCTCGGTTTGACCAATGTAATAGTCGCTTAAGGTGACACGGTGTATGGGTTTTTCCATATCGTGTTTTGTACTGCCCATTTCAAACGACCCGCCTTTGACCAAAACAAACGTACCTACTATAGTATCGGTTATGGTTTCGGCGCCGCTTGGTCCATCCACACCCGGACAGCCTTTTTTGGCGGCAACGCCGGCTTTGTCGGGGCAATCATCCCGATGATCCGGCACGCCGTCTCCGTCACTATCGGGGCAGCCCTGCCATTCTTTAGAGCCTTTTACATCAGGACATTTGTCTACGGCATCCACCACGCCGTCGCCGTCACGATCTCGCACTGGGCAGCCGTTGTTGGCTGTTGTGCCGGGTTCATCGGGGCAATTGTCTTTGTGGTCGGGTACGCCGTCGCTGTCGGAGTCGGGGCAGCCGCGCAGGGTGCCGTAGTCTTTGGGACAGTCGTCAGAATCATCGGGGAAGCCATCGAAATCGCTGTCCGAGTTTTCCTGTTTGTTTTGATTGACTGCGGCCACGTTCACCCCAACCAGGGGTGGCTTGCTTGAGTCCTGATTGGCAGGTACGAAGTAAAAAACATCCGACAAGCTTGTATTGAAAAAAGGAGTTTGGGTTTTGCCTTCCTTGGCGGCCAGTGTTTGGGTGGTTTTGTTCACGCGGGTAAACAGGTCAGAGATGCTGAGGCCGGGTGTTTGCAGGTTTTGCAGGATGGCCGTGGTGTAAGGGCTGTTGTTTCCTTCGCCGTCGTAAGCGATGTTGTTGGGCGACGTGGCAAATCCGAGAAAGGTGCCGGCAGGCGCATTCATGTAGGCCAGGCCGTTGCTACCCGTGGATTTACCCCACGACTTGGGCAGCGGGTTGTTGCGGCAGGCATCGAGCAGGATGATTTTGGTGGTGGCGCGGGCGCTTTCCATGGCATCGATGATGCGTTGGGCGTTGAGGCACTCCCACTTCACGTCGGTCTGGCGCTGCGGATTGGCGTCGATGGGGACAAGGTAGTTTTCACCGTCCACCTGAAGGCCGTGGCCGGAGTAATAACACAAAGCCACCGGATACTTGCCCGCTTCGATGGTGGCTGTGAACTCCCTGACTTTTTCTTCAAGAACACGGTTGGTGGCGTTTTTCACCAGGATTACGTCGAAGCCAACACTTTTCAGGGCAGAGCTAATGGCGTCCGCGTCGTTGATTGTGTTGGAAAGCGGCGATGCATGTTGGTACGTTCCATTGCCGATCACCAGGGCGATACGTTTTTGAGAAACCAACAATCCGGGCTCATCCGACTGGCCAGATGCGGCAAACGCCGCAAACAAAAGGCAAAGAGTAAAAAAACGCATCATTTCCTGGGGAGTTCTTCATTTACTAAAGCGTAAAAATAAGCAAATGGCGTAAAAAAACGTGAGCGCGTGAGATGTCATCTCCGACGCAGGAGGAGATGACATCTCACACTTTTCCGGAGTTTTCGGTGCGTGTGGGTTTTTGTGGGCATGAAGAAGGCGAACTGAAGTTCACGCTCCATGGCGCCGAATCTTCACCCTTATCGCCCTTTCCACGGGCACATCACTCACCAAAACAAGGTACCCTCCCCCACCTGCGCCGCTGAGTTTCCAGCCACGAGCCTGGGTTTTGTATTGTTCGATGAGCGTGCTGATGCCGTCGTCAACCATGTTTGGGAACATGGCGATTTGTGCTTCGAAGGAGTTGCGACAGGCTTCGCCAAAAGCCGCACAATCGCGGTTGAGGATGGCTTGCCAGGCGGCGTTGGCGGCGTGCGCGAGGGCCATGGCACAGGAAGGCGTGATGTGGGTGTTGTCCAAAACGTTGTAAGTGCTTTGGCGCGGGCCCAGACTGATGAGCCACAAATGTTGCTCCAACCACCTCAACACATCCTCATCGTAAACACTTTCGATGCTTTCAGGCCAGTAACTGCCGTTGTAGTTCAATTTGTTCAATCCCGGAAACACGATGCCGATGGCATCCTGCGAACCGGCTACTTCTTTGGTACCCGGCGGGTTTTCAAAAGCGAACAACATTTTCGCCAGTTTTTCGGCGTCACCACTTGGCAGGGCCGTGCGCCAGAGTTCGATGGCTTTTTTGCGCGTGCTGCTCGACATACCGCTTCGGTCGTTGAACTCATGGGTGGGCTCCAGACTGATGGTGAGTACGGGCCCGGGACAATGTTCCGACACCCAGGGCTGATCAAGCCAGCCACCCGCCAGGTCGAGGCGGTAAGGGATGGTGCATTCCACGCGCAAGGCCGTGGTGCTGCGTGTGGGTAATCCGCCATGGGGTGTACGTTTGGCAACGACGTACGCCACGCCACGGGCATGGCAAAAATGTTCTTTGTCGGGCGTATGGCCATCTTCGTTTACAAAAAACACGTCCGGTTTGATGTCCGCCATTTCCCCTTCAAAATCGATGATGCCCATGCCCCGGTTGATGCGCACTTCGTGTACACAGCTCAAAGCTTCGAGCATGTATTGTCTTTCGGATTGCGGATTGACGGGGTATCGTCCTTTCAGATTGTACACGTTGTGATCGCTGCCGATGCACACGTAAAGTTCGCCGAGTTGGGCGGCTTCCTTTAAAAAAGCCACATGCCCGCTGTGAAGCAGGTCGAAGCAGCCGCTGACCATGATACGTTTTGCCATATTTGACGCAAATTTACGCCATGAATTTGAACATGCTCCTGCGCGCGGTTCCGCTTTTTGCATTGTTGGTGTACGGCCTGATCCGGCTGCTCACGGGTTTCAACGGATTGTTTGGGCAGGACAGCCATGCTTACCTGCAACATGCGGAAGCATTGGTCGCCTATTGGCAAGGAAAAGGGGCGACGCCAGGAGGTTTGGGGGTAACTGAATTTGCTCCGGGATACCCTGTTGCAGCAGCTTTTTTACGATTTTTGGGTTTACCGACGGTTTGGGCGTTGGGTTTGCTGACCATGGTTGGTGCCGGGGTTGTTCTCGCAATGTTCATGGCCTTGCTTCGGATCAACATGCCCGGTGCGCGGTTGCAAAGCCGGGCGATGTACACCGTGTTGGGTCTTGCCTTGGCGCCTACATTTGTAAAAAGTGCGCTGGTAAGTATGTCCGATGCCATGGCTTTGGCCTTGTTGATTGGCAGCCTGTTTTTCAGTGTTCGCAGCATCGAAAGACTCAAGCCATTTGATGCCGTCGTGGCTGTTTTGCTGGCGGTGGCTGCGGTGGCTACACGGTATGCCCTGGCGCCTCTTTTGGCGCCCATGATGCTGGCGTTGTTGTTGTTGTGGCTGCGTGAAAAACGTTACGGTCACCTGGCAGTCGGCGTTGGGGTCGCCATGCTGGCTGCCATTCCTTTGATACTGTACACAAACACTGCTGTACATGGTCCGTTGCAACATTCCCTGGTCGGCCATTGGTCGGTTTTGAATTTTTTCAAAAGGACTTTCCATGACGTAAACGGCTCAACAACCTACCTTTTACCCAACTTCATCTACGTTTTTTACCCGCTTTTCCACCCTGCGTTTTGCATTATGCTGCCGGGTTTAGTTTTGTTGTTTAAACGCACCGATGTTGCCCTGTCCTCACGGCGTGTTTTGTCGATTTGCCTTGTTTTTTACCTGTTTTTCCTGGGCGGATTTACACACCAAAACCTGCGTTACCTGATGCCCGCGTATGTGGTTTTGCTGGTTTTGCTTTTTCCTGCCTGGGACCGTTTTTTTGCCTACGGCAGCTATTTTTTTAAAAAATTGACCAACGGACTGCTGCTTTCTGCCCTGGTATTGCAAACAGCAGGCATTGTGTGGACCCTTCGGCCCGTTGTACAACGCCACAACCTCGAACGTGAGACGGCAGATGTTTTGAAACAACACCTCAAACCCGGCGACGTTTTTTACGGCTTCGACCTCGACGTGGCGATGCTCACCTACCTGCCGGAGGTGCAACACCGCAACCTTTGGATGGAGGCATATCCTTCTTTTGAACATGGCGCCTGGGTGTTGTTCAACGAACCGCGGTTGAAAGACCAGTGGAAAGGGAAAAATCCGATGGTCAACTGGCAGGCGTTGGAGGCGACGGGCAGGTTGAAGGTTGTGCGGGAAGTTGCCGACGGTTGGACGTTGTACCGTTTGGAGTAGCACTTGTCATCCCAGCGAAGCGTGGGATCTGTTTCTTTATCTGGCGGTTTTTCTCCCAGCGAAGCTTGGGAACTCAACCTTTAATTCCAGTGCAAAGAAACAGATCCCACGCTTCGCTGGGAGAAAAACCGCCAGATAAAGAAACAGATCCCACGCTTCGCTGGGATAACTATCTTTGCCCGGCATCAAACCAGTCCACCCCTGCATGTATCCAGATCTCTCCTACCTCCTCAACGCCGTGCTAGGCACACCGGTCGACAACTGGTTGTCCATTTTCAAAACTTTCGGCTTTTTCCTGGCCCTCGCATTTTTGGCCAGCGCCTTTGTATTTTCCATTGAAATGCAACGCAAAGCCAGGGAAGGCTTTTACAAACCCGACACGGTAACCATGACCGTAGGCGCTCCGGCAAGCTGGATGGAAATTGCTTCCAATGCCTTTGTTGGTTTGCTTTTGTTTGGCAAGGGCGCTTATGCGTCCCAGCATTTTGCCGAATTCCGGACTGACCCGGCCTCGGCCATTTTGTCGCTGAAAATGCATTGGCTTGCCGGAATTTTGGGCGCTTTGGCGCTTGGCGGGCTCACCTGGTGGGAAGCCTGGCGCAAACGCAAACCCGAACCGGAGGTAGTTAAACGCCTCGTTTATCCACACCACCGCGTAAGTGAAATGACGGTTTGGGCCGCTGTGGGCGGTATCCTGGGCGCCAAAATTTTCGACCTGTTCGACAACTGGGAATCCTTCCTGGCCGACCCGATCGGCAGCCTGACTTCAGGCGGCGGTTTGGCCTTTTTTGGCGGACTGGTTCTCGGATTTGCGGCCGTTGTTACCTACATGTACCGCAACAACATCCCCTTTTGGCCAACAGCCGATGCCGTTTCTCCTGCCCTCGTAACCGGTTATGGCGTGGGCCGCATCGGCTGCCAGATGTCGGGCGACGGTGACTGGGGCATCGTAAACAACGCTCCGAAACCCGGCTGGATGAACTTTTTGCCCGATGGTTTCTGGTCCAGCACCTACCCGCATCACGTACTCAATACGCCTCATACCGACCCTGTGCCAAGCGTACCCATCGATGGCTGCACCTGGGACTATTGCATGCAGCTCTCGGAGCCCGTTTACCCCACCCCGTTGTATGAAGTAGCAATGATGGCCGTGATTTTTGCCATCCTCTGGTCGCTGCGCAAACGGTTAAAAGTGTCGGGCGTGATGTTTTTCGTTTACCTTTTCCTCATCGCCCTCGAGCGTTTTGTCATCGAAAAAATTCGTGTCAACGTGGAACACAATGTGCTCGGCATCACCCTTACCCAGGCCGAAATCATTTCCCTTTGTTTGATGCTGCTGAGTGCTGCCGGGATTGTTTGGTTGTATAAAAAAGCAGGCAGCAGACAGTAGGGAATGACGAGATACGAAATTTGAAATTTGAAATTAGATTTTTTTGATCTGTAGGGAGCTTGGGATGGAGCGCTGCGCATTTGTCTGAATCCTGATTCAGGCAAAATGGCGAAGCGCAATACCCAAACTCCCTACAGTCCAAAAAAATTCAAATTTCAAATTTCAAATTTCGTATCTCGTATTTCGTCGTCAATCAACTCTACTCCCAAAAGATCTCCTTCACTCCCCGTGCGATGCCATACTGCCCGACAATGTAGGTAACCATGATGGCGATACCTGCGCCCCGAAACGGTGTTACGAAGCGTGCTATCCCGATCAGGCTGTCGGACAAAAGAAAAAACAACGCTCCAAAAACAACCATTCGATAGCCACGCAATGGCACATGGTCGCGAAGGTTGACTGCCGCAAGTGCCATGATGGTAATGGCGGTGCCGTAAACGGCCACCGGAACCTGCATACCTTCCGGTATGCCTGGCCATAGTAGTTTGAGAAAAAAGGCGAGGTAAAGTAAAAAAGGCAACAACAGCCAGATGTTGCGGCGCATGTAGCCTACCCGGGCCCCTGCCATGGAAAACAAAGCAATGGTATAACAAATATGGGTGCAAAGGAAGGCGCCGAGACCGAACAGGAAAAAGCCTGCACCCTGAAATTCACGGTCGAGCATCAGCAAGGTATCGCCGAGGGCCGACAGGATCAGTCCGATGATGATGAATGTTCTCGCTCTTTTATGGAAATTTTCGTCTGCTGTTTCTTTGGCAAACCAAATGGCCAGCAGCGGCATCATGAATGGTTTGGTTGCGTAGATGATCTGATGGAAATGCATTATTTCTCCCAGTATCTCTACACCGGCAAATGCCCAAAAGGCATACAGCCATAGGTTGGCGCGTTCTTGCATCAATTGGAAGTATTGGGTTAGGTTATATGGGTGGCAAAGTAAACCGAAGACACAAGTTATGCAAGAAATTTACTCAAAATCAATGATATGCAACAGCATCAGCATTTTTTGATCCAGTTGTAGATCATTGCCAGTCCGTGTTTACTCAACACCGATTCCGGGTGAAATTGCACGCCCCAAAGGGGCAGGTTCGAATGTTCGAAGGCCATGATCTCCCCTGATGGGCTCCATGCGGATGCACGGAGCGGCGTACCTTCCAGAGAAGCCAACAACAGCGAATGGTACCGCATCACTTCAAATTCGGTGGGAAGCCCTTCAAACAAAGCCGAACCATCGTTGCAAATCACGGAAGTTTTGCCGTGCATGGGATGTTCGGCACGCACGAGCGGGGCACCGAAAAACGCACCCAAGGCCTGGTGGCCCAAACAAATACCCAAAATGGGTTTCTGTTGATGGAAAAATTCAATGAGGTCCATCAGGCAACCGGCATCGGCAGGACGTTTAGGGCCCGGAGACAAAAGTAAGGCGTCGAAAACAAGGGATGGAAATTCGGCGGTGCTCAGGGCATCGTTGCGAACCACCTCGCAGGTGGCGCCGGTTTGCAACACGTAATCGTACAAGTTGTACGTAAAGGAATCGTAGTTATCGAGCAGTAAAACGTGTTTGTTCATTTAGAGCTTGTTCTTACTCCACCGATTCATCCGCCCGCCGGGGATCCGCTTCTTCAGGATCTTCTTCTATACCTTTATCCTCGGGCGCGTTGGGGTCGTAAAACTTGCTTTTGGGGTCGGACTTTTTTTCATTGCCATATTCTTCCAGCCTGTCGATCCAGTTCATGGAGGTGCCCCAGAAGTCTTCGGCCAGGGGACGCAGGCGGGTGAACGTACTACGTGCCTGTCCCGGCATGCGCTCAAGGTAGGGGTAAGTTACGGAACGGGACACTTCTTCACGGCTGAGCAGATCCGCTCGGTCGACAAACCAAAGCAAAAAACTCAATACCATTACCGAGAGGTAACCCGACAATACCCCTCCGGCCATGCTGTTGACCACATTGATGTACATGGCCGACAAAGCTCCTTCGATGCTTCTTGCAGCAGTGCGCAACAGAAAAACAATGAACAGTAGATTGATGATGAAGGCTGCCGGAAAAACAAGCGGATTGTCCTCTTCGAAGAGACGTTCGATGATCACCACGGTAAGTGGCGCCATTTTGTAGGCTACGATGGCTCCGAAAAGATAGGCGAGAATGTTGAAAAAAGTTCCAATAATCCCAAGCCTGTATCCTTTCCAAAAACCGAAGCCGAAGACGGCTAAACAAACGATGTCTATGGCCATTGTTGGTAAGCCGCTCTACTTTTGTTAAGAGGATTTGCGGCCCTTATGCCACAAAGTTACGCGCATTTGTCGGTTTTTTGCCCATGTTGGCCAACCAGGATAAAACTATGCTGCGTTATACTTGTTCCAATACTTCAATAGGCCTATATTTGGAACCAAATACTCGTTTATGTTGAGGACGACGCTGCTTAGTTTTTTCATGTTGGGGTGGATGCTCGCAATGGAGGTTCACGGTCAGGGAATGTTGCCACCCAGTACAGGAGTAGGCATCCTCTACAACCGTGAGACTACCTTTAATTTGAAACTAACCACCAACCGTGGCATCGTTCCGGGTATCGAGTTCGGGCGCTTGAGGACCTATTACAAAACCACCACCTTCAACCTCAGCCTTGGTGAAATCAAACACATCAAGGAACAACGCCAAAGCGCTGATCCTACCCTCAGCCGCTCCTTCCGCCCGTATGTATTCGGCAAACAAAACAACTTCATCGTGGTGCGCAGCGGTTGGGGCGCCAAACGTTATTTTTCCGAAAAAGCACGCCATAAAGGCGTAGCGGTCGGCATGAGCTACTCCATCGGCCCTACCCTCGGACTGCTCAAACCGTATTACCTCGCCCTCACCTACCAGGGCGATGTGCCAGGCAACAACCGCATCGTACACGAAAAATATTCCGAGGAAAACGCCAATGTTTTTCTCAACGAAACCCGCATCCTCGGCGCATCACCCTACACCACAGGTTTCAGCGAAATGAAAATTTTGCCCGGCGCCAATGCCACCATCGCGTTTCACATGGACTGGGGCGCCTTCGACGAGTTTGTCAAAGCTTTTGAAATCGGCGCCATGCTCGATGTGTTCCCCAAAAACGTGCCCATCATGGTTTCCGAAGAGAACACCCCGTTCTTCTTCAATTTCTTCGTAAATTTGCAGCTCGGTAAACGCCGCTGAATCTGGATTTACAGGACTTGTCCCGAGTTTTTCACGAGGGATCTGGATTTACAGGATTGATTTTTGGGAATTTCAGGATTTCCTCCCTTTTGAAACTGCATTCATGATTGAACTTCCTATTGCCGATACGAAACCGGCGAACGATACACGACCCAAACGCCCGGAATGGCTTAAGGTACGCCTGCCCATGGGCGAAAATTACCGCCAGGTACGCAGCATCGTCGACGACTTCAAACTGCACACCATCTGCCAAAGCGGCAACTGCCCCAACATGGGCGAATGCTGGGGCGCCGGAACGGCAACCTTCATGATCCTCGGCAATGTTTGTACCCGCTCCTGCTCGTTCTGCGCCGTCAAAACCGGCCGCCCGAACGAATACGACGAAGACGAACCCCGCCGTGTGGCCGAAGCCATCTGGCTTATGAAGGTTAAACACGCCGTCATTACCTCCGTCAACCGCGATGAACTTAAAGACCGCGGCGCCGAAATCTGGTACCAAACCGTGCGCTCCGTCAAGGAACTCAGCCCGGAAACCACC
Organism: Saprospiraceae bacterium; assembly: GCA_020847915.1. Lineage (GTDB taxonomy): Bacteria > Bacteroidota > Bacteroidia > Chitinophagales > Saprospiraceae > M3007. Next base: position 9,919 of record JADLBE010000157.1, on the reverse strand, counting down.
ATCGAAACCCTTATTCCAGACGTTAAAGCCAATTGGGATGCCCTGGAACGTATGATCTCGGCCGGACAGGAAGTGGTGTCGCACAACATGGAAACAGTGCAAAGCCTCTACCGCAAAGTGCGCCCCCAGGCAAGATACGATCGCAGCCTGGAACAAATCCAGCGCACCAAAGACTACGGTAAACGCACCAAAAGCGGCATCATGGTCGGCCTCGGCGAAACCAAAGAAGAGGTGTTTAAAATTATGGACGACCTGGCAGCCCACGGCTGCGATATCCTCACCATCGGCCAGTACCTCCAGCCCACCAAAATGCACATCGAAGTAGCCGAATACATCCACCCCGACCTCTTCGCCGAATACAAGGAAGTTGGCCTGCAAAAAGGACTGCTGTACGTGGAAAGTGGCCCGCTGGTGCGCTCGTCGTACCACGCGGAGAAACATGTTTTTTAAACTATACTGCTATGGAAACCACGATTAAAATAGATGCTGAATTGCTCGAAGACGCTCTCAAACTTAGCCATTTGAGTTCGAAAAAAGCTGTGGTTGATGAAGCTTTGAAGCAGTTCATCGATAGACTTCGTCGAAAAGCCATGTCGGATCTGCGCGGCAAGGTACTTTGGGAGGGTGATTTGAATCAAATGCGTGAGACGAGGTGAGTCCTATACTTTTTGACACCTCGGTCTGGATAGATTTCCTCAATGGTATTAGGTCAAAAAACACAGACTTGTTAGACCAGTACATTAAGGAAGATTTACCCGTTATGCTTTGCCCAACCATCATCCAGGAGATTCTCCAGGGAATTAAGAGTGATCAACAGCACTCTGAAGTAAAACAGAGTCTTTTAAGCTTTACCGTTCTCAATTTAGACCCAGTTCGTGCTGCCGTTTTGGCTGCTGATTTATATCGTTTATTACGCAAAAAAGGGCTTACAATTCGTAGAAGCAACGACTGCCTCATCGCAGTTTATGCGATCCATTTTGATGTTAAAGTGTGTCATACGGACAGAGATTTTGACAGCATTGCAAAATTTAGCCCAATGCAAATTATTAAGTAAGCTGTTTAGGCTTTTACCCTCTCCCGATACAATGGACTCTACCCATTAGCAACATTTCTAAGCGTAGAGACATACCCAACCAGTTGAATAATTGTATGACATCCAAGAGCCGAATACTGAAAAATGTCCTCCCCATTAATTAATGTTTCAAAAGTGAAAAAATAATTCAACACGTTCCATGTCATTGCGGCAAATAATCCTATCAAAGCAGCAAATGCAGGTCCAAACAATACAAATGTTAAATAAAATAAAGACATATGTTCAACATGAACCCTATATGCTAATTTTAAAATGGACTCGTTAGGATCATTTTGTTTATTAAAAAAAGTTTTAATTTTTAAAAAAATGTATGTAATTGGATATAAACCAACTGAAAATAAAAAAAAATAAATTATAATAAATAACCAGCTTGGCCCTTCAATCATATTCCGTTTATTTTAATTAATTATTGTTATCGATTATTTTCACTACTCACTTCTAAAAACACCATCCAAAAATCACACCATTTTACAAACTGTTGTAGAGGACGTTAACGATTCTTGAACACCTTCCAACAATAACACCCCCGGCCGCTTCCCTACTTCCAAACTCCCCAGTGTATCGTCAAATCCCAGCGCCTGAGCGCCGTTGAGCGTGGCCCAGCGCAGGATGGTTTCGAACGGCACGTAGCTCTGGAAACGTTTGATGGTTTTCATTTCCTCCAGGATGCTGAGCTGCCAGTTGGAGGTTAAACTGTCGGTGCCGATGCACACCCGAGCACCGCAATCCATAAAAGCGCTGTAATCGGGCAAACGGTTTTCGATGTACAAATTCGCATTCGGACAAGTGGCCCAAAACACCCCGTCGCTCCAGGCTTGTGCGGCCAAAATATCGTCGCGCGTACTCAGGGTGTTGTGTACAAAAAGGGTGCGCTGCATGGGGTCGAGGTGTTTCAGAGCATAGTGGATCGACGTTTGTCCGGTGTGCCTGAATTCCTCCAGCGAAATGCCGAATTTGCCGTAAAAACCGTAAAAACCACCCGTTCCATGCTCAAAAAGCTCGTTTTCGGGCGGCGTTTCCTGGTTGTGGATGCTCACGGTCACTTTGCGGCCATGGTTGGCAGCGTTCACTTTTTCAAATAAATGTGGACTAACCGTGTACGGCGCATGCGGCACAAACGATTTGGCACTTCCCGCTACGGGCTCCAACGTTTCGTACACTTTTTTGCCTTCGGCAAATACCGTTTTGGCGCGGTCGTTTTGTAAAAAATCGAACAACTCTACAAACGTGTAGGACCGCATGCGGCCACTTTGTTTGGCGGCAAAACTGTCGGTTACGTTGGAAATATCGCCCAGTCCCACGATGCCGCCTTCCAACATGTCGGCATACGCTTTCTGAATGGCCGCTTCGATCACCTCCGCCGTCGCGTTGCGTTGGGTCACTACACCGGTAATGAACGGAATGAGCCCTGTACCGGTATCCACCTTGCCGAGCATGTGCGACAACTCGAGGTGGCAATGAGCGTTTACAAAACCGGGAACAAGTGCGCCGCGCCGTACGTCCAAACTGGCCGGATCATGGTCTTCACGCCTGCCGATGGCAAGAATGACACCGGCATCGTCGGTGACCACTACCCCGTTTTGGATGGGTTCGGAGGCAATGGGGTAAACCCAGTCGGCGGAAAGTTTAAACATGACCAATTGATATTTATAAAAAAGTAATTTTTAAAAAGAATGATCCTGCGCTGCTTCTTTGTCTGAATCAGATCAGGATTTCCAGGATTATAAGATTTACAAGATTTTTATTTCAGGATCTCAATTGTGGCTTTGATTTAATCCTGCAATAAAAATCCTGAAAATCTTTAAATCCTGGGAATCCTGATTCAGACAATAAAAATCCTGAAAATCTTACAATCCTGGAAATCCTGATCTGATGATGTCCCACGCAAACCTAAGTACAATCCCGGCAACGACCACCAAAAACACCTTGCGAACAAAGGCATTTCCGCGCAAAACGGCCATACGACTGCCGAGATACGAGCCCGCTACATTGCAGGCCATCATGGGCAGCGCGAGGTTGAAAAGGATGTGTTTGTGGATGATGAAAAAAACCAGCGAAGACACGTCAGCGATCACGTTCACCACCTTGGAAACTGCGGATGCCCGTAAAAAGTTGTAACCGATAACCCGCACAAACCCGAACACCAGCAAACTTCCGGTACCGGGTCCGATCATGCCGTTGTAAAAACCCAAAACGCCACCGAGCGCCATCGAGTACCAGCCCATGTGTTTTGAGGCAAGTGTTTCACGTTCCTCGTGGCCAAAATCCTTTTTTTTGAAAGTATAAATACCAATCAAAACAATGAGCACCAGAATGATGGGTTTCAGTATCTCTGATGAAATCATGCTTTGCACCGTAGCGCCGAGGTACGAAAGTGGTATGGCGCCCGCAGCAGCGAAAAACACCGTTTTCCATGGAATCCGGATGTGCCGTGCATAATTGATTGCCGCCACCGAGGTGCCCACTGCTGAGGCCAGCCTGTTGGTGCCGATGATGTTGGGCACACTTAAGTGCGGGTACAGGATAAAAAATGCGGGCACCTGCACCAGTCCGCCGCCGCCAACAATACTGTCGATGAAGCCGGCTAAAAAAGCGAACAGGCAAAGCAGGTATATTTCCACGGAAACTAATCAGCTTTGGGTTGAAACGATCGGTGGTTCGTCCGGTTTTTTATTTCGACGTAGTTTGGTTGCAATCCAGGCAGGCACCACGATGGCGCCGAGCAACAGGTAGCCGTAATAGGCCATGCCACGCCACAAAAGGGCAACCACCATGCCAATGCCTTCCGGAACATAGTCGCTGATGAACCCAACCAGCGCCATCTCCGCCAGTCCTGCACCACCAGGGGTTGGACTAAAAGCCATGATGACAAACATGGCCAGCAACCGCGCGTAAATAAACGCCTGGGTACTGCCGTCAACAGGCGTTTCGGGCACAATCGCGATGATGATGCAATTGATCATGGCAAACTTACACGTCCAGGCGCCCAGGGTACCCGTGATCACGCGCAAGTGGTAACGCCAATTCTGCTGCCTGATTTCGGTGGCCGCCAGTTCAAATTCTTCACCCAGATTGTTGAGTTTCGCCGACCAACGGTGCAACATTTTCCGGTCGGCAAGCCAATGCATGGCCCTGGCTGCATACTGCGGACGAATGAATAAAAAAAAGATCAGGAACAGCCAATAGGTCGCAAAGGTAGCGTAAGTAACAAAAAAGGTGCCCGAAGCCAAACCAACATCGGCGTAGGTTTGCATGCCAGGATACAGCATGGGCGGACCGTATATCCACAACATCACGGGCAAAAGCAACACAAAAAAGCCTGTATCCAATACCATACTGTAAAAAACAGCCGCTGCTGTCCGGCCTGCTGCAAGTTTTTCACTGGTAAGCACAAACAGCATCACGAATGGTCCTCCCTTGCTTGTAGGCGTGAGCGCTGAACTGAACTCCCAGATGACCATCAGTTGCATACATTTCCAAAAGGGAAAAAAGCCGCGTGTGAGGCTGTACAAACGGAAGGCATAAAAGAAATGGCGAACGACAAGCAGCAAAAACGCCGCAACCAGCCACAGGTAAGCCTGGCCGGTCCACTGGATCGTTTTGAATTGTTCGGGGTCAAATTTGCGGTAAAACAGGTATCCTATGGCCGTCAAACCCAACAACATGGGCAGTACAATACGTGACAGCCGCATGGACTTCACAAATTTTTGCTCATCGGCAACGGTAAGAGGGATGTGTGGCGGGGTAGTCAAAGTGTTGTTTTTAGCTTGCGGCAGGCAGTCGTTTGATTGACGAGATATGAAATACGAAATTTGAAATTTATAAGCCCTCACTCCGCCATTTTGTCTGAATCAGGATTATAGGATTTACATGATTTTGATCTGGAAAAGGAAATCATTGTACCTTTCTTAGAGCGTAAAATCATGTAAATCCTATAATCCTGAGAATCCTGATTCAGACAAAATGGCGGAGCGAGTGCCCTTTAAATTCTAATTTCAAATTTCAAATTTCGTATCTCGTCAATCATAAGGACCGCTTGCTAAAACCTCAAAGATACAACGATTTGCGCACTCCGAACTCCGAACTCCAAACTCCGAACTTTAAAGAATCCGGGCCATCACTGCTACAAGCAGGATGGCCCGGTCCAGAACACAATGAAAATTATAGGTAGCAACGTATGAAGTCAAAAAGACAACCGGAGCGCAATGATCGGTATCCTGTCCTCCCCGGTTGCTGTAAAAAGCTTTTTAAAGGGTATCGAAAGCCGCGATACCTGGCATAGAGGGCAAAACTTCGTCGCGACGCAGGGTGTAGGTATTGGATTCTTGTTCCTTCACCTGCAATCGTGGGTTAAGCACCTCAAATTCAGTTTCGTCGTATTGGTAAATCGACCATTTCCCGTTCACCAATTCAAGCGAGGTGAGGTGTTCTACCCAGTCGCCACTGTTCATGTAGGTCACCACATTTCCGTTCGACGTGGTTACTTCACGCATTTGAGGACGGTGGATGTGCCCGCAAATCACGCGGTCGTAACCTTGTTCACCGGCCAGTTCGATGGCGGTGTTTTCAAAATCGCTGATGTATTTGACGGCGCCTTTGACGCTTTTTTTGATTTTCGCGGCAAACGAAACCGGGGAAAAACCAAACAACCGGCGTGTGCTGTTGATCACCCGATTGATTCGTATAAGCATGTCGTAACCTTCACCGCCGAGACGTGCCAACCAACGTGCCCTGTGGATGCTGGCATCGAAAACGTCGCCATGAAACACCCAATGGGTGTGACCATCGACCTGGAAAACGAGTTTGTTGCGCAGGTGGATGAATCCGAGCGACAGTTCGCCGAATTTGCGCAGCATGTCGTCGTGGTTGCCGGTAAGGTAATACACCTTGGTACCGTTGACGGCCATTTTCAGGATGCGGCGCACCACTTCCATGTGTTCGCGTGGGAAGTAGCTTTTTTTAAAATTCCAGATGTCGAAGATGTCGCCGTTGAGGACGAGCGTTTTGGGCTGTATACTTTTCAGGTAGTTGTGCAGTTCATGTGCGTGGCATCCGTAGGTGCCGAGGTGGATGTCGGACAAAACGACAATATCGAGTTCGCGTTTCATGGGATCAGTTGGCCGAAAGGTTGTGGATGAGGTTAAAAAACCAAACCAACCCGATGCCGCTGGCAATGGCGACGAGCAGGGGAATGGCCGTTGCCCGCCGGAAAAACGGATGTAGCGGTCGGACGGGCGTATGGAGCGGTTCAAATAAGTCTAAAACCCGCGCCTGGAAAAGTACTCCGTCCTCAAAGAAACCTGAAGCAGAAAAAGGTGAGCGCCGAAGCGTACTGAGAAAGCGATCGAATATCGAACGGATGGTGGTGAGCAGGCGCGGGAACAATGACATACAATGCAATAAATTGTTGATGCAAAGTTATGCCCGCACACCTGCAGGGGTGTTAAGCCATTATGAAGTTACCATTACGTTTAATGTATCTCTGAGGATGGGGTTATCCTTTTTTTTGAACATCCGATCGGATGCGTTGCCACAAATCAGAAGTGGGTTTCAGTTTGGGCAGCCTGCTTTGGAGCAAAGCGCGGAAGGCGAGTTCTTCGGAGGGACTTGATTGGCGGGCCGGGGTGGCGCCTGGTTGTTCGGTCACAAAGGGGAGGTCGGTGGCCTGGGGTTTATCCTGTTGTTGAAGCAGATTTTTCATGATACATGAAAGCATTTGTCGTCAACACTTTCGCGGAGGGTTGCTGCCGACGCAGGATCCTGAGGAAAGACAGCCGGGCGCGTACTCCTGCAGTCCACGCTTGCCATGCGGGTTGCTGCTATAAGAAGTGACGCCATTTTTTGCGAACTGTTTCATCGGAAGGATCCGGCGCAGGAGCAGGCTTTTTGAGGGCCTGCGCTTCTCCGGTTGGTGTGACGGGTGAAAGTTTTTTGTTAGCTGTTTACTGTTTTTTCAAAAAAAAGGGGTTTGTCGCGCGCCTTTTTAAAAGACAACATCGACAAACCCCATTGGTTACGCCATGGAAGGGACCACCACATTGCAATCTTCATTCTGGGCACGGTATCCTTGTCCACGCGCGTAATCGCGCAGCGTTTGGGCCAGGATGTTGCGCGCGCGGTGTAGCCGCGAACGCACGGTGCCTATGGGAATGGACGCGATGGCGGCAATTTCCTCGTAGGTAAAGTCTTCCAGATCGAGCAGTACCACCAATCGGAACTCCGGACGCAGCGTGTTGAGCGCCATTGTCACTTCGTCGCCGATCAGTTTACCGCCCAGTTCTTCGTGAAGGCCAAAGTAATTTTGAGCCACAGGCTCATCCTCGTTGTGGTACACCACGATGTCTTCGTAATTCACTTTGTACGGCTGGCGCACTTTCGAGCGGTAGTCGTTGATGAAGGCATTGCGGCAGATACGGAACAACCAGGCTTTGGCATTCGTGTTTTCATCGTAGCGGTGAATAAAACGCCAGGCCCTGAGGTAGGTATCCTGTGTCAAATCCTCCGCCTGGCTGGCGTCGCTGGTCAGCCGGTAAGCAAACGTATAGACAGCATCCAGTAGGGGCTGGAATTCCAGCTCGAAGATGCGATCGTAGCGCGTTTGCGCGACTTCGTTTGCTGTCAGGTGTATAGTTGCCATGGGTTGGTAGTTTTCAAAAAGGTGTAAACAGGGCTAAGGAGGCGCAAAGTTCCCGGGGATTGCATTTTAATGCAAATTTTTTTTGAATGCTCGAAAAAGTCTGGAAAAAACCAGCAGGTGTCTCGCTTCGCTCGACATGACAGGGCGCTTATTATCATGTCGAGCGCAGCGAGACACCCGATAACCCATCATGGTATGCCTCATATGGTTCATTCCCGGTTTGAAAAGACCCAAAAGGGCTTCCCATCAAAAATCACACCTCGCCCGGTTCACCTTCAACCACTTTTCCTTCTCCCGGTAATCGGGCACAAATCCTTCCACAATATTCCAAAACCGGTCCGAATGGTTGAGCTCCACGAGGTGGGCGAGCTCGTGCACGATCACGTAATCCTGCACATCATCGGGGGCAAAAAGCAAGCGTGTGGAGAGGTTCACGTTGCCGTGTGAGGAGCAACTGCCCCAGTTGCTGTGGTTGTACTTCAAAAAAATGTTCTGAATTTTCCGCTGCACCGTGCGGTCGTTGATGTCGAGTACACGCCTGCTCACCTCGGGGTAAAAATCGCCGGCAACCACCCGTGAAAGCAAAGTTCTGATGCTTTTGTTGCGGTGCAGTTCGTTGGAACTTTTGGCCAGCGACAAACAAATGGTATCGCCCACCAGTTTGGCGCTGTGGCTGCTGCGGTCTTCCAGATTTACCTCCAAAAAATAGCGCCGTTTGCCCACCTGCAAAAGATCGCCGGTTTTGTACGTTTTTAATATGAAGGGGTCGCGTAGTTCAGGTCTGGCTTCAAACTGTTGTTGCACCCACGACTGCAACTGTCCGAGTTGCTGGTGTACAAATTCGTTTGGAGCGCCCAGGGGCACACGCAGGGTGATGCGCCTGCCCGTGATGCCGTAACGGGTATCGAAGCGCCGCTCGAACACGATGTCGACCGGCACTTCGATGCCCCCCACGGTGAGCATGTTGCGGTATTTCAGAAGCTTGCGGTGCATGCTCTTTTTACTTGATGCACTGGATGGAAACAACCATTGAAAAAAGCCCATTTGATGTTATTCGAATCATCCCGGAATCTACATGCTCTAAAACACTTGTTAACCTTTCTTTTGAGCAAAATGCTGCATCATGTCCACAAGCACTTTGACGCTGCTTTTGGGCATGGCATTGTACATGCTGGCCCTGAAACCACCCACCGAACGGTGGCCTTTCAATCCTACAATGCCGTTGGCTTCGCAGGTCGACAGGAATTCTTTTTCCAGCGCGGCGTATTTCTCCTCCATCACAAAGGTGGCGTTCATCAGCGAGCGGTCCTCACGCGCCGTAGTACCGCGGAACAGCGGATTGTCGTCAACTTCTTTGTACAACAAGGCTGCTTTGGCTTTGTTTCGGCGTTGCATCCAGGCCAAACCACCATTCTTTTTGATCCACCGCATGGTGAGCATGCTTACGAAGATGGGAAACACCGGCGGGGTGTTGTACATGGATTCTTCCTTGATGAACGTGCGGTAGTCGAGCATGCTTGGAAGGGTGCGTTTTACATGGCCCAACATGTCCTCGCGTACGATGACAAGTGTGGTGCCTGCCGGACCGAGGTTTTTCTGAGCGCCGGCATAGATCAATCCAAACGGCGTAGGATCGAACGGACGGCTCATAAAATCAGACGACATGTCGCACACCAACGGCACGTTCACCTTCGGAAATTTGTGCAATTGTGTGCCAAAAATGGTGTTGTTGCTCGTGATGTGCAGGTATCGGGCGTTTGCCGGCACCTTGAATTTTTTCGGTATAAAATTGTAGTTGGACTCCTTAGACGACGCAACCACTTCCACATTTCCGAAAAGTTTGGCTTCCTTGATGGCCTTGTTGGCCCAGGTACCCGTATCGGTGTATGCGGCGGTTTCGCCTTCGTTGAGCAGGTTCATGGGCGCCATAAAAAACTGCGAGCTGGCGCCGCCCGACAACCAGAGTGGATGGTAGCCCTCCGGTAAACCAAGGATGTCTTTCACCAGTTGGGTGGCTTCTTCGATGGCGGCGGTGAACTCCGGTCCACGGTGGCTCATCTCAAGCAGGCTCAAACCCGAGCCTTCGTAATTGGCGACGGCACGTGCGGCTTCTTTCAAAACCGAAGCTGGCAAAATGGCCGGTCCGGCGGAGAAATTGTGTTTTTTCATGCGTTTGTTTTCAGTGCATT
>JADLBE010000156.1 GCA_020847915.1 Saprospiraceae bacterium | reverse complement strand
GGGTCCTTGATTTTCTTTTTCCGTTTCAACAAACCGACATTCCATGGACCTTTGATCGGCGTTTTATCCTTGTATTGCAACAATTCGGCAACAAAATTGCCGGATGCCTGCCCGTGTTTACGCCGGGAGCGTTTGGAGGTCGTTTTGCCGCTCATGGTTACATGGTTTTGCCTTCTTTGGCCAGTTCACGCCGCACGCCGGCCTGAAGATCGCTGAGTAAAATGGTTGTACTGCCGCGCTGCAAAGTCATGAGGGAGGCATAGCGCACAACGTTCATGATGGCGCCGCCCGAAAGTTTGTAACGTTTGGCAACTTCCGGCATATCCACGGTTTCTTCCAGACTGGCTTTGTCGGAAAATGCATTTTTCCACAGTTGCAACCGTTCCTTTTCTTCGGGTAACGGGAAAAAAATGGTCGACTGAAACCTTCTCAGGAAAGCATCGTCCATGTTGGTTTTAAAATTGGATGCCAGCAACACGATGCCCGGGTAATCTTCTATGCGTTGAAGCAGGTAACTCACCTCCTGGTTGGCATAGCGGTCGTGTGCTTCATTCACGTTGGTTCGTTTGCCAAAAATGGCGTCCGCCTCATCAAAAAACAGGATGCTGCCGGTATGTTCGGTCCTTTCAAAAATGCGCTCCAGGTTTTTTTCCGTTTCACCGATGTATTTGGAAATAAGCGCCGACAAATCCACACGGTAAACATCCTTGCCGAATTTTTTGCCCAACAGGGATGCCGTCAACGTTTTGCCGGTACCGGGCGGACCGTGGAACAGGCAACGGTAACCCGGCTTCAGTTTGTTGTCCATACCCCACGTATCCATCAGCTCTTCTTCAAACATGATCCAGGCGTTGAGTTCCTGCAGTTGTTCCTCTGTTTGTGGGTTCAGCACGAGGTCGTCCCATTCCATGGGTGTGTACAACAAACGTGCGGGAAAACCGGGACTGAAGTCGGGTTTCCGAACCACGCCTGTGGACAAAAGATCCAGCACTTCCTGGGTAACCATCCAGGCGCCGCTGAAACGGGGTTCGTTGGGAGGCGCCTGTTCGAGCTGGCAAATTTTATGGGCGTTGAAAAAGTGGTCGCGTTCAAATATTTTTTGGAAATACAACCGTTCTTCGAGGTCATCGCCGGCAAGCACAAACAACAAAGTTTCGCCTGTGGGCAAAAAACCGCTGTGCATGTCCCCTTTTAATCCGCCAAACTCGGTATGTCCGCGGTTGAGCCGCTCGTTGGGAACAAAAAACACATCCAGCAATTGTGGTTGCAGGTGCGGCGCCAATCCCAAAAGCAGGGCAATGCGCTCCGCAGCTGTCATGCCGTAATGTTGCAGGATGTTGGCATACAACGACGACTGGACGGGATGTGCAGGAGGCGTCAGATCAAATATGCTTTCATAGGCACAATCATCCTCGAAATACAGTTCCATGCGGGTTTGGACTACCTGAGCAAACCATTCCAAATCAGCTTTCAGCTGCAAGGCGTTGGGGTTGGTGTGGATGGTGGTGTCCTGGTGCATATCGTTCGTGGTAGGTTGGTTTGTAAAAATGGTTGGTCGGTTGTTACCATTCAACATGAATGGGTTGTTGCATCCAGGGCAACCGGAACAGACTCAAACTCCAGGGCACTTTATCGATAAGCACATCAATGCCCTGGCGTTCCACATGTACGATGTAACCGTTTGCCGAATGGCTGATTTTTCCCGGCCGCATCAAAAAGGATTGTCGCAAACCCTGCGTGGTGGTGTTTCCCAAAACACCCCATTGCTGGATGAGTGAAAAGAGCAGATCCTCCGCTTCGGCTTGGTTCGCCGGGTGGGGCGTAAGTCCACGCTGTACAGGTTCATGTAAAGGCCATGCACACAATAATTTATTCAACAACAGTTGGTTTTCAGAACACTTATAATCGCCGGTAACAAGGTATTGCAACCACAGCACCGCCTGCTCGCGGGCATCTTCGGAAACGAACATGCGATCTTCAACAAGTCCCAATCTTTTAAAAAAAGGCGCAAAAAACGGCGCAGCAAGTACCAACCCGGCGTTGTCGATGTACCAGGTTTCCGGTTCCTCGACAACCGTGGCTTCCATTTGATTTGGAACAATATGCTCGGCCTTTTTTTGTGAAGTTCCTTCAGGCAAATCAGACATTTTTTTAATAAAATCTTCCAACATGCTGTTTTTCGGCCACTCCAAAAAAGCCACTTCCGGAGATTTCAGCCATTCCTTAAGCCCGTTTTCCGTCCCTACCATTTGGGTTTTCAAAACCTCGCGGAACAAAGTTTGAACTTCCTCCTGTACCGTGTTGGAACCGGCAGTGTGGACTTTTTTGTAAAAAAGCCAATCGAGCACAGCTACCTTTAATGCCGTTTGAAAACCAGTTTTTACCCACGGTGCCTGAGGATTGTCCATGCCATTCATTTCATCGAACAGACGGTTCAGCAGGCGTGAAAATTCAGGATTTTCGGCAGCAGCCAATTTCCAGAAAAAAGTTGGCGCGAACTGTTTCAACAGGCGTTGGGACCAAAGTTCGGGCGACGCTTTTTTCAGCATGCGGAGGAAGTCCGAAGCATCTTCTTCAAGCACTTTTTGCAGCAGCATTTCAGGATCCGACGATGCATCATCCATCCACCACGGGAAATTTCCGGTTTTCAAAAAATGCAGGAGGGCCTGTTTTCTGAGTTCCTGTCCGGAACACGAAGCAACTTCTTTGCTGTCCGGACCCTCCTGGGCCATTAGATCCATCAAAGTGCCTTTGAGAATTTGCTCAAGGTGACTGCTCAACTCCGCCTCCAGGTTTTCGATGGCAACCACACCAAGATTCAACTCCAGCTTGTTGATCCGAACAAAATGGTTGTCATTGGACAGGCCTGAAAATTCAGCTTCCAGAACCGGCAGCATGTGGTTGAGGTAGGCACGGTGCACCCGTTCCTGCAACGCATAGGCATCCACCCCCGTTGGGACCAAAAGTTCAAAAGCCTGTTTTTGGATGTGGTGTGTGGTCATGGTGTGTTACCTCAAAATGTTGTTGATGCCTTTGATGGCGTCTATGCCAAAATCTTTTTCGAGTTTGCCGCCACCAAAAGTGTTTTTAAGTCCGACAGGCGATATGCCTGATGTCCTCATTTTTTCCACAGAACTCGCCAGGGCCGCCTGCATGGTAGGATCGGCTTCTTTTGGGTTAACCAAAATCATTTTGTCCATGTAGGCATGCGTTACGGCTTCCAGCATGTCTTTGTAGGCTGTTTTGGTTCTTCCGGAAGCGATTTTATGAGCTTCGAGCAAGTTGTCGGTCACATCCTTGTAGGCTTGCGCGATGGCGGACGCATCCTGTTGGGCATCCGGTATGGTTTGGGTCAGGAATTCGGTTGCCCTGGTAAATGCAATGGTATCGGCCAATCCTTCAGTGTTCTGATTGTCCACCAGCAATTTCAATCGATTGGAATGTCGGGTATTAAACGTGTCGACGATGGCATTGCCGACGTCTTTTTTGGGATTGGCGCCTGTGGCGGTTGCTGCGAGTTTTGTAAAATTGAACTTATCCCATACAACGTCGGGCAGGACCACCAGGAAGGGTTGCAGGATGACTTCAAGTTGTACCATTGGCGTACCCGGAACTACCCGTATTTCCATGGTGCGGTTGAGGTAGCCTGCCAATGTTACGGTCAGTGTATATTCTCCGGCAGCACGCCCTGAGAACACAAAGAGTCCGACAGCATCTGTTATGGTTGCTGCCGAAAGGCCGGTACTGCTGGTAAGTTGTACCGTAACACCTATTAACGGCTTGCGCTGGGTATCCAAAAGCAAGCCTCGGAAACTATTTCCAACAATCAGACGGTCATCAGCCGAATCTCCGCAACATGGTGTAATAAGTACGGTCACCAGGCCGAGCGCCTTGGCCTCACCGGAAGTAATGGTGTAATAGAATTGATCGCGACCTGTAAACCGTTGGGGTGGTGTATAATTAATGACCTGCCGGTTTCCGAGCATTTTAAGGATTACGGCTCCTCCGTTGGTGGGACTGCCTTCCAAATCAATCATATACTGTTCATTCCCTGCACCAAACGGTAAATCATTAAAGGCAACATCGATGTCGACAGGTTTGTCCATGGAGGTAGCAGCGATGTCTTCCTGTGCGATGATGGGGGTATCGGTTTGTGGTTTGATCAAAATCAAAACTTCATTTTGATCCGTCAACCTGCAATCCTCATCAAACAGTTCGTACCTGAAACTGTCGATGGCATAACGTTCACTTAGGCGGGTATACTCAACCAACCGTTTGCCGTTTTCATCGGTAATAAGCTTCAGGGTTCCGCCCAATTGCGATTGATTTTCAGGCAAACGCAAAATGATGTGCTGGTTGTCGTCTAGGTCGTAATCGTTTTTCAAAACGTCGATGTGCAGCAGGACCTCCTTTCTACGATCCTCAGGGCCAAATTGGATGGCTTCAATGTGGAAATCTGGCATGGCTACAGGTGGCAGGCACAAGGTTGCAGGATCGGGATCGCAGCAGCATCCTGCGCTTCCACGCAGGGAAAAATCAGCAATAACAGTATCGTTCGCATCACAAACCAGGAAAAAGGTTCCTCCCGGTTCGACACCAGCCAAATGTTCCATCCCCGGATGTTTGCAGGCCATGGAGCCGAACGATTCGGTTTCATGTTTCAACAGGTGTTCGAGTTGGTAATAAATGGTTGCACTTCTTACATGGAAATTGTTGACTTCGACGCGCAGAAAGCCCGTCATCCAGTCCAAAATGGCTGGTGATTGTGCCGCGAATTGTTTCAGCAGTGCTGCTTTGAGCCAATTCAGATAAAAGCTTAAAGTACCCAATTCCATCGCCGTCTGTTCACCGATCACGGATGCCAGCAGTTTCAGGTAAACAAGTGTACTGTGAACCTCCTTCCAGGCATGGATGAACAGGGGGTAATTGAATGCGACGACATCCTTGGGTAAAAGGCTGAGCAGGTTTTTAATTTCTCTGCGCAAATTGCCCAATCCCAACAGAAGCCCCGACAATATGGTTTGAGAATCGTTGCCCTGAATTGCAGGAACCATTCTGGATACCCCTTCCGTTGCCGGCATGGTTCTTTTTTGAACCAGCAATTGGCCAAGTTCAAGGGTTTTTTCGAACCGTTCCAGTTGGTCGAGCTCCCGACGCAAGGTCACACGTTCCCTTTCCAAAACGATTTTTTTATCAACTTTAGGATTGGACTTCAGGTTGTTGTCCACTTCTGCCAAGCGTGTGGCTTTTGCCAGACGTGTGGCTTTCACCATTTTGATGTCCACGTTCGGGTTTGTTGAGCCCGAACCGGAATCGAATACGGTTGGTAAAAAACCGTCAAGTTGCCTGAGCATTTTTGAGTAGGTAGCGATGATTTCGCTGCGCAAAGACAAATAGTCGGCCTGGAGGTGTTCGTAACCACATGGAGAACAACCAACCTTGCGTTCTTTTGCCCATGCTTCATTCACCTCCTGAATTAACCCATTCAGGCCATTGATTTTGGTTTGAATCGCTGCGGCTTCCGCTTTTTCTTTCACCAGGATTTTCTGCTCCCATTCGCGTTGCAAAACTTCCCTTTTGGCGAGCTCCTCCAGCAACTGAACAAGTATGGGAGACGGTGGCACAGGCAGGTGCTGACCTGTTCCGATGCGCAAAAACCTGAAATCAAAATCAAGGTTGAATGATTTGCGCATGGCTGCAATCACATCCAAAACATCCTGGCGACTGCGGCCCACATGCCCTTCAATTTGAAAAAAGGATTTGCCGGTAAGCAGTGCTTCTACCGCATGAGCCTGGTATTCCTCGGATGAAAAATCATTGTCTGCCGGATCAACTCCATACGGATTTAGGTACTGGTCGTTGCCATCGTACGTCAACAACACGGGGTCTGAACAACAACCTTTGGGCTGCCACACATCCGTCAGTCTCCATTTGTTGGCATTCGTGATGGTCAAATTGTAATAATGCGGAATGGAACGTGTTCCAAAAGGATGCATTTCCGTTTGACTTGGCGTAATTTTTACGGGCCTGATGTTGATGTCATCTATGGGACGGAAACTTTCGATCAGCATGATCATTCTTAAAAACAATTTCTCTGCCTTCTGAAGATCGTGGTGCATAACATTCCGAACCGGAGATGGTATGAATTCATGCCTGAATGGTTCAGGTTTGTACACAAAATCACGGATCATCAAATGCCTTGGAAAATCTCCTTGCGGACAACAGATTTCAACAAGGCTGCAAATGTGCCTTGCAAATTCATTGTACGCCGCTGCGACGTCTTTCAGGAAGTCGTAGTGGTATTGATTAAACACGCCTGCTCCAAGCATGGTATTCCATTTGTTTTCCAGAAGCGGAATGTCAAGTTTAACATCCAGAAAAGCACCGTGTGCCTGGTATGCGGCTTTGATTTTTGAAAAAAGCGGGTCTTTGATGGCGCCGATGATGTGATCGTACACCTGATTTATGGTTTGGTCGTTGTTGATTTGATCCATGGAGGGTATACCCAACTGCCGCAACCCCCTGTTGAACCTCGGTACAAAAAACGGGTCTTTCCAGGGCGTACATGCCTCAACCGGCGTCAAATCCGTTTCGTTGACCAGCAGCGGCCTGACGATAAAATTGAGGTTTTTACCTTTGTTGTTGCAGTCGGTGGTGAGACAGGATTTCAGTTCCTGAAAGTTCATCTCTAAATACAAAACTAGCACCCGACCGGCCCAATCGGCCGGTTTTACGTAGGTTGTCTGCATGGCGGGATCGGCAAGCAGGTCGTCCTGGGTAAAAAGTTCCCAGATGTCGCGTTGTGTTTCCGGATTGTCCTGTACCTGGTTCACTTGATCGTCGGGGATACGCCAGGGCAAATAAACCGGTCCTTCAACCTCTTTGTCGGTTCCGTCCAGGATGTATTTTTCACGATGTTTATCCGTAAATTTTCTTTTTCGAAAAAGTTCCAGATTGGGGATTTCAAGCAGGTAACCATCGGAAGTTATACCAAATCCCTCGCTGATGCTGATGGTGGCATTGGCGCCGTTCATGGTTACCGTGGCCCTCAAACCACACACAATGCCCGTACCTACCAGCCGGATACGCGTCAGGCGGTTTTGTTCGTCGAGGAATCGGCGCAAATCGTTGAGCTGGATGTTGGTCAGGATCTGGTTTGGAACGAAATCCGGGTAAAAGGACTGAACAGGCATGGTGCTCATAAGGTATTATTTTACAGGCTACAGGGTGCCCAGGTTGGTATTGTTGAGGGTGATTTGCGGCTCGTCGGCATCAACGGTTTCACAATCGTGGAGCCTGGCCAATGGGAACACGGTAGTCAGGTGATGCAGTTTTTCGATGAGGTCTTTCAAGGCGACGGTGTAGGACGCCATTTGATTTTTTTCAGGCTGCAGAAGGCTGCCGGTCGTTTTTAAAGGCATTTTACCCCGGTATCGGGGTTTCAGTCCGGCATGCTGCATCATCCATTCATCGTGGATGGCTTCGAATCGTTTCATTTCACAATGGTTGATCCAGCAGATCTTGAGGTACACATGGGCCGGAACTTCCAGTCTAAGCAGTTTTTCTACGTATTGCCGGAAACGGGTGCTTCTGAACCTCCCGGCCCAGGAGGGCAGGATTATCGATGCACGGAAGGAATAAGGATCCTGCACCTGCGGACATTCACAATCATCCTCATCGGGAAGTTCCACGGGCATAAACGGATCTTCCTGGGTTCGTTTGCGCAGCAAAATATGCTCTACGATGTGGAACCCTTCGGCGTTGGCATGTTTTTCAAAATACAGGATGGTTTGTTCCCACAAGGCATCATCGCCGCTTTGCAGGTTGCCGATGACGTCGGTTGTACTTCCGCAACGGTGTACGAGTTGCCAGATGCCGCCATTTTTTTCCCAATGGTTTTTGTCAGATCCATAGGCCAGCATCGAATCGAGCAGTGTGCAAATTTGTTCTTCCGAGTCGCACACTTTGCTTTCTAATACGTTGCCGATGAGCAGGGCATCCTTCAGTACAAATTGCCAGCCTCCGCCCAAAACCGGTTGAACGCGGAAACGGTTTCCGGCAAAGTTCCGTCTGCTCACATCCCAAATACCCAACAACCTGTAAACCCTGCGCTGGTAACCAGAAATGTTGGCTGGATCGGCCGGATAGCGGTAATCGAAGGCTTTTCCCCGTCCGCTGCTTACCGCCGGATAATCGGTCAGCAGCTCCTGTCGATCGCGGATTAGGCGTTCCGGCGCCTTTTTTCCCATAACATTGCGCATGAGCAGGGCGTAATCGGTAAACGATTCCGCAAAACGCCCCATGAGATGCTCCAGAAAACGGTTTTTGCGGTCTTCGGCTGTTTCTTTGGATTCTATGATGTTGTTGAGCGCCGAGGCCAGATTCGGATAATCGAAAAACAGATCCTCAATGTCGGCTATGCTGCCTTCCACACGTTGTGTGAAATAACTGCGGGTCGGTGGAGCAGAAACTTCCCATCCGAACAGGTCTTTCAGGTTGTTCAGCTGTGCAAGGTAGTTGGCGAAAATTTGTTCAAAAAACATCAGGTATGCCTTCAATTGCCGTGATTGCGCTTTGCGCAACGCAGGATAACCAGAAGGCACGCGGTAGATGCCGACCTGATACGTTTTGGGCAGGTCAACCTGAATGGGTGTGTAGTTGTCGGTGTCCATAAAAACACCGGGCTCCACAGGCATATCCTTTTCGTGGCCTTTGAGCTTGTGGCGAAATTGCCGGGCCCGGATGTCTTCAAAAAGCAACTGCACCTTGGCCTTGTTGGCATAATAAGGCAGCCCGTTTTTGTAAAAAATAATTTTGGTACGGTCGGTATTAAAATCCGGTGCATAACGCGTTGGATCGGTCAGCGACAAAAGCCAGGGCTCCTGCCGGGCTTTGTATTGTATGCCGTCAAACGTAACAATGTTGTCTCCTGGCACCACCGGATTGGAAGCGGTCACTTCCGTAAAAGCCATCAGTACGATTTCTTTCACTGCCAGCACTTCCGGGAAATCCATGATGATCTGGATGATGTCCGACGTGCGGAAACAGGTGCGCCGATCGATTTTGGCGAATTCATCGTGGTCGATGAATCCATGTTCCAGAACAGGACCCTCAAAAATCTGATCGGTTGTTTTGCCCTTGTCGAGCAATTCCTGGATGGTGTAAAAATTAACCGGCGGTGCGATGTGCACTTCCATCTGGTACATGATGTTGGCCAGCAATTCCTCGATGTCGGTGTCCGGGCGGACTTCAAGGTCGGCGCATATCCCTATTTGCTCTACCTCAAGATCCCGGATCTCTACGGTATCCTGGCACAGGTTGCGTGTCATCTGTAGTCGCTCTACCACAGACTGTTGCACATCAAGCCGGGTAAGGGCATTACCTTTTACAAACGGTGACGAAAAGCCCACCTTCCAGTTGAAAAAGAAATAATAGGTCGTGGTTGTGGTGTTGCCGGTTGAAGTAAGACCCGCGTTGATTTCCAATACGTCGGTTAAGACGAAAGGAAATCCCGGATTGGGGGTTGCCTGAAACATTTTGATGCCATGGCCGGTCAGCCGGTAATTGTTGCCGGGCGTTATCCACCAATGCAACTGCAATCTTTTGGCCTGGTTCAATTCCGACACATCCACATCAAATTTTTTCACCTGCAATACTTCTCCGTCGGCAGCAAACAAACAAACGGTAAGTTCTCCGGCTGTATCCGGATACACATCCACCGTATGCAGGGTTGTATTGCGGAGGACATTGAAGGCCAGTCCCTGGTTGTTGGCGTTTGTTCCGATGGGCGCTCCCGGCACCGTATTGTCGGGCAGACCCAGCCATTGCATCTCCTGAGCAGATTCCGACACAGCGTACTCCAGCTCCCATTCAAAAAAGAAATAATATTTACTGTTGGTTGTATTGCTGGCCAGCAGGTAACCGGACCGGATTTCCAAAAAGTGATCCAGTTGGTAAGGAAACACTCCCGGATCTTTCAGGTGAAGTTGAAAGGTTGCCGAAGCCGTTTGTTCCACAAACAGGAGGTAAATGGTTCCTGCCTCAAGTTCAAAATGGAGATGCAGTGCCGTTTTGGTATTGGCCGTTTGGATTTTTTGTTTCGAAGTAGCTGTTTTTTCAAAAACGCCGGCATCATTGAGCCGCATCAATGCGACGTCAAAACTTCCCGGTTCGTTGCCACTCACATGCACCTTTCTCAGGATCATCGGGTAGTGTACCGTAAAAAGCAGGCCTTTGTTTTTGGGATTGATGGAGACCGCCAATCCGTCGGCGGGTTCGCCCAATTGCACCATCCGGTTTTTTTCCACAAAATCTTCGTACTCCAACAAAACGTCGAACAAACCGTTGAGCGGTGGAAGCAACGTGTGTGTCGGGTTGTTTGGATTGCAGGATGGGATGAGTTTTTTAAATCCGGTATCCAGACAATACCTTACCGACAAATGTTTGGCAATCCAGGCGTTGCGTACGCCGGGGATGTCGACCAGAATTTTCCGAAAATCACTGAAACTTACCGGATTGCAATGGAAAATTTCCCGGGCTGTATGAAAATTGGCATGGATGACGGACGCGCCTTTTTCATCTTCGGTAAGCAGGTTTCTTATCCCGAAATTGGTTCGGTAACCAAGATCGGTGATGGCGTAGCACAGCAGTTCCAGGATGGTAATACCGGGATCGTGGACGTTGAAGTCGGTCCACATTTGACGGGCCAGGTTGGTGATGTGTTCGATCCCCGACTGGCGCAGCTGCTGGTAATCCTGGCTTGGGCCAAGCGCTGGATTTTTTAGTATGTATTTGTCGTCAAACATTGGCTTTGGTCAAATAGGATTATGTTTTGTTCCAGGGCCGGAGCGGCTACAATAACGGAGCTGGATGTATTGGCTATCGCTTCCTCTACATTTTCCAAAATGGTCCAGCCGTTGTTTTCCGGGATCAGGTGATGCATTTTGAAATCGGTAAGGAAATCAACATAACCGGTCTCCTCGATGAAATTGATGATCGACGACCGGTGAACTTTGCCGCCCAGTTCAAGATCGCGGGCTTCTTCGTACAACCAGGGTGAAAGAAACCGGACGATGTCCTGTTGGAGTTTTTGCGTGTAAAAACCTTTATCGACATCTTTGAAAAACCTAACCTTACATTCGATCCTTACACGTTCAAATTGAGGATTTCGGACTTCGAGCAGGACAAAATCGGAGATGAGCGGACGCAAAAATTGTCTGATTTCTTCCAGTCTGTTTTTGCTGACCATAGGCCGCAAAGGATCCACGGCATTTTGGTTTCTAAGGTTGGGCAACACGATGATCTTCACGTGTCCCGGTGCATGTTCGGGTGAACCCGCCCCTTGTTCGGGCAGCATGGTGTGGTTCAAACAACGCACTTTGTAGATGTCCGGGAATTGCTGCAACACGATGCGTTCGTAATCAAAAATGGTGATGCCCCGGTTTTTGTGCCGCAACCGTTCACTCACCCTGACATAAAACTCGTTGTGGACTTTGTCAAACATGGCTTCACCCGTTACCGATGCGGGCGCCTCAAGGCTTTCCGCCACTGCACCGCCAAATGTTGCAAAAGGTTGCTGTACACTTTTGATGGCGGCCCGACGATCAACCAATTTGGCAATGGTTTCGGCAGGTAAAGCGGATTTCAGACGGTTCAGGTCGTTTTCAGGGGTTATAAAAAACGTAGACCTGACGGCCTGCGGCATGACAGCAATCACCTTGCAAATGGCATCGGTATCGCGGGATGCGCTTACTTTAATCCAAAACGTGCCACCTGGCAGGGAGGTGTGTTTGTGAGACATGGTTTTGGGCATCGCAAACTTGACAATGCCGGAGGTCAGCAGCCCGTTGGTGGTGTCCGACAAAATTTCGGTGTTTTCGAAATTAATCCAACGGTTGTAGGACATGTAGGACCAAAATACCGGCTGGGTAGCTTTTTCCGGATCGGCACTGCCTTCCGCCACCTGGAACAAAATGGTTACGATTTGTTCGGGTTCCAGATTATTTAAGCCGATGTACAAAGTACCCTCAGCATCCGTCAGGCTTGGCGGCGTATCCTGACTGGTTGCATCAACAACCTCAAATCCGGGCGCCATACGGGCGCTTACGGTTACTTTTTCGTCGGAAACGGCATTTTGTACCGGAAAAATCTCTTTCCATCCAAAGGGCTCGATGTGGAAAAATTGCTCTACCCTGTCGTCGAAATCCTTGCGAAATATGGCGGTGTAATCAACAACCTCTTTGGCGTAATACGATAATTTGAAGGAACGTATGGTGGGTGTGTAGGGCTCGTTGGGTGCGGTGCCTGGTGTTATGACTTGTTGTGTTACCGATGGGCCAAAATTTTTGTGTAAAAAGTCGTTGAGCAGACGCAGACGAATAAAGCCCCGGGACAATCCGGGTTCCAGATTTTTAAATGGAGGGAGCCGAAGGTTGCGCTGTGTAAACAGATCTTTTAACTGGATCGGTGAATTCCCAACCGGTGCGCCGTTTCCGGTAAAAAGCGAAACTTCATTGTTATCCGAAATCCATTCTCCGTTTTCCAGAGTTTCAATTTCAACCTTGAAATCTTCGTTGGAAGGCTTATCCGTAAGGTTGTAATTCGCATAATGCGCAGAAAAACTTTCCTTGGGCAAATCAGCCCAGTCGATGGATAGTTTCAGATTGGCGCGTTGGTTGTTATCATCGGCCAACCGTTTTTGAAATACCTCTGCATTTCCAATAAAAAAACTACTTCCCACTTTGGGCAGCGGACCAAAAGGTTGGAAAGGTTTGGCGGGA
The DNA here is from genome assembly GCA_020847915.1 of Saprospiraceae bacterium. GTDB lineage: Bacteria > Bacteroidota > Bacteroidia > Chitinophagales > Saprospiraceae > M3007. Next base: position 18,032 of record JADLBE010000156.1, on the reverse strand, counting down.
TTGATGGTGCCCAAATCGTTTTCAAGAATCAGTCCAGTCATATCGCTGACATCTGTTTCAATGGTCAGTTTGTACAAATCCAGATGTTGGAAATATTTGTATGGATACGATTTGGGCAGGTGTTGCCACAAAGGTGAATTCAGTGTTGGAAACTGGCCTTTAACCTTTGTCAGCGCTTTAAAATAGGCGCCATTGTACGTTACGATGCTGCCGGCCAGGTAAGTTGTTTCGTTGAAAAATGGTTGAGCGCTGCGTTTGATGTTGGTGATGTCTGTGGCTATGCAAAAGGTGTAGTACAGGTCGTTCATCTTATCCACTCCGAACCCTTTGATGTTGTACAGTTGTTCGATGGTGGTGAATTTGCCTGCGTGTACATTGTTCCGTCGGTCGAGGATGCGGCGCGCCACAACTTCACCAACATCGTAACCCTTATCAAAATTACCGGGTGCACTGCCGGTGTCCGGACTGTCGATGACGGGGCCTAAAAGGGGTTCGATGGCGGCGATGTCCTCCCAGGTTTTGCCCAGGTTTAGGAATTGAAGGATGCTTTGCTGCACAGAGGCAGGTATTTTGACCTTGGCCTCGGTGATGTCGTCGAGGTATTGGATGGCTTGTCCGCAAAGTGCGCCGGCCGACAAACCGTTGTTGTCGAAAATGAATTTAAAAACCGGATGTTTGGTAACAAAACCTCCTTCCAGTTTTTCGGGATTGTAAGCGACACAGGGTTCAGCGCCGGATGGCAGCTCGAGTGTTAGCGTCAGTTTACCTTGTTTGGTTCCACCAAGTTTGATGTTCACCCTGGTTATGGTTAACGGCTCCCAACCTTTTTCACCACTGTAATAAGCAAGCAGGTTGTGACGGATTTCCTGCGCTACCTGATTGTCGTAATCAAAGCCGTTGCCATAGGATGGTTGTACCGGTTTGTTTACGTCGAACGTAAGCGTCACGACACGTTTGGCCTCTTTGAGCCAAAACATGGGTGAAGCGACGGCAAAACCTACGGTTGCGAATGGACGCGTGGTATTTCCAAAGGTGGGCCATTTGCCCTGTTCATCCTCAAGATCCGCACCAAGCCCGTCGAGGGAGTTCGCCACGGGTGCTGCATGGATGTTTTGAATGGTGTAGGTGCCGTCGGGTTGGTAGGCTTTGTCGATAAAAACCGATTTCAGTCCGTGGGTTGCCAAACTGGTTTTGTTGACCACCAAAGCGTCGTCGGTATGAAAAACCAAAGACACATTCTTGCTGTCTTTGCCTGCGTTCAGCGCCAGATGTTTTTCGAGCAGATGGGGTTCGAAATTTTTGGCAAGTGTAAAAACAATGTGTGCAGCATCGGGCTTTGCCGGATTGGGTTTGAGTCCGAGAATGTCTTTGTAATAAAAATTCAAATGTTCCCTGGTGAGGGTATTCTGGTGTTGCTGCGCAATTTTGAAAATGCTGATGAACGCAAGGAAAAGGGCAATGTGCGGTTCGTGCTGTGGATACTTTGAAATGGTTTCCTCCAGGAATCCGGGCGCCTGTTGTATCAGTGACAACAAACCGTCGTAAAGGCGTTTGAAGGCGCTTTTGACCCTGTCGAGGAAAATAGCCATACTTTCTGCCGTTGCCGTTCCGGACGGGAACAAGGTGGCGTCGGCAACAACCGTCTGGATGTCCCACACGTCATGCAGCATCGGGTGGTTAAGTTCCGGTGCGGTTGATGGATTCAAAAAATTGAATTTCAATGCATAAGACCCGGCATCGGCTACAGCATCGGCCAAAACGGAACGAATCACTTTTTGCAATACCGTGTGGAGGTTGAGTCCTGAAACCGAGCCTCTCCACCAACCGTCGGCCAGGAAAGCCATTTCATAGATGGTACCAAAAAGTGGTGCGACCGATTGGGGCTGTGCAAGTGCATTGGCCCTTGCGTAAGCAAGTTTTTGATCAAAATCTTCGCGCAGACTGTCCAGATTGGTACGCGCAATGATGGCGCAAAGGGTGCTGATGTCTTTTTCAATAAACACCGTCCAGTCCCCATCCTGCAAATTATCGGCATTGTAATAGCGCAGAAGTTCGGCGTATTTCCGGGCATAAAGCAACATGTCGGACAGGTCTCTTTCGTCTACGGACACAAAAGAGGGATGCAGGGCTCTGACCAGGCGTTGCCGCTGGCTGACGCCGTCGCGTTGAAGTGGGTTCAGTAGGTTGCAGTGGCCATTCATGGCTTATCGGATGCTCCTTCGTCGAGAAAATAGGGATAAACAAAATTGTATCGGCTGTTGGTACCGGCGATGAGGTAGTCCACCATGATGTCGATGCGTCCTTCCTGGGTCAGCGGAACAAGTACCACACTGTTGAGGATGATTCTGGGTTCGAAATACAATACGGCTGTGCGCACGATGTCTTCCATGTAAGCCTGCATGGTGGTATCGAGTGGTTCGAAAAGCAGACGATCCATGTTGCAGCCGTAGCGCGGTTGCATGATGCGTTCACCAATGCCTGTGGTGAGCAGGATGTGCAGGCTTTTTTCAATATCCTCCTGATCGGACGTCATAAGCACGCCGTTTTTACCTTTTAAAAACGTGGGTGGAAAGTCCCAGCCTGTACCGAAAAATGAATCGCTTACCATGGGGTAAATTTTTTAGGGTTGGTTTATCCTCCAATTTGCACTTGAGGAGCGCCGACGGCTGCCATGGCGCCGCACAAACAAGTGTCGGTCGTTCTTAAAGCCGGTTTGCCACCAATCATTACGGTGGTACTTCCCATCGGAAACGGGCTGCTGGTAGGGGCATGCGCGGGTGGTGGAATTACACACACATGGTTGTCGCCCACGACGGCGGCAGGCATGCCTTGTATCATAACGGTGGGTATGCCGGGTCCAACAATGGTACCGCCATGGGTGGTTACGTCGAGTACGCGTGCTGCTGATGGCATGGTGCTGTTGGTTTTTTAGTTGATTTGTACCATGGAGCCTTTCAGGACTGCAGTGGCGCTGGAGGAAACTTCTGCGCCGCTGCTTCCTTCGGCTTTAAAATTGGTTTGCGCGGAAATGGTGATGTTTTTGCCTTCGGCTTTGATGTCGCCGGAGGCTTTCAATGTAAGATCACCGGCACTTTCCACGGTAATTCCATTGGCGTCCAAAACAAGGGAATTGCCGTTCTGATCCTCCAGGGTAATGCCTTCATTTTCCTCGCTGATTTTGAGGGTATTGCCTTTCGGTGTTTCTATGATCAAATTGATTTTATCGTCGTCGAAAATGATTTTGATACCACTTCTTGATACGAATCCTTTTTGATGGTTATCGTCTTTGTTGGGCAGCGGAGCCGGTTTGGCGCCGCTGTTGAGCATGCCGAGAACAACCGGATTCCTCGGATCGTCGTTTAGGAATCCGAGTACAACTTCATCGTTGATTTCAGGCATAAAATACGCGCCGCGGTTGTCTCCGGCATCAAGCGACGCCACGCGGGCCCATACGCCTTCTTCCTGCGGATCAATGATGGGGATGCGCACCTGTATCCTTCCGGCGTTGTCCGGATCGCCTTCCAGGGCTGTCACCAGCCCGATTTGCAACCCGTTGAGGGCCGGCAAAACGCCGCTTGCCTTGGGATGTGTGATGTCGGTATGCTCATGGCTGAACCATTGGGGAGACAAACCCAACTCCAGATTGGTTTCCCAATTGTTCGGATTGATTTCGTGTCTGATACCGGCGAGAAAGTACTTTCCGTTGAACCTGTCGCCTGCGCCGTTCAGTTCCACCACCTGGCCCGGCCGAAGGTTGCCCAACCCTTGTATACGTGCCCTTACCCGTGATTTCGACAACCTGCTTTTCAGCATCAGGGCATCCGCCCAGGCTTGCAGTTCTTCACCGGCCAACTGACCGGCGTGCCTCAAATCGTCGGCTTCCAAACCGATCACATCGGCCAGTGCATCGGGCGTCAGGTTGCCTGGAAGTTGACCGGAAGGCACCTTACCCTGCATGGACAACACTTCCTGGTTTGCGGCATCCCAGCCCATGGCGTTTACGGCTTTGTATTGCCAGCGCGCATCTGTCTCAGATTCAAAATCGAGCAAATTGCCCCCGTAACGCAACGAGATGACAGGAGATTGCGACAAATCGGGGGCGGCAGCGACAAGTTTTCCATCGTCGGTATACACTAGTTTACCGTTGAGCTCGGCCCTGGAAATCAAAAAGTCCCAGTCGGTGGTGTTGTATTGCACCATTTCCCGGTGTGAAGGTTTGGTGGATTCGGTTTGTACCTGCAGGCCGGCATCCCGGGCCAGTTGTTCGATGATTTCAGCATCGGTGGATTGGTAGAAATAGCGGTTTTTGCGTGCGACGGTCAGCTTGACGGCCGCATCCTTGCACACGATCCGCAGTACGGAAGGTTTGTTTTCAAAGGTTCTTAATCCGTGGGAAACCACCAAACCTTTAAAAATCACTTCGTCCTGGGAATGGTAACCGCCATGCACCTCGATTTCGGTACCCGGGAGAAAATCGGGTGTGTTGCTGATTTTAAAATCCTCCCTGGACGGATCGCCATCGTAGATGAGCAGGGTTGCAGATGCAACTTTGTTGACAGCCCGATCAATGGTAACGGCCAGTACCTGGTATTCAGGACTAACTTCGTTGCCCGCGGAAAAAAGTTTCAGCGTGGGTCTGTCTGCCCCGGCAGGGGTTTGTATTCTGCGATCATCACTCATCCGGCTGGTTCTTTTACTTTGTCTTTAAGGGGAGGAAAAAAGAGAACTTGTCCGACTTCCAGTTTTCTGAAATGTTTCAGGTTGTTGAATGCGGCCACCTGCAGGTAATAGATGTCAGTGCCGTAAATACGCTCGGTCATAAGCGGCAGGGTGTCACCTTGCTGAACAGTTCGGCGGTGGGTCAGGTCCGGGGAGTTGTTGCGGCTTTCTGCCACCCTGAAGGCATCCTCCTTGTTTTCAGAAAAAGTTGCTTTAAGCTTCGCCCGAAGTGGGGTGCCGTCCGGTTTAAAAAGCGTGTAACTGATTTCCGCCGATTTCAGGACACATTTGGAAATGAGCGGTCCCCAACTCAGCTTCAGGTAATTGGGCCGGTGGATGTCGCCGTTGTTTTTTCCGGTAACCGTTAAAAACTTATCCACGCTTTGGTGTACACCCAGCATATCGGGCAGGGATTGTCCGCTGACGCCGGTTCCATCAAAAACAAAGTCGAAAGCAAACTCCTGAGGTTTTATTTTGCCAAAAATCTGTGGACTGGCCGTATCGCCCTGTGCTTGTCTGGGCTGGTATTCTACCTCATACTTGCGCGCATAGTTGTCCGGATTGAACATGACATCAAACGTGTTGATGGGACTACCCGAATAGTCTTCCTTATCGTAAGCTTCGATGCGCATTTTGGTCAGGCCACCAGTCATTACCTTTCATTTTTGCGTTGAAGAATTTCCATAACCTGTTCGACACATTCGGTTACGAGGTTTTTTTTGTCATCATCGGAAAGCGTACCCTGGGCCGTATTGGCGTCCTGGTTGGCCTGGCCTTTCCTGGTATCCACCACGGTGGCTTTGATGACAATTTCGTTCACTTTGATGGGCATGATGTGGGGTGTTTGAAGGTTGATTTGAAAGGTTGTCAGTTCTTTCTGAAGGTGAGGTAAGCAAGTTCCAAAGATTCGATGACGAGGGCATTGTCCTGCGCTTTGAAGTCGGAAATGCTCCATTTCACCGGGAAAGCCTTGGTAAAACTCCAACTGGCCAGATCGGTGCCGTTTTCATCCAGAAGGGTAACTTTTACATCCCTGGGGGAAAATTCAAAATCTTCGATGGCTTTTCGACACCAGGCAGCCGTAGTGGAGGCATTGAACATACCGCGTTTGAGGATGAGGTTGGCATGCCGGATACCGACAGGTACCCGATAAACCAGGTCGTTGACGCCACCTTCCTTGATCTCCTCCGTGGCAACCTCCCCGGCAAGACCGCCTACCTCCTGAAACATGGCTTCTTCCCCCCCTGCCCCACCGATCTCAACTTTGAATTGAAAAGCAACCGGAATCTGATACATAATCACCCTGTTTTGACTTGTTACCGTGGCAAAAGCCCATTATCCGTTCACAATGTTCATACCTTCATGTACCAGTTCCATCGATTCGATGGCCACTTCATTGCCGCTGGCTTTCATGTCTGGCGCCGTAATTTTTGTGGGAAAAGCGTTGCGCAGTTCCCACTCCATAACAGGCGCGCCGGTTTCATCCAGCAAGCTGATTTTTACCGTTTTGCGGGTTACGGTATTCATCTTGATCGTTTTGTACCAATCAAAAAATTCATTGTTGCCTTTGAACACCCCTCTTTTCAGCGTGACGTTGCCGAATTTTTGCATGCCCGGCATTTTGATGGTACTGTAATCAGGGGTTAATCCGTTGCGGTATTCGATGGGTTGGACTTCGATGTTCAGACCGGTGACTTCCGAAAATTCGGCGGTCATATCCGCTATATCCACCCGGAATTGAAACGCTACTTGTGGGTAGGCCATGGTTTTATTTTTTTAATAAAAAACGTTGATGTTGAAGGAGCATTCGGGTTTTAGGATTCGGGCAATTTGTGCGAGAATTCCAGGATGATGAACTCGGCGGGACGAACAACGGCCATGCCTATTTTTACACGCATGATGCCTTCCAGCACATCCTGGGGCGTCATGGTTTTTCCCAAACCGACGTGTACAAAAAATGCTTCATCGGGGGTGCTGCCCTGCAAAGCGCCTTCACGCCATTTATCAAATAAATAATTGGTGATCATGGAGCGCACTTTCGACCAAGTGTTGGCATCGTTGGGTTCAAAAACAGCCCAGGCGGTTGATTTTTTGATGCTTTCTTCTGCCATGTTGAAAAACCTGCGAACCGGTACGTACCGCCATTCGTTGTCGTTGCCCATGAGGGTGCGTGCTCCCCAAACCAGGGTGCCCTTGCCGGTGAATGCCCGGATGGCATTGATGGATTTGCCGGAATTCGTGTCCACATTGAGGTCCTGCTGGTCGTTGTCGTCCAGCACCACGGTTGGTCCTGAAACCGCACTGATGCTTACGTTTGCAGGGGCTTTCCACACACCGCGTGTACCGTCGACATAAGCGTACAAACCTGCAACAGCGCCGCTTGGCGGCAGTACGGATCCGGCTTTTTTGATGGCACTTACCACATTGGCATAAATGGCGTTGGTGGTGCTGATCTCCTGCTCGAGGCTCGAAACCGCCTGCAAAACAATGGCCCGTGCTTCGTTGAACATACCCAACAGGGATTCGTAAACCGTCCTGAATGCCGGAAGGGCATTGAGGTGGCGGTTGGTATCATCATCGCCAATTCGGGTTACGGAATTGTAAATAGAGGAAGCCGCCGCCGTTGGTGCAGCCGGTACCGTGAGGTTGTCGTACCCGGTATAATCGGCATGGGTTTCATCTACCACTGTTATGGGTGCTGAATAGTCCGGAGGAGTAAGGTCTCCGTCGAAATAGTCTTTTTGATAACCCAGAAGCTTATTCACGATGCCTTCCAGTTTGCTGGGGTTTCCGGCGGCGCCCGGTCCGAAAAGGTTTTTCAAATCGGCTTTCAGGTTGGTGTCTGCCAATCCTGTACCTGCGTTAAACATGGGAATGCCTGCACGCGCCATGCCATCCAGAAAGGTGAGCAGACTTTCGATTTTTGCCCTTCCATTGGCGCCTGCATTGGCGGTATCGAAACTGTCCGGATCCACCTGCGCTTCAACCAGCGCCAGGATGGCCGTTTTATCACTCAGCAGGTTTTGCATCCTGTTTACAGGCGCCGGATCGGAGCTCAGATTGGCCAACGATGTCGGAACGCCACCTTTGGTGAGTGCGACATTTTCGTAGGAAAAAACATACGGAATGGTGGTGTTTAAAAACGGCATGTAGGCCGCTCCGAACTTCAGGTTGTTCACACCGATTTGGTTGCGGAATTCGTCGCGGCCTGCTTCCCAGGTGAATGCCGGATCGGGTACGCCCAGGTTGTCGACGCGCCTTTCCAAAACATCCAGAATGGCCACACGGTCGCCCAGTTCGGTGCATTGCAACAAGGCATCCTGCTGGAGGGTGTAGAGGCTGTTGTCGCCGGTTTCATTCAACAAAACAGCATCGGGGAAAACCAGCATGGTGGGTTCGTCGTATTTCCGCAGGGCGTCGAGACCAGCTTTGAGGTCGGTATAATCGATGTCATCGGTGTAGTTTCCCACCGAAACGATGTAGCAATTGCCGCCGCCGTTGGCATAAAACAATTTCAGGCTTTTGTAGAGGTAAAATTGCGGGACAATGGTGACGGAAGTTGGTGCATTGGCTGCATCAAGCTCCACGGTAACATCGCCCGGACTGGCGTCGCCGCCGAACCATTGTTCGTACTCCAACAGAGATTTGATCCTCGTGGGTACATTGGAAAGATCCTGTCCGTTTTTAAGGGCCCTTTGCGTGTACCCGATAAAAGCAGGAACGGCGGTTTCTACCTCTGCAACGGACGGCGGGAAGATGGAAACCTCTTTGACATAAACGCCTGGTGTTTTATACGACATAATGGTAGATTGTGTTGGTTAACTGACGTAAACAAACATTTCAAAGAAAAAAACACCATTGCTGTCCTTCTTGAGCACCTGGTTTGAGGCCGGTACGGGCAATGGGATTTTAATGGTGGAATTGGAGATGATGATTTCCCTCAGGGTGGATAGTTCTTCCATATCGAGGGCGGCATTGGAACGAAAAATACGCCTGCCCCCCGATGGCGCAGGAGCCGTAAATCCATTGATACTCAAATTGTTGAGATTGATCAGGGCGTTGGACAAACGGTCCACCACCACGTATTGCCAATGCAGGGCCCGTCGCGAAAAGCCAATGCTGTAATTCGCGATGGGTTGGTTGTTGATGCGGGTGAGTTGGTTGTTGTTGAGAAAACGGTAGGTAGCAGGCACCAGATTTGCATTGGTAAAACTCAACGTATCGCTGAACAATTCAACGATGCCAAAAAGTCGATCGGCCGATACCCCGGGCTCGTACACAACATCACGGCTTTCCGTTCCGCCCGGTGTTGTGGCGGTGATTTGATACCGGCCGGGCGCCATTTTTTTTACCTTGCGCCAATCCAGTTGAATGACATCGGTACTTTCACCAGCCGGCAGATCGAGTTCCGGCAACGGCGTCATGTTGTTTCCAAACACATCCGTCATCACCAGTGTGGCCTTTTGGACTGGCGCCTGGAAACGAAAATCCCAAAATGAACCTGCTGACAGTTCGACAGCATTGCCCAAACGGGCATTGGAAACCTGGTCGCCAAGAAATTTGTGCCCACCCGACTGATCGTCCCTGAGATTGCTCAGGTAAAAAACATCCTTCCCGGGTTCATAACCAGGCAGGATGCTGTAATTCTGGAAATAGGCACTGTTGAGGTACATCAGGAAGCTCAACCGCAAACTTTTCTGTTCCAAACTGTTGAACAATTCGGGAGGATTGCCGCCGGGATTTTTCACCCGGCAAACCATTGAAAAACCACCCGGTGTTTCACGAAACATCAACCCGGCCTGCGACATGGCACCGAGGCTCGACGGCGACGGCACAAAACTGAAATCGCCGGACACCCCATTCGTGAAATAGGTATGCCTTGTTGTGACACTGAACAGGATGTCGTAAGCAATATTCATGGGTTGGAAGCTTTGCCGAACAATTCGATTTGCTGGATCGGAGGACCGCCTGTGGTGAGTTCTTCTTCCTGAATGATGACCAGTCGCACCCTGTACATGACCGAGGGCATGTATTTGGCGCCCAGAGATCCCCACAAATGGTTTTGCTGTTCAAGCGTCATGGAAAAAAGCTCAATCAGCAGCTTGTCTACGCGGGCGTCCAGTGCCGGTGTATTTTTGGTATCAAAAAAATTCTTGCTTTGAAAAAATCCGATCACATTGGAAAGTGCCTTTAAGGCATCGTGGTAACGGCTTTGCTGCGCATTTGAACTTGGAAAATGGGCCACAAACAAAACATACATGTTGAGTCTTACTTCCCGCCTGGCCACTTCAACCGTGCCATTGGGTTGCTTCCTGTAAATGTCATGCGATTTTGAAATGCGGTCTTCTTCCACATTGACCAGCATCATGACAACTTTTGAATCCAGGCCATTGGTCACCGAACCATTTTGAAGAATCAATTGCTCCGCCACCACCGTATCGGTGGAACCTGTCTTCTTGGCGAAAAAGGCATTAATTTCCTGTTCTATGATTTTTAGGGCTTCTTCAATCATGGTTTTTGGTGTGCATTCCCGGATTTCCTGCTGCGGCGTATCCTATGCAAGTTTCCGACCATTCCAGTTAAGATCCCTCACTGAAAACCATGGTTTTACGCATATCCCTGAAATCAGGGATATGCGTAAAGGAGATGCAACCAAATGTTTGAAAAGGTAAATGCCTGAATAAAAAAAAGAAACGTATTCAGGTATGGAAATTGGGATACAACCTCATCCGAAAGGCTTCCCGAACGATTCCCGCAGAGTTTTTTACCCCCAATTTGGATATCAGGTTTTTGCGGTGTGATTCAACCGTATTGAAGCTGACAAACAGCTTCTCGGCAATTTCCTGCGTTGTATTTTCCTCCACGATCAGTTCTATGATCTGGATCTCGCGTTTGGTGAGGTGAAGTTGCTCTATTTTGCGGTTGCAAAGTCCAAGCGATTGCTCCAGGATGTTTTGGCGAACCGATTCCTGTACATACACCTCATCCGCGAGAACACAGTGGATTGCCTTTTGCAATTCGGCAGGTTTTACACATTTGTGCAGGTAACTTCGAACACCTTCCGTTAAAAAACGGCGAATCGCTGCAGGATTGGTTTCCGTGTGCAACAATATCGTTTTGGAGGCAGGCCAGCATTTCCAGGGAGGAATGACATCTTTGTTTGGCCCGGTAAGCATGGCCAAACTTCCGTCGAACAACAAAAGGTCGGGTACGGAACGGGACATGCCATCTTTCAATGCACCAAAGGTTTGGTAGGCGCCCGTAATTTGAATTTCTGAAAACAAGGCTAAAATATGCTGGATCCCTTCCAACACCAAAGGCGCCGGATCCGCAATGATTATGGTTTTCATAAGGTTGTTATTGAAAACGTGGGGACGTCATCAACTGTATTTCAACAGAGTCGAAACGTAAAAATCGGTGAACAGGCCGGATTAAAATGGGTTGTATACTACGCACATGGTTGAAAGCATCTTTAGGACACACGGTAAGCCGCATTCCAACACATCTTTGTTAAAAACCTCATAAGCGCTTTGCAAAGTTAATTTTGTAAACGGAATATGCAAGAAAAATGCCCGATTTAAATATTTTTTGATGCCGGATTAATCTGCTTTTGTACATTGTCGTACCGGAATACCGCTGCACCCATGAAGTACATACCTGCGCTACTGTTAGTTTTATGCTTTTACCAGGTAAAGGCACAATCCGGCTCGTGCCCACTGCTTGGCCCCAACCAGATCATCAACGGCAATTTTGAAGGCGGGTACTACGGTTTTTTGTCGGATTTCGGCCGTGGGCAAAACAACGCCACCCTTGGCGGATGTGCCACACAGGGCTGGATTTTGGTCTCACAAGTGAATCCGCATTACAATTATTCCTGCCAGGTTTTTCCACCAAACTGGTCGGCCCAGTACGGCGGCGCCAATGTGCCCACCAGTGCCGATCCCAACCATCCCAGCAACACCTGGGTGATCACAACAGCCATCTGCACCGGCGCCGAACAAATTCCTGACCATTCCACAGGCAAAGGGTATTTTCTTACGGTGGACCCCGATGCCGTTGAAAACAGAGCCTACTGGAAACAAACCATCGATATTTGTCCCAATACACCCTACGAGTTTTCCGCCTGGGTGCGCAACATTTCCGGGATTCCCGCGCCGTTTTTTCATTTTGAAGTAAACGGCCAAAGCATCAACCAACCCACCGCATACCCCGAACCAAACTGGGTAAAAACCGGCGCAACGTGGTTTTCAGGTGCTTTGAGTGGCCCGGTACAAATTGCCCTGATGAACGACCAACCCGGTTGCATCGAAAACGACGTGGCCATCGACGACATCTTTTTCGGCATTTGCGGCGGCGTTGTGGCTACTTCCGATACCCTCCAGCGCTTTTGCACCAATGCCCCACCACCCTACCTCGTGTTGTCGGGGGAGGTGGTAGGCCTTACCGATGTGACGTTCCAATGGCAGAAGTACCAACCCGCATCCATGGCGTGGGAAGATCTTTCCGGTGAAACTTCCGACTCACTCGTTTTTTTAAACCCCAATTCCGGCAACGCCGGAAGGTACCGTTTGCTCGCCGCGCAAAACGGCAACATCCAGTCCGAAAATTGCAGGGTAAGCAGCACCGATTTCCTCATTGAAGCCCGGCCGTTTTACACGGTGGCTGAATCCAAATCCATTTGCGCAGGCGACGTCTACCTGGGATACCAAACAACAGGCGTTTTTATCGACACCCTTTTGTCCCAATTCGGTTGCGACAGCGTGCGTACCCTCAACCTTGTGGTACACCCGGTTTTCAACCTTTCCCTGAACGCCACCATTTGCCAGGGCGAAAACTACGGAGGACACACCCTGCCCGGACGGTACACCGATTCGTTGTACTCCGTAAACGGCTGCGACAGTGTAAGAACCGTCGATTTGGTTGTGTTTTCATCGTATCTGGAGGAAAATTACCAACTGCTGTGTCCGGGAGACAACATTGTTTTTAACGGAGAAACCATTTCCGGAACCGGTATTTACGAGTCCAATTTGACCACCATCAACGGCTGCGACAGTACATTTGTACTTGAGGTTGAAGTTATTCCTGAAAACTTCCTGGGGAATGACACTATTCTTTGCGTTGCGACTACGTTTACCATACAAAGTCCTTCGCCCAACACACGGTGGTTTGACGGTAGCGTGGGACAAACCAAAACGGTGCAGGCATCGGGTGTTTATTGGGCAAATTGGTCAGACAACAACGGGTGTTTGCTCACCGATTCCATCCAAGTGTTGTTTAATGCGCGGGCTTATGTGCCCAACATTTTTAGTCCGAACGACGACGGCAACAACGACCTGTTTGTTCCGCAGTTTTCAAACAGTATGTTTTTCAACTATCAGATGCAGGTGTTCGACCGCTGGGGCGATTTGTTGTACGATACGTTTTCTCTGGAAAACGGATGGGACGGGCGTTACCAAAACAAACCCTGCGAAACCGGCGTGTATGTGTACATCATCCGATTTGCCCTTGAAGGTTGTGGAAATACAGTGCTCACGGGTGATGTGAGTTTGGTGCGCTGATCTTCAGGCACCGTACAGGTTTTCATAAACGACTTTGACCCCAAAAACAATACACAACAGCGACGAAGCCAGTGTTAGCCCGGTGGTCACCCATTTGGTTGAATGCAGTTTGGTAGCGAACGGGAGGCTGAATACGCCCGAAGCCAGCAGCATACCCGCTACCGACCCCAATCCAAAAATAAGCAGGTACAACATGGCATCAACGTTCGATTTCAGCTCGGTCATCACCAGCAAAACCAACGTGCCACTGCCTGCAAGGCCGTGCACCAATCCTACGCCGTACGCCAGGTGGTGGTTGTGGTCGTCCACGTTTTTAAACCCATGGGCGAAAGCGTGGCTCTGCTCATGGCGCCACGTTTTCCAAATCCGGTGTGCCCCCAGCAAAATGAGCATGAGCCCCACGCCGGCTTCAAACACATGAAAGGTTCCTTCAGCAACGGAAACACGCGCAACAAGCATCACCATGCCAATGAGCAAAATGGTGGAGGTGTGCCCGAGTCCCCAGTAAATACCATCCTTAATACTCATCATCAGCGATTTGCGACGCGTAACGATGCTGCTGACTGCCAGGAGGTGGTCGACTTCAAAGGCGTGGGTAAAACCAACGACCGCTGCAAAAAACAAAGGCAATAAGGTTTCCATAATGGTTTTCATGTCGGTAAAACAATTGTTTTTTTAACAAATCCGAGGCAGTTGTTCGCCAATGGGCATGTTCACCACCCTTTTCCCTCCGATGCCGCTTTGCATCAGCACCTGCCGGGGATGGGCGTCGGTAACCGTGCCTACCATGGCAGCGTATGTACCGTTTTGATCTTTGCGCAGCATTTCCAAAAATGCATCGGCGATTTCCGGATCCACTACGGCCAGGAATACGCCTTCATTGGCTACATAAAGTGGGTCGAGCCCCAGCAGTTCGCAGGCGGAAGCCACCACGTCGTGCACCGGCAAGGCGTTTTCCTTCAAATCAACACCGAGGTTGGTATCACGGGCCATCTCGTTGAGCACGGCTGCTACACCGCCTCGGGTTGGATCGTGCAAGAGGTGGATTTTTTCTCCAAAAACATCCAGCAACGAGGCCACGGTGTGGTTGAGGTTGGTGCTGTCGGTGGCAATGTCGGATTCAAATTCGAGTCCCTGCCGTATGCTCAAAATGGCGACGCCATGTGTGGCGATCGCGCCGCTGAGGATGATTTTATCACCTGGTTTTACCCTGGCTTTGTTGATCTGCGCTTTGTGATGCACCACGCCGATCCCGGAAGTATTGATGAAAATTTTGTCACCTTTTCCGCGTTCCACCACCTTGGTATCGCCGGTCACAATTTGCACGCCGGCTTTTTCGGCCGCGAACTTGATGGTGACCAGCACTTCCCAAAATTCCTTCATGGTTAGTCCTTCCTCGAGGATAAACGCAAGGGACAGGTATTTGGGCATGGCGCCGCACATGGCCAAGTCGTTCACTGTGCCGTTGATGGCCAGGTCGCCGATGTTGCCGCCGGGAAAAAAGATGGGCGACACCACATAACTGTCGGTAGAAAACGCGAGCGGACCGTCGAGCGTAAAGGTTGCACCGTCGTGGTGCTGGTCGAGCATCGGGTTTTTCAGCAGCTCGAACACGCCGCTTTCGAGCAGTTTGTTGGTAAGCAAACCGCCGCTGCCATGCCCAAGCGTGATGATGTCGAAATCCAGTTTGGGCATGGGGCACTGAAGGTGCATGTTGATTTTTTGCTTTTCCATGGTTAAGACATCACCTGTGAAAAATGGTAATACGCCGCGCAGGCGCCTTCGCTCGATACCATGGGCGCACCGAGGGGCATTTGTGGCGTGCATTTTTTCCCGAATTGCGGACACTCGTGTGGCTTTTTGATGCCTTTCAGCACCAAACCTGCGATACATTCAGCACTTTCAGGTACTTTTTCGATGTCGACCTCAAATTTTCGGTTGGCATCGTAAGCAGCGTATTCGGCGCGAACCTCGTAGCCGCTCATGGGAATGTTGCCGATACCCCGCCATTCGCGATCGCTGATTTCAAAAACGGCTTCAATCACTTTCCGGGCTTCCGGATTGCCTTCCGGGCGCACCACCCTGCTGTATTGGTTTTCCATTTTGTGTTCGCCTTTTTCCAGTTGGCGCACGGCCATCAGGATGCCCTGTACAAGGTCGACAGGTTCAAAACCGGTTACCACAAGCGGAATTTTAAACGCATCGGCAAGTGGTTCGTATTCCGAAACACCCATGATGGTGCATACATGGCCTGCGGCCAAAAATGCCTGGATGTTGGATTCCTCGTCGTTCATCACCGCAGCGATGGCCGGCGGCACCAGAACATGGGAGGCGAGTATGGAATAATTGGCAACACCCGTACGGTGTGCGTGCAGTACCGACAAAGCGTTGGCGGGCGCGGTGGTTTCGAAACCTACGGCAAAAAAAACCACTTCGCGTCCGGGATTGTCGCGCGCGATGTTCACCGCTTCGAGGGGTGAATACAAAATACGCACATCGGCGCCGGCAGCTTTGGATTCGAGCAAGCTGCGTTTCGAGCCGGGCACACGGAGCATGTCGCCGTAGGAACACATAATCACACCTTTTTCTTCGGCGAGGTACACAGCTTTGTCGATTTGGTGGAGGGGCGTCACACAAACCGGACAACCCGGACCATGCACCATCCTTACGTTTTCCGGCAACATTTGCAGGATGCCGTTTTTGACCAAACTGTGGGTTTGTCCGCCGCACACTTCCATAATGGTCCATGGCCTTGTGGCCGCTTTGGCAATCTCCCCGAGGTATTGTTCAACCACGGCCTGATCGCGGTATTCGTTCATAAATTTCATTGGTCAATACTTTTGATCAGACCTGGAATGGCCAAACACAGGTTCGTTAATATTGGATGTTGAAGCAACCACCAACTGACCGACCGCAATGCATTCGTCGTTTGGGGAAAGTTGCCTGTGAAAATAGAGCTTAAAATGGTTTTTCAGATGTATCGACAAGAGATCGAGCAACAATGCATTTTGAAATACGCCGCCACTGAAAGCAATGTGTTTGAATCCGTGGTGTTCAGCCATTTGCCGCACCACTTCCACCAGGGTTCGCAACCACCGCCCTGCACAAACGGCCGGTTCGGTACCAATGCGGCGGTCGTCGAGCAACCGCCGGAACAACAGCTGCGTATCGGCTTGCCCGTTGTCCATCAGGTAATTACCCGCATAAGGCGGCTCATCTGGTGAGGCCAAACTTTCCAGCAAAAGCGCTGCTTCGCCTTCGTACGTATTTTTCGAAATCAATCCCAACACGGCGGCGGCGGCATCGAACATCCGTCCCATGCTGGAACTTTTCAGCGCCGGTTGTACATCCCTGAGTTTTAAGTACAACGTCCATTCCTGCGCACTAAAATGGTGTTCCAGCAAAGCATCGGGACCACAAACAGCCAAAGCGGCAAGGCGTGGCTCACGGGCCATTTTTTCACCGGCAAGGTTTGGGAAATACGACCAATGGGAAAGCCGTTCTGTTTGCCCTTCCTGCCAACTGAAAAATTCGCCGCCCCAAATATGCCCATCCCGGCCGTAACCGGTGCCGTCCCAAACGACGCCAAGAACGGGTTCGCGGGACTGCAAAAGGTTGTTTTCGGCCAATACTGCGGCAAAATGCGCTTCGTGGTGCTGTACGTATATTATGGGCACATCCGATGCCTGAGCGTATTCAGCAGCCATTTTTCCGGAAAAATAACCAGGATGCTGGTCGGCGACAACCAACCCGGGCCTGACCTGAAACCACGACAAAAACTGGTTTAAAACATGCCGGTAATGCTCCTGGGTATCAAAATGCTCCATATCGCCGAGAAACTGGCTGACATACACTTGTCCCTGGTGCGCATAAGCGAAAGCGCTTTTGATGTCGGCGCCGGCGCAAAAAACGGATTCGTTCGGAAGATTGATGTCCGGAAGGCGCAGCGAAGGCGCCAGTCCGCGCGAACGGCGAAACAGGATGGGTATACGTTCCTGAGGACTGAAGGTTTGCACACTGTCGTCCTGTGGCATGGTGATTTCGCGGTTGTTCGACAAAACATAATCCGCGATGGCGCCGAGCATTTCCGTGACGGTTTCGTCGCGGAAAATGATGGGTGAGCCACTTATGTTGGCGCTGGTAGCCACCAACGGACGGTTTACACCTTTAGAAATGAGCAACAAAACAGGAGCATACGGCAACATGGCGCCCAAACGATGCAGGCCGGGCGCCACAACGTTTACCGCCAAACCGCTCCCCAGCGTTTTTTTCAAAGGCAGCAACACGACGGGCGAAACCGGGCTTTCCAGCAAGTCAGTTTCGGCTTTTTGAAGCAAGGCATCACCTGCAAGTACATCAACATCGGGGTACAAAACTGCAAACGGTTTGGTTGGCCGTTGTTTGCGTTTACGCAGCATTTCAACAGTTGCCGCGTTGGTGGCGTCGCAAAGCAACAGGTAACCACCCAACCCTTTGACGGCCACGATGTCGCCGTTTTTCAACTTTTCAACGGCGTTTTCCAAAGAATCGCCGGGCAATACCTCAGTCAGATCGGTAGTGGTGGAAAAAAAAAGGTTGACACCACACTTTGGACAGGAATTGGTCTGCGAAAGAAAACGTTTGTCGGCAGGTTCGCTGTATTCCTGCAGGCAGGTTTCGCACATGTCAAAATCCACCATGGCGGTTTGTTCCCTGTCGTAAGGCAACCCTGTGAGGATGGAATACCGCGGACCACATTGTGTACAGGTGATGAAG
>JADLBE010000155.1 GCA_020847915.1 Saprospiraceae bacterium | reverse complement strand
TAGAAGCGGCGCCAAACGGTCCGCTCATGGTTTACGGCAACATCAAGGTGAAAAACTCCGACGGCACCGAAACCATGAAGCACAAAGTCACGGCTTTTTGCCGGTGTGGCGGCTCACAAAACAAGCCGTATTGCGACGGCAGTCACAAAAAAATTGGTTTTGAAGGGTGAAGTCATGCCAATCTATTTCCTAAAATTACGCGTGACCGTATGGGTTTTCCTCGGTCATGCTATTTTGTTTTTGATGCTTACCATTCTGACGCAAACAGGAGGGGTGAT
The DNA here is from genome assembly GCA_020847915.1 of Saprospiraceae bacterium. Classification (GTDB taxonomy): domain Bacteria; phylum Bacteroidota; class Bacteroidia; order Chitinophagales; family Saprospiraceae; genus M3007. The sequence goes on along the minus strand of JADLBE010000155.1, from coordinate 22,482 downwards.
TTGGTTTGCGGCACTGATTGTAAAGCATTTGATACCAGTCAGGTTTCGTTTTAGGTTTTCACAGCTGGCATTTTTTGGGATATTGTACTCGATGTCAACGCTTTGGCTTATACCACCTTTGGCAAAGGTGTTGGGGCGTGAGCAGCTACCCATATGGTCCAATGCACATGTAAAACCTGAAAGTTTTCTGTTTTGGTACCTTAACCGCACCTACGTCAGACCTGAATTGAAAAAAGTGGTTGAGGAAGTTGCTGTGCAAATGCAAGATCAGTATCCAGGAGCAGTCATTTATTATTTGGATGCCTGCTTTCCGTTTTTTGACGGCTTTCCATTGCTTCCGCATTTGAGCCATCGGGACGGCAAAAAAATTGATCTGGTTTTTTTCTGGAATGATCAAAAAACCGGAAAATCTGTTCAAGGCACTCCATCGCCGTATGGGTACGGTGTTTGCGCCAAAGCCGGGCAAGGTGAGTACAGCTACATCAAGGAATGCCTCGGACAAGGATACTGGTATTTTTCGCCAGACAACCGGTTTGGCGAATTGTTTTACGATCCTGCCAGATACACTTTTGATGAGGAGAAAAACCGTGAAATGGTTATACGCTTTGCCAGGCATCCGGACGTGGGAAAAATTTTTATTGAACCGCACCTCAAAACCCGGTTAAGCCTTGAAAAGGAAGACAAATTGCGCAAACAAGGTTGCAGGGCTGCACGGCATGACGATCATATTCACGTACAGATGTAAAAAATGCGTCATCCGATCAAGCCTGGATGACGCATTCAAAAATCAAACATCAAATTTCGTATCTCGTCATTCAAACCCCTACTTAGGCAAAAGCACCGAATCAATCACATGGATGACGCCATTTGACTGGTACACATCGTAGGTGGTGATGTTGGCAGTATTGCCGTTTTCGTCTTTCACCACAATGTTGTGGGGGCCGTTCATCATGAAGGTGAGTGTGCCACCCGAAGCGGTTTTCAGCGCGTTATTGCCTTTTTTAATTTTGGAGGCGAGCGATTCGAAGTCGAGTTTGCCGGGCACCACGTGGTAGGTGAGTACCGTCGTAAGTGTGCCTTTGTTTTCAGGTTTGAGCAGGGTTTCAACCGTACCGGCGGGCAGGTTTTCGAAAGCGTCGTTGACCGGAGCAAACACTGTGAACGGACCGGCACTTTGCAGGGTTTCAACCAATCCGGCTGCTTTAACGGCTGCTACGAGTGTGGTGTGCGCCTTGGAGTTGACGGCGTTTTCAACGATGTTTTTCATCGGGTACATGGCTTCGCCGCCTACCGTGACGGTATTCTTTTTGCTTTGGGCGAAAGTAACGGTGGAGCTGAGGGCGATGGCCAGCGCGAGGGTGGCCGTTTTTTGAAAGAAGTTCATGATTGTGTTTGGTGTGTTTTGAAAAAATGTGTTTTGAAAGCAACACAACCATCTACGAGGGGTGACACCAAGTCGGTTTTCCACGCATCAATTTTTCTTCTTCTTTTTGTTTTGGCTGTGCAGTTCATCCACGAGCAGCGCTTCCTGCAAAACTTCAAGCAGGGTTTCTTCCGGTATTTCGGAAACGTGCCGGAACACCACGCCCGATACCTGTTTGCGGCCTCGCGCATCGAGCAGTCCCTGTTCGTTGGACAGCTCGGAACCGCGTGTGAAGCCGAGTTCAACACTACCGTCTTTGGCAGGCGCCAGGTAACAAATCCAGGTATTTCGGTAATAAAACGGCGTGTTGTAGGTCAGACGTCCTTCCACGCCGGGCAACGAGGTGATGATGGCATGCAGGCGCTGGAGCAGCGCATACGTGGCACCCTGGTAGTTTTCAAAAAATGCTTCCATTGTCTAAACCCGGATTTTAGGGATTTGGGGGATTGGGATTTTAAAGAGATTGGGAGATTTGGGATGGATTGGATGGGATTTTAAAGTCCACAATCCACAGTTGGCCTTAAAAGCTACATTATTGACTGTTAATCCCAGAGCGCAACTGTCGACTGTGGACTGTCGACTTTAAAATCCCATCCAATCCATCCCAAATCTCTTTAAAATCCAAATCCCCCAAATCCCTAAAATCCGGGTTTAGACTAGTATTGCCCTGTAGACAACATCACAAGCGTACATCCTTCCACCGATTCGATGCCCTGGGCTTCTGCCAATGCTTCGAGTTCCGGGTTTTCAGTACCCGGATTAAAAATAATGCGCTCCGGGTTGAGGCTGAGGATGTAATCGTAGTAGGGTTTTTGCCGGGTCGGATTGAGGTACAACGTTACGGTGTGTACTGCCTCCAGGGGTTGCAGGTCGTGACTGATGGGAATGCCGGCGATGTCTCCCTGGCGGATTCCGACGAGTTCGACAGGGTGTCCGTAATGCCGCAGGCGCAGCGTGGCAAGGTAGGCGAAACGCGATGGGTTCGGGGTAGCGCCCAGCACAAGTGTCTTTTTCAAGTTGTTGGCGTTTTTCATTTGGTATTATTAAACAGTTCAGATGACCAAAAAGTTACAGCGGAGTCGGATTTATACTAAAAAAAACGGGGTTTTCGCACTATTTTTGCGCCGCTCTGGTAAACGTTTACGACCGGAGTGTATTTGAAACATGATTCTGACCGATAAAAAAATACTGGAATCGCTTGAAACCAGGCAAATCGTGATTGAGCCATTTCGCCGCGATTGTCTGGGCACCAACTCTTACGATGTACACCTCGGCCGTCATTTGGCTGTGTACACGGACCGCATCCTGGATGCGAAAAAGCACAACCAGGTGAAACATTTTGAGATTCCCGAGGAAGGATTTGTATTGCAGCCCGGGACGTTGTACCTCGGCGTAACCGAAGAATACACCGAAACCCACAATTCCGTGCCTTTCCTGGAAGGGAAAAGCAGTGTAGGACGTTTGGGCATCGACATCCATGCCACGGCGGGCAAAGGTGACGTTGGCTTTTCGAATACCTGGACCCTGGAGATCTCCTGTGTACAACCGGTGCGTGTGTATGCCGGCATGCCCATTGGTCAGCTCATTTACTTTCTGATCGACGGCGATGTAGAGACGTACTACAACAAAAAGCAAAATGCAAAATACAACCAACGTACGGAAAAACCCGTGGAAAGTATGATGTGGAAGAACTTTTAAACTTCTTTTAATCTCGGGGTGGATGCTCGGTTTTAACTTTGGCTTCGCACCTTAAGCTACAATATATTGCCTTATGCACTTCAAGCTACATTGTTTTTTGACCGCTTTGCTGGTGCTTTTGCTCCAGCCATCCTGCAAACAATACAACACGGATTATGCCGCACAGGCCAACAATCCGGCGTTTATGCACGATGGCGTCCGCCGAATTACCGACATCATTCGGTACGACATTTTTGCACCGCCCATTGCCTCGCGCATTTACGCTTATTCGGTCATTGCCGGGTACGAAGCCATGCGCCCGGGTTTCCCGGAATACCAAACTCTTGCAGGCCAACTCAACGGACTCAAACCTGTGCCTGCTCCGGAAGTGGGTAAAGATTATTGTTTCCCGCTTGCCGGCGTCCAGGCCATGCTTATTGTGAGCAAAACCCTCGTGTTTTCGGAAGGCAACATTGAAGATCTTAAAGAAGACATTCTGGAGAAATTCAAGGCCATGAACATGCCGCCCGATGTGTACGAGCGCTCCATGGCCCATGGTGAATTGGTTGCCAAACACATCCTTGCGTGGTCGAAAACCGACAATTATGCTCAAACCCGCAGCGCACCCAAGTTTACCATCGATACGAAAGAACCTTCGCGCTGGCGCCCCACGCCTCCGATGTACGGCGACGCACTCGAACCGCACTGGAACAGCATGCGCACCTGGGTACTCGACTCGTGCCGCCAGATTCCTGTAGATCCGCCTGTGGCTTTCAGTCGCGAAAAAGGCAGTGATTTTTACAAACAGGCCTACCAGGTGTACGACATTGTAAACAACCTGACCCCTGAGCAGGAAGCCATCGCCTGGTATTGGGACGACAATCCGTTTGCCGTGGAGGTAAGCGGCCACTTGTCCATCGGCAAAAAGAAAATCAGCCCGGGAGGTCACTGGATGGCCATAGCTGGTTATGCCAGTAAAAAAGCCGGGAGCGACATGATGGAGTCTGCGGAAACTTACGTCCACACCGCCTGCGCACTCGCCGATGCCTTCATTGTTTGTTGGGAAGAAAAATACCGCACCAACCTGATTCGTCCGGAATCGTACATCAACGAACTGATTGATCCAGAATGGGCGCCGGTGATTCAGACACCGCCGTTTCCCGAGCATACCAGTGGCCACAGCACCGTTTCGGCCGCAGCCGCAGCCGTACTTACCAACCTTTACGGTCCAAACTTTGCCTTTACGGACAGTACCGAGGTGGAATTCGGATTGCCAACCCGCAGTTTCAAATCCTTTGAGGAAGCTGCACTGGAAGTGGGCATGAGCCGTTTGTATGGTGGCATCCACTACATGCATGGCAACCAGGCCGGCACGAAGTGTGGCATGGAAATCGGAAATTTTGTAGTGAAGAAGCTAAAAACACGGGTGGACAAAGGCGCTGTTGAAGGAAAATAAATTCTTTTCTGCCCTTTTTAGGGTAAAAAGGTTGTCACACATGCGACGTAAGGCGATCAAAAGAGGTGTTTTAACAAAAATACCCTTTTGATCGCCTTTACTTTGACAAAAAATAGGTATGTTTGTACCGCATAAGCCATCATCTCGCTACAATATAGTTTTACTCCCCCCTACACAGCGAGTCTGTTGCCTCTTTCCGAGCCAACTGGAATTTCCATTTTTTTAATAATCCTTTATTGTCCAAACTTATACGGTACTTTCTAAAAAATGATTTGTTTCCCATGGGACAAACGATGACACATCTCAAACACCAAATGAACAAAGCCGCAACCATTGCGTGCTTGTTTGCACTGTTTTTAATACCCGCGCTCGTGCAGGCGCAGGTTTCCGTCACGGTGACTGGAACCAACGTCACCTGTTTCGGTGGCAACAACGGCACCGCCACGGCTATAGGCTCAGGTGGTTGGGCGCCTTATACCTATGCCTGGAGCAACGGCGCCACAACCGCAACCATTACCGGTTTGACGGCTGGCACGTACTCCGTAACAGCAACCGACATCGACATGGGTTTTGCCGTCGGGTCGATTACCATCACGCAACCACCACAACTTGGCGTACAAGTTTTTGGAGAAAGCCAAATCTGCGGTTTAACACCCGACGGTAAAGCAACGGCCGTACCTTATGGCGGCGTACCACCCTATTCCTACCTTTGGAGTAACGGCGGCACCTCAGCTCAAATTACGGGTTTGTCAGCCGGAACCTACACCGTTACCATCACCGATGCCAACAACTGTACAACCACAGGATCGGCATCCGTGTTTTTTTGGGATGAAGGCCTGTGGCTGATGGACAGCACCGTTAACATCTCATGTTGGGGCGGAAGCGATGGGTTCATTTACATTGCCCCTATGTCCGGCACACCTCCATACACTTACCTTTGGAGCACCGGCGCTACCACACCCTCCGTTTCGGGCTTGCCCGTCGGAACGTACAATGTAACGGTAACTGACGCCAACGGCTGTTCTGCCGAATGGCCTGTAACCCTTACACAACCCGATCAGGTTGTACTCAACATCACGACGACAAACGGAGTTTGTGGACAAAATGGCACAGCGACCGTAACCGTAACCAGTGGCGGAACACCGCCCTTTACTCTATTGTGGAACACCGGTGCTACGACCAACACCATCACCGGTCCTCCTGGAACGTACACTGTTACGGTCACAGACGCCAACGATTGTGTGTATGTCGGCTATGCCACCATTCAGGCTACGCCCAATCCTCTGATACTGACCGGCACCGTGCTCGGCAATGCCGGCTGTATTGTTGGCGGCGTTGCTACGGTAACCGTAACAGGCGGATCGGGTAACTACTCCTACACCTGGGACAACGGACAAACCACCGCAACGGCCACAAGCCTTTCGGCCGGTAACCACACTGTCACCGTGATTGACATAACATCGGGTTGCCAGGCCTCTGCAACCGTCAACATCCCCACGGCACCTCAACTGGTTGTAACTGTGGTTGCCGACACCCAGGCAAACTGTCTGGTAGGCGGTAGCGCCACCGTAACCATTTCGGGCGGCACACCTCCCTACATCATCGGTTGGGACAACGGACAAACTTCAGCCACCGCTACAAACCTCGGCGCCGGTCCACACAACGTGACCGTAACCGATGCGAGCGGTTGTATCGAGATCAAAACCGTTACCATCGGACAAGCACAAGGTCCAAGCGTAACCGCCATAGTCAACAGCAATGCAAGCTGCACCGCCAACAACGGCAGTGCAACGGCAACTGCCAACGGCGGTACCCCACCTTACAACTATTTCTGGGACAACAATGAAACCACCGCAACGGCCATTAGCCTGAGCCCTGGTGTTCACACAGTTACCGTTACCGATGCAGGTGGCTGCTCAGGCACTGCCATGGTCACCATCATTCAGCCCAGCGCGCCAACCACAACCGCTACGGTGACCACCAATTTGACCTGTGTTTCGCTCGGTAGCGCCACCGCAAACCCGGCAGGCGGCACACCACCCTTTACCTACCTGTGGACGGGCGGCCAAACCACACAAACCATCAATGGTTTGCAGGCAGGCATTTATTCGGTAACCGTTACCGATGCCAATCTGTGCACAGCCACCGCTTCGGTAAGTATAGCTGCACCCATACCACCCAATGTGGTCATCACGGGTGTGATCAATGCCATTTGTGACCAAGCAGGCAGTGCTACAGCCAGCTCGGCCGGCGGCGCCGGTGGTTACATCTTCAATTGGAGCAACGGTGAAACCACCGCAACAGCCACCAACCTGTCCGCAGGCACCTATACCGTGACCGTTACCGACGCCGGCGGATGTACCGCTACAGCTTCTGTAACCATTCAGTCTACCACCGATGGTATCAGCATCGGGGATTACGTTTGGTACGACAACGATCAGGACGGGTTCCAACACCCACTTGAAACTGCCGGCGTACCGAATGTGAAAGTTATGCTTATGAAGCCAGGACCAGACGGCGTGTTTGGTACGGCCGATGACGTTGTTTCACAAACAGACACCACAGACGCTGCAGGCAAATACCTGTTCGATTGTGTAACTCCCGGCACGTATGTGCTGATGTTCGGCGGTATTCCTGCAGGTTATGAATTCACTGGCAAAGACCAGGTGAACAACGATTGCAAAGACAGCGATGCCAAATCCAACGGCAAAACCGATGCGTTTGTGATCTCCCAGGGCCAGGGCGACAACCTGTGCTTTGATGCAGGCATACACATCATTTGCGAAAACGTTACTTATCCCGGCAACATCTGCTGTAGCCAGACCATCTGCGAAGGTGATGTACCCGCAGCCCTTTTCGAATCTGTTCCACCCATCGGTGGCAGCGGTCCGCTCCAATACCTGTGGATGCAACTCGTTCAAATGGGCCCTGCTCCTCCATCATGGGTAGGCATCCCAGGCGCCACGCAACAAGGCTACCAGCCCGGCGCATTGTATGAAACTTCATACTTCATGCGTTGTGTTCGCCGCGAGGGTTGTGAAACCTTCCTCGAATCCAACATCGTAACGATTACCGTTTTGCCCGCCGGATCGCCTGGTTGTGAAACGTTCATCATGGACTTCGTGGTTACCAGCCGTCCGAACAACTCGGTGCTTGTAGAATGGACTTCAGAGCCAGAGGCTGCCCAGTACCTGTACACGGTTGAACACTCAACCAACATGACGGACTGGAAGGCAGTGCGCGATGTTCCAGGCCTGCACCTCGTTTCTTCGCCAAACCATTACAACGTGGTTGACCTTACACCGGCCAGCGGCTCGAACTACTACCGTATTCGTCGCACCAACCAGATGGGCACACAAAGCCTTTCGGAAGCGCGCGAAGCGGTTATTGAGTTCACCGAAGCTGAATCGGTGGTGGTATCGCCCAACCCTGTTTCAAAAGTGCTCAGTGTTCGCAACCTCATGCCTTACGAAGAGGATGTGACCATTACGCTTAATGCTACCAACGGAACGGTTATTTATACCCTCAACATTCCAAAGCAAACGCTGCAGGAATTTGAGATCCCGGTTGAAAACCTGCCCGCAGGCATTTACATGGCGCGTATCCTTTACGCCAACGGCGACGTACGCACCATCAAAGTGGCCAAATTCTAATAAAAAATTGGATTTAAGAACTTGAGAGAGCCATCCCGGGACGCTGGGGTGGCTCTTTTTAATTGTTAATTTCAGACATACCCGGTTGTTATGGTTTTCAAAATATGGGCAAACCAAACAACAACCTACCCACCCCCAACCGTTTGCAATCCAAACCAACCAGCCATGTTCAAACACTTTGCATTTCTCGCCGCCATCGCTTTTTTCAATGCCTCCTGTGCCTCTTGGCAGCAAAACCGCTGGCTGGCCGACCACCACAACAAGCTCAAACAGGTTGCCTCAAGTAAAATGTCGCCTGAACAAAAAACCGACGCACTTATACAGGATTACATCGTGTTTATGAACGAAGGCTTGCAATTTGCCGACCCCACCAAGGGCGCCAAATATGTGAAAAAATACCATGATCAAAACGACGCACTCATCGAACAGATCCTGCGCGATACCAAACAATGGCAGGGCAAACTCAATACGTCCGATAAGATAGCCCTGGGCATCCGTACGGCCCAAAAACCATACCTCAAGGACCTTATCGAACTTGGACCAAAGTTCAAACGTAAGTACCAGCAATACGCTTTTGTTGTAAAAATGACCGATAAAGTGCTGGACATCCTCAATTTCCTGAAGTAAGATTTTTCGCTACCTTCGCTCGCAGTTCATCTGCGATTGATCCATGGCGAAACACAAAGCATCGAAACCTACCCCTCCGGCTGCCAGAAAAACCAGCCCTGGTAAACAACCCGTCGTACAACAAAACACATCCGGGACCTCCTATGCCTGGATAGGTTTGCTGGCCGCCGCCCTTGGCGCCATGTTGTACCTCAACACCCTCGGTCACCAATACACCCTCGACGATTTTTCATCGATCAAGGACAACTGGGTGGTTAAAGGAGGTTTAAAAAACCTCGACCTGATTTTTACCAAGGAATACCGTTATGGGTCGTGGAACAGTCCGGGCTCTCTCTACCGTCCGCTGGCGCTCACCCTGTTCACCATCGAATGGCAGCTGGCGCCCGACAAACCAACCATGGGCCACCTGTTCAACATTCTGTTGTACGCCCTTGGAAGTTGGGTGCTGTGGATCACCTGGCGTCGGGTGCTTTCAGGCTATTCACCCTTGCTTCCCGCCCTCGCAGTTTTGCTGTTTGTAGCCCACCCGGTACACACCGAAGTGGTTGCCAACATCAAAAGTGTCGATGAAATCATGGCGTTGTTGTTCAGTTCATTGAGTTTGTACAGCGTTTGGCGTTACCTGGAAAATGAAAAAAATACCTGGCTAGCAGCTGCATGCGCGGCTTTTGCCCTGGCCATGTTTTCCAAAGAAAGCGCGTTGATGTTTTGGTTTGTGATCGTGCTTTGCCTGTATTTTTTCTCCGGCAAATCCATGGGAGCCATCGTGCGTATCGGCGGAATCCTCATCGCCCCCATCGCTGTGTTTTTGCTGGCGCGGCAAAATGCTTTGTCGGGACAAAGCGGCAAAGAAATCTATTCCATACTCGACAATTTCATCGTCGGCGCTCAGGATTCTTCTTCGAGACTGGCTTCGGCGTTTTACATGTGCTGGAAATACCTGCAGGTGCTGATTTTCCCGCACCCGTTGGTGAGCGACATGGGCTACCCGCAACTTAAACCCGTCACATTTGGACAATGGCAGGCTCTGGTTGGTTTTTTTGCGTTCGCCGGCATGTCGGTATGGGCTCTTGTTAAATTGCCCAAAAAGCATTTCTTGTCTTTCACCGTGCTCTTTTTCATGGCCACCTTTGTATTGGCAAGCAACGTGGTTTTGCTCATCGGCACTTCGTATGGTGAGCGCTTGTTGTACGTGCCATCGCTTGCCTTTGCTTTAGCAATGAGTTGGGGCATTTTAAAAATCACCCACACCGACGTACACGAAACGGCGCCGGTTTCTCTGTTTGCCGGCAATGCCACCCCGGCCTGGACTATTGCGGGCATACTGTTGGCGGCTTACAGCTACAGAACCATCTCGCGCAACGCCGCCTGGTACGACAGCGCTTCGCTTTACGCCGCCGACCTGAAGACCTCACCCAACAGCGCCAAACTGAATTACCACAACGCTTTGGAAGTGACAAAAATGGGTCTTGATGAAAAATCGGGTGAAGCCACCAACGCTGCACAAGTGGAAAAAGGCATTGAGGCTTACAACAAAGCCATTGAACTTTATCCGGGCTACCACGATGCCTATGGCAGCCGGGGACTGGCGCATTTCCGCCTGAAGCAATACGACAAAGCCTTTATGGATTACCAGCAGTCGCTCAAGCACCGTCCGAACGATGCCAAGGTGCTTTCCAACATGGGTTACATTTATTTCCTGCGCAACAACCTCGATTCAGCAGAGGTGGTGTACCGCCGTTCCATCCAGTACGACCCGCGTTTTGTGGATGCCCGCCGCAACCTCGGCGCCGTATTGGCCATGAAAAAACAGTTCACCGCTGCCATCGAACAATGGCAGGAAGCGTTGAAATACGACGCGGAAAACCCGACGTTGCATTTTTACATCGGCTCGGCGTACAGGGACATCGGCAAACCAGAAGAAGCGAAACCGTGGCTGGATAAGGCGACGGCGTTGGGACATAAGTGAATGCGGAATTAACCCAAATGGAAATCAAATTTTTACAACCATGTCCAAAAAGATTAGATTTTTTGCCCTGGTAGCCTTGTTGTTGTTTGCACGGGGTTGTGATTTTTACTCTACCAGTTTGTGGTTTTTTCAACCCGGCGGCATGCAAGGTGAATCGAATCCCTTAACCAAATATTTTGGTGTGGGTTGGAACGGCCTGATCATTGCCAACATCATCGTGGTCGGTTTTTTTGTTGCGGCATATTACTACTACAGTTTCAGGTATAAACCTGGGCCGTTGCCGATGACTTTCAGCAATTTCAGGGAGTTTGTATCGGTCCTGTATTTTGGAGAAAAAGGCAGTTTCTTCAAAATATTTTACAAAATTCCCAAAAATACAAAAGCAGCCCTCGCACATACCGGATACATCGCCATCAGGGTTATCATCATTGGCAGTTTTTTAGCAACCATCCACAACCTGTGTCAATTTTACGATGTACCATGGTACAATGCCTTCAGAATTGCTGTTGGGAAACCGCATGGGGTCATTTTTGGAATTTTCCTGGCTTCGCTTTTTTATTTTCAACACCAGGTGTTAAAAAAGGCGTATTGGGAGGCTGTTAAAAATGCCAGGGTATGATTTTACCCGATCTCCTTGCCCCTGAACTTACCATCGTTTTTTGCGGCACTGCGGCAGGAACAAAATCTGCTGAACGGATGGCTTATTATGCCGGACCGGGCAACCAGTTTTACCCTACCCTGGCGCGGTTCGGTTTTACACCGCGGCTTTTGAAACCGGCTGAGTTTCGGGAGTTGTTGAACTACGGTATTGGTTTGACCGACCTGGTAAAACACTATGCCGGCCAGGACAAATCACTTAAACAAGAATACTTCGACACAGAGAGTTTCGAGCAAAAAATTCAAAATTTTGCCCCTAAAATGGTTTGCTTCAATGGAAAAGAAGCAGCACGCGTGTATTTTGGTTTGAAAAATACGGGGCAGTTGAAATTTGGTTTGCAGGAAAAAACCATCGGAAATACAAAGCTGTTTGTTGCACCATCCACCTCTGCACTCGCCAAATCGCATTGGGACGAAAGTGTTTGGCAAAATCTTAAACTTAACATTTTCTAGTGCATTCGCTCCATTCCCAATCGGCCCGCCCGGATGCGGTAATTGCCATTATCCTTGCAATAGGCGCAATCGGAGGTGGTGTTTACCTGGTCCATGACCTGATCACCAATCCGCATTACGAATGGGACAATGTGTTGTTTTTGATGCTTTGTCTGGGCGGAGCGGTAATGGCTTTGCACCAAGCGTTCGGCCGGCCGGTTTATACCCTTTATGAAGATGGAATTTCCCGAAAATTTTGGTTTAGGGAATCGTTTTACCCCAAATCAACCCTTGAAGGATACCAAAAGAAGCCAAGCGATTACAATGGAGAAAGATTGATTGTCAAAACGACCCAGGGATACCTTACCCTTGAAAGTTCCTGGTACACCAATTACGAAGCTTTGCGGGATGCCATTGTGAAAAGCAATCCGGCGCTGGCCGATGACGCCTTTGAAAGCTACGAATTCATTCAAACCCTGCCGTACCGTTTCATTCTGGGTGCATTTGGTGTGGTGGCCCTGGTATGGCAAATCGACAAGTTGTTTCATCCGGTGGAGGACCTGGTAAAAAATGTCGCTACCACGGAGGTTATACTTGCCGGAACACCTGAAGTTGTGATGGTGGGCTCAAAACGAAAGTCACCTGAGATTCATTTCAGTGCCGTTGGTCACCCCGAATTTGTTTTCCGGATGAGCGGCGAATCGTATTCGGCGACGGATAAGGACCTGCTCCGGGAACTTGGTGCGGGCGATACTGTAGTGATTGGTGTAGAACGCACCATGTTGGAAACCAAATTGTTAAAAACCCATAAGCCGTCGTATTGGTTGAAACACCGGTTTTGGAACGAGGTTGCTGTGTACGCACTTTCCCACGGACCTAAAACCTATTTGAGGGTGGAAAACGTTGTCGCAATCCTGAAAAAAGATGTGTGGTGGGATGTTTTGGCCTGGATCCTTGGCACCGGTGTACTTGTAGCTGTTTTTATAAGGCGATGGTAGAACCATAATTTACCCATGTAAAGACCCTATGAAAATATATGGCTGGAACTTAAGACCTTCGTAAGTCTCTAACCGAAGGTATTTATGCTAGCCAACTTCTCCATCATTCCCACCATACTTTTGGAACCTTACCACGCCGTAGTGGGTGAGGAGCTCATGCACAGGTTTGAAGCATTAACCGAAGCTGAAATTTCTACCAACTCCTTTAGTTTTTACACCTCAGTTGCTTCCGTTTTTTCAAGCAAAATAGAAGGTGAGGAAATCGATCTGGACTCGTATGTAAAGCACAAAAGGTTTGGTATTGAGTTTCAGCCTGATTACACAAAAAAGACCGACGACCTGTACGATGCATATGTTTTTGCACAACAAAATGCACTCAACCCTGAAAACATTGCGACTGCACATGCTTTGTTGAGCAAACACCTCGTGGTCAAACATCAACAAGGGAAACTGAGGACGCAAAACATGTACGTCACCTCCCCCAACGGTAAGATCGAATACGTAGCGGCCTCACCGCACGAAGTGGAAATTGAGCTTCAAAAACTGTATGCCGACATCGAAGTCCTGCTGAACGCCGACCTTTCCATTAAGGAGGTGTTTTATTTCGCTGCATCTATCCACCTCGTGTTTGTAAAAATCCACCCTTTTATCGACGGTAATGGAAGAACCGCAAGGCTTTTGGAAAAATGGTTTTTGGGTGAAAAACTTGGTACCAAGGCCTGGTTTGTTCAGTCTGAAAAAAACTACTACGAACATCACCAAACCTACTACAACAACCTTAGAGCGCTTGGGCTTGAATATCCTGAATTGGATTACAAAAAAGCGCTTCCGTTTTTGCTGATGCTGCCCGGTGCCCTCAAGGCATAAAAACCAGTTCTATTCCCACGCTGTGTTGGGATGACAAATTCCCTATTCCCCATTCCACATTCCGCATTCCAAATACGCTCCTACCCTGTTCAACCAGGTATTATCCACCACTGTCGACAACTTCAGCAACTCTTCCACAGACCTGAACGGTCCGTGCTGATCGCGGTAGTTCACGATAAGCCGGGCTTGTTTGGGTGAAAAATACGGGTGTGCCCTGAGGTCATCTGCGGATGCGGTATTCAGGTCTATTTTTCGAAAAATACCGCCGGACAGGCCCACATAGGGTTTGATTTGTTGGTAAATGCTGTCTGGAAGTGATTTCACTTCGGTTAGTTGCGCGGCATGTATAAACCCACCCAACCGATCCCGGTAAGCCACGATTTGTTGTGCCCGCCAGGCGCCGATACCGGGTAAATTTTGCCAGTCGGCTGCTGTGGCAAGGTTGGCATCCAGCACCGTGGGTGTTGGTTTTCCCGCAGATTTGAATGCCACCCCGCCAGCCGTTATGGTTTCCTGTTTTTTTGTTTCAATGTGGATGTATGGTTCCAGCCGGTTGTACACATCTTCCGGAAGCGTGTATATTTTTTTCAAATCCTCTTTTTTTCTGAACACACCACCTTTGTTGCGGTAGGCAACAACCGCCCTTACTGCCGCTTTGGGTATGCCCAATTGAAGCAATTCATCTTCGCTTGACTTGTTGGGGTCAAACTCAAAAAGTTCGTATGCATGTTGTGGGCTTTTCGTTTTGGAGGCTGTATAAACCGACCTTTTTACGCCCGATGTACCCAGGTGGATCCAAGGTTCCAGGCGTTCGTAATCTTCGGCCGAAAGCAGGTAGATCTTTTTGAAATCGCTCGCTTTTTTGAACCGTCCTCCTTTTTCGCGGTAGCGGATGATGGCCTGTGCTACCCGGGCCGTCAACCCGAGCTTGCGAAAATCGCTCTCATCCGCTTTGTTGGGATCGAAAAAAAACGGTTCACCAACCGGTTCGGTTTCGCTCCTGTTGTTCAAAGCGGCATAATAGGCTGATGCGGCTTTTTCAAAGTCCGAAAAGTCAATGGGTTGTTTCGGATTTAGAAATGCGACCACTGCGGGATACATCCAGGCACACAAGGCCAGAACCAACAAAGAGGCTGTCCCGATCCTTTCCAGGCGGGAGAAGTAGAGGAAACGTGGTAAGGTGTTTTTCATAACTTAAAAAGATTACAGGTTCAAAACCCAGGCACCGTTGGTACGCACATCGTGGTACGGCACCTGAATGTCATCGCATGCTTTTTTCCATTTTTCCACGCGCCAGGGCTTGTTTCCAGCATCAAAAACCAACAATGCGCCAGGGAATTGCACAAGGCAGTCGGCAATGTTTACCCGTGCGTTGTGTGTAAGCACAACAGCAGCAACGGGCAACCCGAAT
Source organism: Saprospiraceae bacterium (assembly GCA_020847915.1). Taxonomy (GTDB): domain Bacteria; phylum Bacteroidota; class Bacteroidia; order Chitinophagales; family Saprospiraceae; genus M3007. The sequence continues at coordinate 7,312 of JADLBE010000155.1, read as the reverse complement.
GGCTGCGTTACTCCGGCGGGCACCAGGGAAGCATCGTTGATGATGGCTATGGTTTTGCCCCCAACGAACAGGAACGGCTCGCGGTAAAGGAATCGGCTTGTTACATTCAGTCCGGATTTTTCATAAGGCAATTCGGTTTCTTTTTCCACCCGCAATGCCCAGCGGTTTCTTTGCGCAGCAAATTTTTCCTGTTTTTCTCCCAACGAATCGCGGAGTCTGAACACTTGTAACCCATCGAAACAATCGACCAGATGCTGCCGGTTCACATGGTACACAACCACCTGTTGTTGTTGAGCCTGATGTACTTTTATCCTGGCATTTTGCCAAAACAACAAAGCAAGCAAACCTACCGCAGGCATCAGAAACCGCCCCCGACGTGTTTCCCAGGCCACGGCTACAAACAACAAAACAAGTGTTAGCAACACAGCGCCCCACACTTCAAGCCAGATGCCACTTACCACGCCGAACGGCAATTCGCTGATCCTGAAAACGCACCAATTGATGCCCCAAACCAGTCCGTACAGCAGCTTTCCAAACAGTTCGGCCACTACGCCGTTCAACACATCCAGCAGGACCAGCAAGGCGCCTCCCCAGAGAAAAAGTGCACCTCCCAACACCACCACCCAACCCGACAGCCAGAAATACAGCGGGAACTGGTTGAAATAATACAATGTGAGCGGCAGGGTGCCCAATTGGGCAGCAACACCCACCAAAAGAACTTTTAATGCCTCGTCGGGCCAGCGCGTCAAAGGCGGTGACAACCGGTACAATTTGGGATAAAAAAAGACCATGCCGGCCACAGCAGCGTACGACAACTGAAAGCCCGCGTCGAATAAAAAATACGGATTGAATACCAGCAAGCCAAAAGCCGAAGCCGCTAAAACATTCCATACGGGCGCTTCACGGTACAATGCTTTACCCAGCAAATACGTGGAAAACATCACTGAGGCACGAAGCACCGAAGCGGTGGCCCCTGTGAGCAGGGTAAAAGCCCAAATGGCCGCCAAAACCAGGGCGGTTTGCAGGAGCCTGCCCGACCGTCCACGCAAAGGCAACCGCCCGAGCCCGAGCATAAGTCCTGTATACAAAAATCCAACATGGGTGCCGGATACTGCCAGGGCATGCATGGAGCCTGTTTCGGCATAAGCTGCCCGCATCTCGTCCGACAAGTCGTCGCGGTAACCCACCAGCAAAGCGGAAGCTGCTGCGTATTCGTCGGGCGTGGGGAAATGACGTTGCAGAAGCCCCAGCAACCGGTCGCGGCAATGGTAAGCGACACGCCAAAAAACATTGCCTTGACCTGTACCAAGCACCGTGAGCGAATCGGTTTGCACAAAAGCCTGGAAATGAATATTCTGGGTAGCCAGGTAACGCCGGTAGTCGAACGCATGAGGGTTTTTAGGGCCTTCCGTGGCTCTGACAACCCCGGCTACCATGAGGCGGTCGCCGTAACGAATGTTTTCGCTCAGGGAATCGGCATTCAGGAAAACCAGCAGGTTTCCTGTTGCATGTTCGAGGCTGCCGGCCGTGTTGCCAACTGCTTCTATCCGCAGTGGAACCTTTACTTTGCTCCCACGCGATGGCGCCTCGTATACGGTGCCCAGCACAAAAAGTTGTTGGGGGAATTGGACGTCTGTGGCAAAATGACCGGATTGGGCGCGCTCGTCGTGCGACTTGGTATGGATGTAACCGGCAGCCACGAGCAACAACGCCGATGCGCTGCCATACAGCCACCGCCATCGGTAAGCATAACGGTACCATGCGGCCAACACAAGTACCAACATGGCTGCGACAAAACCATTGGAAACATACGCCGGAACCTGCAACACAAGGATGTCGGCGAGAATGATGCCCAGGACAAAAGGCAACAACAAACGTAAAAAAGGAGCGAGGCGCGGATTCATGTTCGGCGGTTTGTGGCATGAAAGTTAACCCGTTCCGCAGCGCCGTGTAAAGGGTTTGGAGCCAAACCCTTTACATTTATTTTAAATTAATTTGGTCTTTTTTTATTTGCAAAAAACTGATTGTGAGCGATTTAAGTGCATCAAAAATCATACGTAATTTCAACCATAGGCGTCCTGGGTTTCGACTGACACGTGAGCACGTAGCCACTTTTCACCTCATCTTCGTCGAGGGCATAACATACATCCATGGTCACTTCACCCTGCAAAACTTTGGCCATGCAGGTTGAACATGCACCGGCGGTACAGGAATACGGAGGGTCGTATTTTTCCTTCACAAGCACATCGAGGATGGTGGCGCCGTCGGGCACCGTAGTTTCGATGCGTTGCCCACCGAGGTGTACGATAAGGCGTGCGCCTTTGTCGCCGGTCTCATTGCCGTTGAACTCGCCGGGCACATGGTTGGCGTTGACGAAATGTTCGGTGTGGATTTGTTTGGGCGTAATGCCGCGACCGAGCAGGCCCGCCTTAATGCTCTCGGCCATGTTACCCGGACCACATACGAAGTACTGACACTCCTGTTCAGGACCGTGGGCAAAATTCTCGTCCAAAAAACTGTTCACCGTGCGACCATCGATGCGGCCCATACGACCTTTCCAGTTGGTGCTGCTTTTTTTGAACATGCCGAACAACCCACCCGTACCGGCTTCTTTTTTGGGCTGGCTGAGAACGTGTTCCACATGCAATTGACCGGTGTAACGTTCGCTGAGGTTGTCGAGTTCTTCGCGAAAAATGATACTTTCCTCGTTCCTGCTGCCGTAAAGCAGGAAAATGGCACTCATGGGCTCGGCCTCGAGGGTTGTTTTGATGATGGACAAAAGAGGCGTGATGCCGCTGCCTGCGCCGAAAAGGTAATACGTGCGGCGTTTTTCGGGATCAAGTTTTACAAAAAACCTGCCGTCAGGATGCGCCACCTCAAGCGTATCGCCCACTTTAAGCATATCGTGCAGGTAGGTGGACGCCTGGCCACCCTCCACTTTTTTCACGGTGATCGCCAGTTTGTTGTCGAGCGGACTCGAAGACATGGAATACGAGCGGCGAACCTCATGCCCGCTGAGGTGCATTTTGATGCTTACGTATTGTCCCTGGGTGTATTTAAAAATGTCGGAGCGTTCCTCCGGAATGTCGAATTCTATGGTGACGGTGTCGGCCGTTTCCGGCGTAATCGCTTTTACGGTAAGTGGATAAAATTCCATGGTGTGCGGTATGGTTGAAACCTCCGGAGAGGGATGTGTTGAATTTTGGACGTGCGAAGTTACTATGGTAAAACAACAAACAACACGGGATTGACTTTCCAAGTTTTAAGACCTTCCAAGTTTTAAAACTTGGAAGGTCTTAAAACTTGGAAAGTTTTGCGCGCACGCGAGACCTGGCAGGTCTTGTATGCGCGCGCGTGAGACCTGGAAGGTTTCGCATACGCGCGCGAGGACGAGACCTAAATACACGGTGTTTTACAGTTTTTCCGCCTCAAATCATACATTTGTTTTTCAGTTTGAACCACCATGAAAGACATCAAGTACCTTTTCGCCTACATCCTTCCGCTTAGTGCCCTTTGGACGCTTTGGGCCATGGGCTCCTGGGCCTGGACGACGGTGGTCCTGGCGTTTGTCGTATTGCCTGTTTTGGAAGCAGTTTTGCCCTATTCCACGGCGAATGTTCCTGAAGAGGCGGAAAACGAACGGTCGCACAAGCCGTATTTCGACCTTTTGCTTTACCTCAATACACCGCTGTTGTACGCCATTGTCGCAGCTTACCTGTACCGCGTAAGTGCAGGCGGTTTGGGCTGGCCGGAACTTATCGGGATAACCCTGAGCACGGGCATCATCGTGGGCGCCATCGGCATCAATGTAGCGCACGAGCTGGGCCACCGCAACAAGCTCTGGGAACAAATCCTTGCCAAAATCATGTTGCTGCCGGCGCTTTACCAGCACTTTTTCATTGAACACAACCGGGGGCACCACAAAAATGTGGCCACGGACAAAGACCCGTCGACGGCCCGCAAAAATGAAATTTTGTACACGTTTTGGATCCGTTCCGTGTCAGGCGTGTGGATGGAAGCCTGGGAACTTGAGCGTGACAGACTTAACAAAGAAGGCAGGTCTTTTTGGAGCCTGGACAACGAAATGTTGCGCTTTCAGTTGATTCAATTGATGTACCTCACCATCGTATATTTGGTTTGGGATTGGCGCGGACTGCTAGGCGCCCTCACCGTGGCAACCATCGGCATTCTTTTGCTCGAAACCATCAACTACATCGAACATTACGGCTTGCGGCGCAAACTGACACCCTCTGGCAGGCCCGAACCTGTTTTGCCTACCCATTCGTGGAACAGCGATTTTGAAATCGGCCGTATTTTCCTTTACGAACTTACCCGCCACAGCGATCACCATTACAAAGCCACTCGCAAATACCAGATTTTGAGGCACATGGATGAAAGTCCACAACTGCCCGCAGGATACCCCGCGTCGCTGCTTTTGGCGCTGGTGCCACCGGTATGGTTTAAAGTGATGAATGCGCGACTACCCAAAAATTGATAGACAATTGATGAATACATGATTCGTCATTCAATTCCTGTTGTCAGCCAAAAACAGCCCAAAATCCGCCAAAAGCATCCCCGTTTTCCCGGTAAAATGTTTTTTAGGATTCAGATGACGCTGCATGGCGGCGGCCACACCGGGGTCCTGATCGATGAATTTGGTTAGGGTGGCATGCACCTTGAAAAAACGGCCGATGTCGTGTTCTTCTGGTATCTCGCGTGCGCCGACGGTGCGCAACATGTTTTGAAAAATTTCAAGATCGTAAGGCGCATAGGTCTCCGGGTAACGGCAGGCGAGGTACAACGTGATCAGTTTGTAATCGCTGTGGTAGTGGTTGTTTTCAACCGAGGTTTGGTTGGTGCGTTTGTAATCGGCCAGAAGGCCGTCGCAACCGAAGACAAAACGTGTTGCCCGGCCTTCCACCGCGCGTGTTTCGTTGAACAGATCGTCGAACATCCATTTCACCGTTTTGGGTTCAAAACGCCAGAATTCGACCATCATACGTTTGGGATACCATGTTTCCGTTTGCCAGAGGCGGCGTGTTTCGCTGTTTTGCAAACTTTGGTCGTACATGGCCCCCATGTCGGAAACATCGGTGCTCCAGTGTGTTTGAAATTGCTGTACGGTTTCCCACAAATACAGTCGCGGGTGGTGACGCAGGCTTGTGAGCCAGCGTTTGTACAAGTCAATGGATTGTTGAATTTTGGCTAAAACCACGAAAATAATTTTTCTAATATTTTACCAATACCAATTTCAGTTTGTTTCTGAATTCAGATGGTATAAGACATTCATTGGCACTGATTTGCAGGCCATCCCGAAACCTCAACCGCAGGTCTTGGCCCATGGTATTGATGATACCGTTTCTATCAAAATCGCCGATGGGCGAAATGGTGTATTCGCTACAGGTGTTTTCGTATTTAATTTCATCGTTAAACAAAACGCGCAGTTTGTCATTACCACGGAAGAGAAAATAGGATGAAAACGTGGCTTCATCGTCCTGAGAATATTGTTTTTTATGCACCACGGTTTTCCAGTGCGCAATACCGTCGGGATGCAGGCCGATCAGAAAAATATCCTCGTGGTAAAAGTCGACCACCATGCGCATGCCGTCGCGCCAGAATCCACGACCGGAGGTAGTGCCGCGCTGGAGTTCGTGGTAGCGTTCGCAAACAAGCACGGCGCCGCCGTCTTTTCGTAAAATAATTTGCTGGATGTAACTGTCGCTGATCCCTTTGTCGGATCCGCCTTCCGACGCCATGTCTTTGCGCCGCAGCACCGACAGGAATTTTTCATCAAAGGGTTCGTAATGCAGGAAAGGGTCGTTGCCTGGCTGGTAACGCACAAAAAACACCCCGTTGGAGCGGTCGCGATTTTTCTCTGCATAAAAACCGGCGCCGACAAGTTGTTTGTTGAGGTTGTCGTAGGTGAACCGCATGTCGCCCGAAGCAAATTCATTGAGGGGCACTTGTTTGATTAGTTCATTGTCCTTGTTGAGGTAAAAAACCTCCAGTCGATGTTCGGGGTTTTTAGCTTTCCGGTTGTTTTGTTCGGCGACAAGGAAAAAATCGCCTTCGTTGCTAAGGGTCATCGAACGCACCTTCGAATCGTAGTAATAATCGGGCATCTGGATGGTTTTGTCCCACAAAACTTCCATTTTATCAATACGGAAGCACGTCATTTCGATGCGTGTACGGTCGGCTACATTAAAAACCACGAAACAATTGCGGTCTTCACTTCGCAACACTTCAAGTACGGGTGGTTGAAACATCCGTTCGCCATAATCCTTGAGCACCATGCTGTCGATCAGGTTGGCGCCTGGATCGTAGCGGTGGATGCGCAATTGGTATACCCCTTTGCGGCGCAGTTTGTGAATGACGGCAAAATCGTTTTTTCCACCTACCACCGTGATGATCTGCACCCCCCGGCGGTCGAGATCGTCCATTTTTCGGCTCCACGACAACTGCATTTGGTTGTCGAAAGCCTGCACTTCGAATTCATCGTATTTGTCGCGGAAAAGCAAAATACGGTCCCTCAAACGACCAACGAGTTCGTATCCGTAATCGGTTCTTATGGCCAACGCCTCGGAAACAAGAATACTTTGGGCGCCGGCAGACACCTGAAAAGCGGCGAAAAACAAAACTAAAAAGCTGATTCGATGCATCATGGCGCTAATCAATTGATGTACATGTGTGGTTACCCGCGAAAGCATGTGGTGCAATTTCGAATTTCCGGGTAAATTTGGGGATAAATTAGGCAGCATGCACCTGGTTATTATCAACGGTCCAAACCTGAATTTGTTGGGACGGCGCGAACCCGAAGTTTACGGTTCGACCAGCTTCGACGATTTTTTCATGATCCTGCAACAAAGGTACCCCAGCCTTAAGCTGTCGTATTTCCAGAGCAACCACGAAGGTGCGCTCATCGACCACCTGCACGAGGTCGGGTTCATTGCCGACGGCATCATCCTAAACGCCGGCGCTTATACCCATACCTCCATCGCACTTGCCGATGCTGTATCGGCCATCCCTGCACCCGTTGTAGAGGTGCACATCAGCAACGTACACGCCCGCGAAAAGTTCCGGCACCATTCGTACCTGTCGGCAGTTTGTAAAGGAAGTATTGTGGGACTGGGACTGGAGGGGTACCGGCTGGCCGTGGAGTGGTTTTTTGGTCGGTTGGTCGGTTAGTCGGTTGGTCGGTTGGTCGGTCGGAAGATGAGGTGTCACGCTGACGCTCCTAATGAACCGGGGTAAATGTCACCAGAATTGACATCAGTTGTCTCGCTTCGCTCGACATGACAAAGCTCTGATTATC
>JADLBE010000154.1 GCA_020847915.1 Saprospiraceae bacterium | reverse complement strand
GGAGGACACCATTTTTCCGGGCGTGACCGACCTGGTGGGTTACAATGGAGGCATCATCGGTTGTACGTCGTGCAGCCTTACCCAAAGTACGGGAGGTGTGAACAACGCCGACCAGATCATTGATTATTTTTCCACCACCTTCGGCGAACCGGTACGTTTTTTAAAAACCCAATACGGCTGCTGGTGCGATACGCTCGACATGAGCCTGCCGCCTTCCTGCTGTTTTGAACTCGACGACCCCGTCAACGGACTTATCCTTACCGCATCCGATTCGGTGGTGTGCGTCGGCCAACCGGTAACCCTGAGCGTGCAAGGCGGCAGTTTCAGCACGTATTTGTGGTCTACCGGACAAACCACGTCATCCATTGAGGTGACTACGGCAGGCGGTTATGCTGTTACCGCCACCAACGAATGTGGTACTTTGAGCGCATCGCTCACATTGGTGGCTTGTCCGGTGGAAATTTGCGGCAACGGTCTTGACGACGATGGTGACGGGTTGGCCGATTTCCTGGATACGGCCGATTGTCCTTGTTTGCAATCCTTGCCACCCATTGTTGTCAACGGAACGGTTTGTTCGCCGCCTGTTTTATTGGCAACACCACCTCAAAGCGGCGTCATTTACCAGTGGTTTTTCAATGGTTTGCCCATACCCGGGGCCGACCAGGCCGGGCAGGTTGTGGACAGCGGCGGCGTGTACCTGGTGACGGTTGTGGATGCTGCCGGCAATTGTGCCTTGAGTCCGCCACTGCCGCTGGTGTTTCCCGAGCTGCCCGTTTACGAAGTGAACCAAACCGACATTGGCTGTTTTGGAGAACAAAATGGTGTTTTGGAGGTGGTTTTTACAGGCAATGCCACCGGGTTGGACCTGGAATGGGCAAACAGTCAGGGCGCCGTGGTTTCAAACCTGGCGGTTGCAGACGGTTTGGCTGCCGGAACTTACAACCTGACCATCATCGATGCCCTGGGTTGTTCCACCACCAACGCCTACAATCTTGCAGCGCCCACCGAAGTGTTGCTTGCGTTGGTGGTAGAGGATGCCACTTGTTTGGGCAATGGTTTGGGTGCCATTACCTTTGAGGCTTCCGGCGGAACAGCGCCGTACACATACAGCACGGACGGTTCGTTTTTTGTCCAGGAATCTGTTTTCAACCTGCCACCGGGCACCTACCAAACGGCGGTGGAAGACGCTGCGGGTTGTGTGACGTCCATCGGCAATGTGGTGGTAGGGGACAGTACGCCGTTGCAAATCGCGCTGACGGGACCGACCGATTCGGAGCCGGTTGGTGAACCTTTTAACTTGTCGGTTACGGCCAATCAATCCCTTTCGGCGTTAACATTACAATGGTCTCCGGAGACTTTGGTTGATTGTTTAACGTGTCCGGAAGTGGTTGCTGAAATTATTGAAAATACCACCTTTGTGGTTCAGGCCACCGATGCTGAGGGTTGTACGGCAACCACCCAGTTGAGCGTTTTGGCCGACAATTCGAAGTTTGTTTATTCCCCCAATGTTTTTGCTCCGGAGACGTTCGGGTTGAATGCGGTTTTTAACCTTTTTGTCGGACAGGGTGTCGAAGGGTTGGAAGTGTTGCGTATTTACGATCGTTGGGGTGGATTGGTGTTTGAAGGCACTGAAGGGTGGGATGGAAATGCAGGCAACGAAAAATCCATGCCCGGCGTCTATGCCTGGTACGCCGAGTTGGTGTATGCCGACGGCACCCGTGGAAAACTTGAAGGTCACGTTACTTTAATTCGATAATCTTTTAACTACCTGATGAAAAACACACGCTTTTTTACCTTGCTCTTTTTTACCCTGCTTTTTTCAGCAACGTCTCTTTTGTCCCAAAAAGAGGGAAACGTATGGCATTTTGGATTTAAAGCTGGTTTGAATTTCAACAATCCGGGCAACATCATCGACACCAACAGTGCGATGGAAACCATCGAAGGCAGCGCCGCCATCAGCGATGCCGACGGTAATTTGTTGTTTTACACCAATGGAGGTGGTCGGGATCCCATTGCGAGCGGACAACCGGGGGGCGCTATTTACAACCGCAACCACGAGGTTATGTACGACATGAACGGTGTTGATGGTGGTGGCTGGAGTTCAGCGCAATCGTCCATCGTTGTTCCGAAACCCGACGATCCGGGAAATTATTACCTGTTCACCATGGAAGAAGTGGAATTCGATGTAGACGGTACGCCGTCACGCGGATTTTCCTATTTTGAAATAGACATGGACCAAAACGGCGGTTTGGGCGATGTGGTGAATTACCAGGAAGCACTGGTGGTGAACAGTTTTGAAGCGCTTACCGGCACCTTACATGCCAACGGCAAAGATTACTGGATTGTGATTGTGGATTACGATGAAGTGGCGTACAAAGTTTACGCCGTGACGGCGGCAGGTGTATCACTTTCGGGTACGTTTCCCCTGGGTTTTTCGGTGGCTACGTCGGGTGTGGCCCGTATTTCCCCCGACGGTACCAAATTCGCCATGGGTAATTTTTTGTACGATTTCAACAACGCTACCGGCACCATTTCTAATTTTATCAACCTTCCACAGGGCACCTCCAGTGTTACCTTTTCGCCCAACAGCCGGTATTTGTACACGATAGACAACAACACCATCATCCGTTACGACATGACCGCCGCAAATGTGCCAGGATCGTTGGAAACGTTGTTCCCGCTCACCGATCAGGCCATTTATGGACAAATGCAGGTAGCGCCCGACGGCAACCTTTATTTCAGCGAATGGAGTTTTATCAGCTTTGATACCACCTACTTGTCGGCCATTTTGTGCCCCAATGCCCCATCGCCTTGTCTGCGCAACCGTATTTATGGTTATCCCAACGAAAGTGCTTTGGGCGGATTCATCGGCATGACCAATTTTACCGACCATTATTTCCGCAACGATGTGATCAACCAGCCCCTGTTGGTCGGCATCACACCCGAAGCCTTACAACTTTGTGATAACCAGACAGCTACGCTTACCGCTGCATCGTTGCTGGGCGAAACATACCTGTGGAGTACAGGCGCTACCACACCCGCCATCACGATAAACGCGCCAGGGACGTACACCGTTACCGTGAGCAGCGGTTGTTGCGCTACGGGTACGGCCTCGGTTATTGTTGCAGGTCCGGGCGCCCTCGACATCACCATTTCGGGCGATACCCTGCTTTGTACGGGAGAAACATCCGTTGAACTCACGGCCTCGGCCCCCGGCTCCATTGGTTTCCTTTGGAACACGGGCGCTACCACACCCAACATTTTGGCAGATGCCATCGGTACCTACACGGTAACCGCCATCGGCGCCTGCGACGATACGGCTACCGACTCCATCAACGTAGCAGCCCCAGAGCCGTTCACTTTGGAAACCTACCAAAGCAATACCCTTGCCTGCGAAGGTCGGGATACGCTGCGGGTGACCACCACTGCCGGCGGCATTTTGTGGAGCACCGGTGATACAACCCAAACCATAGTTGTAGATTCCGTGGGCGCATACAGCGTGACCGTAACCAACGGCTGTGAAAGCCAAACGGCCACTTTTGAGGTCGTTTTGCCCGAAGAAACGGAACGAATGATCCCCAATGCTTTTACACCCGACGGCGACGGCACCAACGACGTTTTTCTGCCGCTGTACGATTGTCCGGCCGTGAGCGGCTACGAATTCCGCATCTACAACCGGTGGGGTAGGGAAGTATTTAAAACCACGGTTCCTACAGCGGGCTGGGATGGCAAAGTGGAAGGAGAACCCGGCACGAGCGACGTGTATGTGTACGTGGTTAGCTACCGAACGTTCGACAATGTGGCGGTGAACAGGCACGGAGACGTGACGCTTGTCCGGTAGGGGGATTGAATGACGAGATACGAAATTTGAAATTTGATTTTTGAATTTAGGGCCCTCACTCCGCCATTTTGTCTGCATCAGGATTCTCAGAATTATAGGATTTACTGGATTTTGATCCGAAAAAGCGAAAAGCTTCAGTTTACAACAGACCAAAATCCTATAATCCTGAGAATCCTGATTCAGACAAAAAAGGAAACGCGAAATGCCAGGCGCATTTCCCAAATTCAAATTTCAAATTTCGTATCTCGTCATTCAATCCTTTTTCCCAGACCAAAGACTGATATCGCTCTCCCCGATTTTAAAGTACCCTCCCGAAGAAACCTGGTCGCGAAGTACCGTTTCGGCAACAAACGTGACAATGTCGTCGCGTTCGGAGAGTGGTGTGCCAGTGTGTTTTTCCCATTGTTCTGCGGTAGGAATGTTGATGAAAGCGATGCAATCCCCGCCGCCGAATTCCCACCAAAATTCGATGCGTGTTTGTGAGTCGACGTAGTACAGTGTGCCACCGCGGCCGCTGGGACCATATTCCACACGCCGTGAAAAACTGCGTTTGATGTTAAGCATGGCTTTTTCCCTGATTTGCATTTCACCTTCCATTTCAACGCCGTTGGCATCGTAAAGTCGGTATTCTTCGTCATTTTGTACCATGGTTACGTTGCCGGGCGGCGGCGTGTAGAATTCAGTTTTGGGGAAACCGGGAAAACGTTTGACGAACTGTATGCGGTGCGTCCAGCCGTCGGGCCAATCGGCTTCGAGGGTGTAAAAACCGATGTGCAAAGGGTAGGTATCCCAAATGATCTGGGTGCTGCCACTGAGTTTTTCCCGCACGGGTTTGCGTTCCAGAATTTCGCCGGTGAGGGCGTTGAGGAAGCGTATTTCGCCGGCATCCCAGGCGTATTTGGGCATGTGAAAAACGAGTTGCTGACTGCCCGGGTAATGTACCATTTGTACCTGGTGGGCCTTCACTTCGCCTGTTTCTGCGGCACCTTCTGTGTTGTCTTTTTTGCCTTCGGCAAAAAAATTGGAAACGCGGGTGAGGAAACACTGGCCGTCAAGATCCTTTTCCGAAGGTGTGTAGGTCAAAACATCGGCATCGGAAAACGGTAGGGTAGTGGCGTTGCCCTGGCCGTTATCGGGCAAGGTATAACCGTCGTGTGTGCGTTGGGCGTGAATGGTTTCACCTTCCTGAAACGCGCCGTGTTGTTTGTTTAACCGTATAAAATAGGTTTCCATCAGTATTGGGTGGGGAAAAGGGTGTATTTCCAGTTGTTGTCGGGTTCAAATTGCACCAAAAAGGGAAAGGATTTGTAAAAACGAACGAGGTGGTTGAAACCGTCGTTGTACCGCAGACTTAAGGCGTAAAAGCCGGGCATGAGGTCGGAAAAATCGAACGATACATTTTCTGGTCGCGCAGGTACATCGTCGCTTTCCCGCACAAGTTTTTGGGTAAGCATGTTGTGCAATTGCCAGCCGGTGCATTGCTCCCGGTTTTGTGGTAAGGTAATGTCGATGCCTTGTTTTGAGTCTTTTAACACCACCTCATTTTCACGCAAATTTTCAAAATCCCCATGTGGTTCGGGGGGTGCACCTTTTCCTGAAAAAACACCTGTGATGCGGCAGGGCCCGCTGCTTAAATCGGCGTTGTCGAAAATGCCTTCCGGACAAGGATTGGTCATCCACAGCGGAAGCAAGGCACTGCGACCACGGCCCATATCGGGCAGCAAAAAATTACGTTTGTCGAAGAAGCTTTGCTTTTCACGTACACGTTCATCGGGGTCCCAACCCGGAATTTCGTTGGGTTCTTCGAGTTGGAAAACCGTACCGGCCGGGAACTTCATGAAGGGTTGGTTGAGGACGACGAGGGATAAGTTCAAAGTTTAAAGTTCAAAGTTTAAAGTGGTGCCGTTGCCGGGGTTAGTAGGGGCTCCCCATGCGGGTGCCCTGGTGCAGATCATGGTAGTTTGGAGTTTGGAGTTCGGAGTTCGGAGGGGCGCCCTTTACGGGTGCCCTGTTGCGGTTGTTCGGAGTTTGTAGGGGCGCCCCTTGCGGGTGCCCTTGCACGATGTCCCCTTGCACGATCCCCTTGCACGATGTCCCCTTGCGGGTGCCCTTGCACGATTTCCCTTACGGGCGCTTTTCACCATTCAAAGGTGCACGATCCAGTCATTATTTCAACGTTTTTTTACAAAAACCGGGGCAAACGGGTTGTGAGACGTGGTATCGGCGGATTGGAGCGTTTTGGGTGCCGGGTTTCGGACAAACGTTACGCAGAAAATTTCACACAGATTTTACACAGATTTGTCTGCACAGATTTCATTGGTGTAAAAATCTGTGTAAAATCTGTGCAGACAAATCTGTGTAAAATCTGTGCGAAATTTTCTGCGTAGCGTCAGTGCGCGAAATTTGTGCAAACCTACTTTGTCACCACGAATTTCTTTGTCGTCTCTGTGCGGTTTCCGCGATCAGAAAGATGAAGCACATACGTTCCGGTCTGAAGGCTGGACACTTGCAACTGGTCGTTTCCGGAGAGGTTTTGCGACAATACCATTTTGCCTTTCTGGTCGAATACCTGGACGAAATATTCCCCGTTTTCCAGTTCCAGATTCAATACATCGGTGGTCGGATTGGGATACAGTTTCAACCCGACAAAAGCCGGTTCGTTGATGCCCGTGCTGAGCGGCGTCCAGTCGAGGTTGCCGTCGGGCAGAAAAGGGTTCGACCATTTGGGATCGGTGTATACGTTGTTGCCCGAAAGGGTTTTTAAAAAAGCGACAATCGCGTCTTTTTGGTTCTGGTTGAGGTTCAGGTTTTGTCCTTGTCCTCCCGGTGGTGGACCTGCGAGGCGTGGGTCGAGGTTGGTGTTTGCGGGGTTGGGTGGTATAAGGTTGTAGTGGTCGATAACTTCCAGGATGGTTTCGAAGTCGCCGTTGTGCATGAGCGGACCGTTGAGTTCGCCGGCTGGATTGAATACGTCGCGCAACGACGGCGCACGGGTGTTGTTGAGGTCAAGCACGTCCGGATCGGCGGCTGAGGCAATGACACCGTTGTTCCTGGAATTGGGATCGATGTCGAACTCCGGACCGCGGTGGCAGCCCTGGCACCCTGCTCCGGGCATGGGACCTCCCGGGGCATTGAGGAACAACATCTTGCCCATGTTTTCCTGCATGGTAAAATTGGGAAACGGCGCATTGAGGTTGAGCGTTTGGGCGAAGCCCGCGTCGAATTTGGAGTCGAACGATTGGATGCTGCGTACAAACTGGGCCAGCGCAAACTGCATACGTATTTCGGTAATCACCGTATCGCCGTACACGAATTCGAACAGGGTTTTGTAATAATCGATGCCCTGAATTTTGCGCACGAGCGAATCGAGGCTGGGGGCGTCGTCTGTACCGCTGAAACCCATTTCGATGTGGTCCTGAATGGGCCTTGTGGTTTGGGCCTCGAGCGAGGGCGCGCGTTCATCCCAGAAAAACTGGACTTCATTGCCAAAGCGCGCGTTCACCAGGCGCATGGAGTGGCGGCCGGTGGACCCGTCGTTCAGACCCTTGCTCAACCTTGCGGTATCGCCGAAAGCAAATTGTTGCATGTGGCAGCTGCCGCACGCGACGGTATTGTTGGCCGACAAATTTTTATCGTAAAAAAGCACCCTGCCCAACGTAGCGCCCCGGTTGTTGATTTGGTTGAAAGGAGGCGTGTTGTTTTTAACGATGTACAGCGGTTTAAGCTGGTTGGCGTAGTTTTCGAGGTTGTTGAGATCAATGGCAGCGCCCATCAGCACGATGGCGGCGATGGAAAGGGGAAAGATGAAGCGGAAACGCATGGTGTGTAGCAGAGGAAGGTGGCGTAATAGGTGTGTTAGAAGTTGTATGATCGCACGAATCCTCAATGGTTTAACGGCGGGGTAAATAAAAGATTCCTGAAAGGTCTGTACAAGACAAATGTGTTGCGCCAGGTCTGTTGTTTGACATTTTGTCGCCCATGCCCGCCAAATTGTCCGGCAAACCCCTTACGGCATCACCTTTGCAATAGGTGTTGGTACACAGAAAAACGACAAGCACTATGAAAACGGACATTGTAATTCCGAAAGAACTTTTGGCAACCTACGACCTGATGAACACCATCAACGGCGGCATGGCTGAAACGATGGTTAGGGCCTGGCAGGAAAAAGACGGCTACCAAATGTACCTGGAGGTGCCGGGTGTGGATCTTGAAAAAATTCACATCGAAGCTGAAAATCAACGCTTTGTAATTTATTATACCATCGATGTATTGGGAGGCAAAGAGCAGGCGCCCATTTACCTGGCCAACCTTCCACTATCACCAAACGTGGATTTGAACCGTATCTCTGCCCACATTGACGGCGATGCCATCCACATTTTCGCTCCCTTCAACGACTGGGCAAAAGGCACCAAACGGGATATTGATCTCGAGCGTTAACCTTTTTACAGGCGGCCGCGCCACCTCACAAATTCAAAAAGCTGTTTGTCGCTCGCGACAAACAGCTTTTTGAATTTGTGAGGTGGACGCGGCCGCCTGTCCTTACCCGATTTTCACCGACGTCATCGCAATCGAGCCCATCACCGTTTGGTCGTTGAAAAACGAAACATTTTCCTTTTCACCTTTCAACCCGAGGATGTAAAGCAACGGCAGGTAGTGTTCGGGCGTGGGCACGGCCAGGCTCACTTCGCGGCCAAGCGTGTTGTAATTCACAAGTGCCTGGTGGTTGCCGTCGGCGATGAAACCCTTCAGTTTGGTGTTGGCTTCCACGGCCCAGTCGTAACCGCCTTCGGTGTTGCGCCAGTCGAGGATGCCGAGGTTGTGCACGATGTTGCCACTGCCCACGATAAGCACACCTTTGCGGCGCAACGCATTGAGCTGTTTGGCCAGTTCGTAGTGGTATTGCGGGCCCTGGGTGCGGTCCAGACTCAGCTGTACCACCGGCACATCGGCGTTGGGGAACAGGTGTTTCACCACGCTCCAGGAGCCGTGGTCGAGTCCCCAGGCATGGTCGAGTTCCACTTCCGTACTCGTGATGACTTTTTTCGTTTCGGCTGCGAGTTCCGGGCTGCCGGGCGCGGGGTACTGCACGGCAAACAGTTCGCGTGGAAAACCTCCAAAATCGTGGATGGTGCGTGGCATGTCCATGGCGGTCACCAGGGTACCACGCGTTTCCCAGTGGGCCGAAACGACCAAAATGGCGTTGGGTTTGGGCAGGTTTTTGCCCATGTTTTGCCAGCCGCGGGAAAAAACGTTGTCTTCAATGGCATTCATGGGGCTGCCGTGGCCCAAAAACAAGGCCGGCATGGTATCGGTGGCGGCAAAGTTTTCCGCCATGCTGCCAAGGGTGTTGAGTTTCATACACTGTCCAATTAGCGGCAACCATGCCATGTGCTGGAGAAAGGAGGAACGTTTCATGGTTGCAAAGTTAAACCAGGATTTTTGTGATTTGCGGGATTTGCAGGATGGATTAACTTGATTATTAAGGATTTGAATATCCAGTTTGTATTTGAAGTTGATAACTTAAGTGTTAAAACATTTATTTTTAAATATTGTTTAGAGCTTGTTTGGGATTTTGGTTCGCGGCGAAAGTGAGCAAATTTGGTTTCAATTAAGGCAAAATTTGCAGACGTAGTCGGGTGTCTACGGCGAAAATTTTAACGCAAATTGAAATAAAATTTGCCGCTTGTAGCCCGAATCCAAAATCCCGAACAAGCTCTAAATACAAAAAGCCCCTCAAACATCCGATGGAGATGCCTGAAGGGCGGGCACACTAAGAATTATTTCCTGGACGGTCGTAGTAGTTAATGTTGAACCACAACTTTTCCTGTTGATACCATACCAGTTTTGGCATGGGTGTACACCAGGAAATAGGTTCCCGGCGACCATTGTTCCGTATCAAACGTTATGGCACTGCCTTCGGCAAAAGTTTCATTCACCAGGCTTCCTGTTGCCGCATAAATACGTACGATGTCACTTGACGAACTGTTTTCCGGCATGTCCAGTACCATGCTGTTTCCGGCCGGATTGGGATAGGCCTTTAGCTTGTTTTCCATGGAAAGGTTGGCGTGTACCGCCACACTTCCCGATGCCAGTTTGCCAACCCACAAACCGTTGCCGGTAAACGTGTTGTCGTCGAAATCGGCGCCGTTGGTAAACTTACCACACAAATAGAGGTTGCCATCGGCATCGGTACCCATCAATGTACCTCCGTAGTTGTTGTTGAGCCTTTCACAGCCGCTTCCACCAACCGTACGCGCCCAATCGACGGTGAGTCCCTGTCCGCTGGAAACCAACACATCGGAACAACCCTGACTGGTGAAGTTGCCCGCACCCGGAATGGTCACCTGGTTGCTGATGTAACCTCCCATAAACCATTGTCCATCAGGTCCCAAAGCAATGCTGTTGACTGGAAAAGAAGAACCGCTGTATTCAATTTTGGGCGAAGCGACGGCCACGTTGGGTTCCAATATGGCGATGAGGTTGTTGCCGGAGCCGGAACCCGGAGTCCCGAGTGCCGTACCGTTCCAGAAGAGGTTGCCGGTGTAATCGCAGGCGGTCCACAACTTGTACGTATCGTCGAGGCGTATGTCGTAAATGTCAACATTTACCGTACTGGAAAGTGTGCCGGCTCCCATAGGCTGGCCAACTTTGTTGTACCAAACGGCAAAACGTTTGTTGTTGG
>JADLBE010000153.1 GCA_020847915.1 Saprospiraceae bacterium | reverse complement strand
CTCCTGGTCACCAACGAATGATACCCTGTCACAGGTCATGGCACCCTGTTTCAGCTCCTGGTCACCAACCCATGATACCCAGGCCCAGGTCATGGCACCCTGTTTCGGCTCCTGGTCACCAACGCATGATACCCTGTCACAGTTCATGGCACCCTGTTTCGGCTCCTGGTCACCAACGAATGATACCCAGGCACAGGTCATGGAACCCTGTTTCGGCTCCTGGTCACCAACGCATGGCGCCCCGGCACAGTTCATGGCCGGCCCCGGTTCGGCCCCGGCCACCCACGCAGGGCACCCGCAAGGCGCGCCCCTACAGACTCGTGGGGTTACAATGACGACATAGGGTCACCCCCAAAACAACAAGCGCCACCCCGAATCCGGGATGACGCTTGTTTGGTTGTTTGTACTTTTGTTTTGAAGGGCCTAAGAGCGTGTTGAGTTTTCGAGTTTTGGGCTGCGAACGGCAAATTTTATTTTAAAGTTCGTTAAAATTTTCGCCGTAGGCACCCGGCTACGGCTGCAAATTTTGCCTTCTTTAAAACTAAATTTGCTAGCTCTCGCCTCAAAACCGAAAACTCAACATGCTCTAACGAAGCACAACCGTGCCAGTATACACCACCGCACCGTTTTCACGGATCACAAAATGGTACATACCTTCACCCAAAGTGCTGCGTTCAAATTGGAAACGGTCGCCGGTAAAAGTTTGGCTCCGTACCGTCTGTCCAAGCTGGTTTACAAGCTCAAAACGCGCGTCGTTGAGGTTGTTATCGAAGGCAAAAGTCACCGGACCGTCGCCGGCAGGATTGGGATACACACGCAGGTTTTGCACGCCTGGTTTCGGATCCACACTTACCGTCACCAATGGTTCGCCGATCGTGTGAAAGGTCGTGTTGGTGATGATCGGAGCATTGAAGTCGAAATAAATGGCGGCTTTGTTGTAAATCACCGTACCGTCCGGATTGTCGGGCTGTTGCTCGATGCTGAAGCGGATGAAACCGTGCGATGCAGCTTCGTTTACGTTGCTGTCGGGCAGCAAAATGTTGTTGAAACGGAAACGCAACACATTGCCGTCGATCACCGCAAACTCGTATTCGTGGCTGGCAGCGCCCGGACGAACGCTCGCAACATCGAGGTGTGCACTAAGCGTGTCAAGCACCACAACCGTGAAAGCTGTATCGGTACCGGTGTTTTGGAAACGGATCATGTAGTCGATGCCCGTGTTTTCACGGATAAAATGTTCGGCGCCCGCGCCTGTCGGGAAACCCTGCTTGTCGTTGGGGTCCAAAGCGGCGCTGCTTTGCGTGCAGTCCAGGGCCACAAACGGGTTCGGTGTGTTCAATGTAAATGCGTTCACCAAACCGGGGGTGTTCACACCGCCACAACCTTCAAGGGCTGCTGCTACGATGCCTCCAAAGGGGTGGCCGGGTTCCTGAGGTGTTTCAATGCGCCACGTTGCACCATTAGCCGGTGTTGCCAGCGTGGTTGTTTGGCCGGAACCAAGCTGGTAGGGCTGGCTCATGTACATGATCAGGTCTTCCACCACCACAAACTCAAGCTGGTTGGCCATGTTGCCCGTACCCACGTTTTCAACCGTCAGACGTACCGAATCGCCGTCGCAAAGTGCTGTGGCGTGCAGGTCTGCACCCGTCCAGAATGCTGAGCCCGGACATTCATCGCGAGGGAAAATGGTGGCATTGGAGCAATACGTGAGGCCCACGGGAGCGTCGCAATCAAGGAATATTTGAATGGTGAAGTTTCCACCCTGGCCTGGCGCCAGATCGCCTGTTTCAAAGTTGTACGTGGTGCCACTTACGAGGGTTCCGGGAATACTCGAACTGGTGTAGTCCAAAGCGGGATCCAGCGTCACCTGGATGTAGGTATCCTCGATGGTTTGTTCGCTGTAGTTTGCGTAATATACCGAGTATTGGTTGTTGGTAAAACAGGGGCGCAGGCGGTTGATGGCCAAATCCACATGCAACAATTCACAATCGTTGGTGAGGGTTACGGGGATGTTTTGGTAGGCAAACGTGTCGGAAGGCATGTTCAGCGTATAAACCATCGGACAACCCTGGCCGTAATTGAACGGCACGTCGAGGCTTAATTCCACGATGGTGTCGAGTGGACAAACTTCGATGCTGTACGATCCGAGTGCCGTGGTAAAGCCGGTCCATGCCTCCTGGGTATTTTGGCCAACCACTTTAACCTTCCAACCTGCAAGTGTTGGTTCTACGTTGTCGAAAGTGCAGTTGGCGGTCGTGTCGAGGAAAACCGTACCGGCAACGATCAGGGACTGGTCGTAATAGTTGTACCGGAAATTTTGCTCGTAGGTGTAGATGCCGTCGTTGAAACCGAGGTATTGAACGGGCGCACCGTTTTCGAGCCTGAACACACTGTCGCCATCCACCAACACATCGTAGGCATCACCTGTTTGTCCGTCGTTGTCGAGGTCGAGCACAGGGAAAACAAGCACCTGGGAAGTGGCAGGGTTGTAGGTATTCCAGTTGATGCTGGTCCAATCGCGGTCCCGGCGCGAAGGATCATTGTCGCAGTTGTTGCCATACACCTGATCGGTGTATGAGATGCCAATTAAAGCCGAACTGCCTTGATCCACAGCCAGGGAATCTTCAAGCGCATCGCCGGGGTAAAACCATGCCGGGACGTGGAAGGTGTAGGCAGGTTCAATGGTGATGGTTTGAGTGCCAATGTTCGAAGGGTTAAGCGCCGTGTCGTAGGCTAAGAAGTTGCGCGTGATGACTTTTGGGGCCCCGTTGGGCCAAACGACCGACTGGTTGGATGACTGCAGGAATTGAATACCACAGTTGTCGGTAGCGTTGGCGGCGCCAAAAGCGGTTTCAAGCTGGGCGTCGTCGTTGAACTGGATACCCAGCGCATCGAAAGCAGTGCTGGAAATGGTGACGTCGGCAGGAGCTACAAGCACCGGTGGCGTGACGTCGGGACTGCATTGGGCCTGTAGTCCTGTTGTTTTTAAAAACAGGACGATGGCCAGGCAAAACGTTTGTAAAACTAGTTTTGGCATGAGTGAAATATTCGTTTTTTTCATAGGATGGTTGCGGATTGTCGTTGAAGCAAATTGGCTTGTTGGAGCATGTTGCAATTGCACGATACAAAAGTGCGGACAACCCTGCAGGCGTTCAAAATCAAATTATGCGTATAATTGAGTTTAATTTTGTGTAAAAATGTTTTAAAATATTGTAATTCAATATTTTAGTTTTTTAAAAATTGAAATAAAATGGAAAAAAGCCAACTTGCCCAAATGGTGCAAACCTTTTCGGAACCGGAAAAAAAGGAAATCAAACGGTTTTTGGAATCCCCTTTTTTCAACCGACGCGAAGATGTGGTGTTTTTGTTCGATTGGTTTTGCCGGGAAACCGAACCACACAAAGTTACAGCCAAAACCATTTTGTTCGGCGAAAGTGAAACGGATGACCAGGAACTGCGCCTGCGCATGACCTACCTTATGCGGCTTTTGGAGGAATACGTGGCGGTGAAAACATTTCTTGCCGGACAGTGGGACAGCCGCGTTTACCTCGCAGCCGGGTTGCGCCGCCGTGGCATGGCACAACCGTTTTTGCGGACCAAAAAGAGTTTGGAAAAAAAGCTGGAAGCACAAACGGTACGCGACGCCGATTTTTTCCAGTGGCAATACCGCCT
>JADLBE010000152.1 GCA_020847915.1 Saprospiraceae bacterium | reverse complement strand
CGGGCGTACCTGTCACCATGCCTTCTTTGGAGCCTATCCAGGTGCGGCCGCGGGAGTCCTGAAAAATGTTGGTGATGTGGTTGGATTTGAGTTTGCTGTTGCCCGAATGTACACGTTCAACCACTTTTCTGGTTTTTTGATCAACGATGTACACGCCTTCTTCCTTGGTTCCGATGTAAAGTTGGCCTTTGGTGTCATCGGACCAGGCGGCGGTAAATGTGAGACCGGGTTTGGCGAGCAGTTGAAATTCTTCGGTCGTCCAGCGTACATCGGCATTGCCGCCGCGGAAGCCGTAAGTACTTTGTTCGCCGGGTGCCAGGGAAAGTTGCGAGGCCATGTCGCAGGCCTGTACTTTAAAAACACCGCGGCTGTTGGTCGTCCATTTGTTGTTTTCGCTGTCCACCCAAACGTTGCTGATGGGACTGCTGCGGTCAACACCGCCACAACGCGTGACTTGCCATTCAGATTTTTGGGCATAACCGCCTGCGGCGAAAAAGAGGGGTAAAACAAAAAGTAACTGTCGAAAAAAGGAAATATACATGCTTGATGGTAAAGGTTCAACAATAAAGGCCACGCACAACTTGCAACTTGCCACTTGCCACTTGCCACTTTTCTACATCAGTAAAGCGCGGTAAGTAAACGCACCTGCCATGCCTCCAAGTATGGGAGCGACCACCGGAATCCAGGCATAAGCCCAATCGGACGGGCCTTTGCCCGGTATGGGCAGCAAGGCATGCGCGATGCGTGGACCGAGGTCGCGTGCCGGATTGATGGCATAACCGGTGGTACCGCCAAGCGAATGGCCGATGGCAAGTACCAGCAAACCAACCACAAGTGGGTTGAGACCGTCGGCAAACTTGCCCACACCGAGTGCGCTAAGCCCGAAAAGCAGCACAAAGGTGCCAATAAATTCGCTGATTAGGTTGCCAGGCGTGTGTATAATGGCCGGCGTAGTGCAAAAACAGGCACGAATACTTTCCGGATCTTCGGTAACAGACCAATGCGGCAGGTAATGCAGGAAAACAAACAAGGAGCCCAAAATGGCGCCCAGCATCTGTGCAAGAAGGTAGGTTGGCACCAGCGCCCAGTCGAACTGCCCTGTAACGGCCAGTGCAAGCGTTACTGCCGGATTGAGATGCGCGCCGCTGATGTGACCCACGCTAAAAACCGCAAACGTCACGGCCAAAGCCCATCCGATGGTGATGACAATCCAACCGGATCCATTGTTTTTGGTGCCTTTCAGCACAACACCGGCTACCACACCGTTGCCGAGTAAAATCAGGATGGCGGTGCCGAGCAGTTCGGCTACGAAGTTGGACATGGACAGGAGTTTGAAGTTTAAAGTTTAAAGTTTGAAGTTTGAAGTTTAAAGGGGGCCAAAGCTTGAGGTCCGAATATTCAAAAAAATATTTTATACATGAAAAATATTTTCAATAATTCTGAATTTGAGTGTGTCAAAATTCAATACTAAGCTATGACATATCTTCTTCTTCTAACCCCGAACCCAAAACTTGCTACTTGCTACTTGCTACTTGCTACTTGCTACTTTTTAGTGCAACTCAATCGTTTCCACTTCCGGCACATCGTGCAGTACCAGTTCAATGTGTTTGGTGTGCGCTTTGGATTTAAAATTCTGAATAATTTCCAAAATATCGTAATCGATGTACACGCTGTCGGTGCCGTGGATGTCCACCCGGGAATACGGGGGCACGTTGTCGAGCATTTGGGTAAGTTTCTTTTTGTTTAAAAAACTCACGTTGAGGGCCAGTCGCAGGGTAAAATGCCGGATGTGGCCTTCCATTTTTTCCTCCACCGTAAATCCTGCGCGGTAGGTGTGTTTGATCATGTAAAAAATGGCGTATCCAATACCGATCAAAACGCCGATGAGCAGGTCGGTAAAAAGGATGGCAAGCGCCGTTACGATGAACGGCATAAACTGCTCCCTACCCTGCCGGTACACCGACAAAACCATGCCCGGTTTGGCCAGGTTGTAACCTGTACGAATAAGGATAACGGCCAGAACACTGTACGGGATTTTGTTGAGCAGGGGCACGGCAAACAACACGGCAAGCAACAGCCACAAACCGTGTAAAAAGGCAGACATCCGTGTTTTGCCCCCCGCCTCTGCATTGGCGGCACTGCGTACGATGACGGCCGTAATGGGCAAACCACCCAGCAATCCACTTGCCATGTTGCCCACACCCTGGGCTACCAGCTCGCGGTTTTGCGGCGTGATGCGGTTGAATGGATCCAGTTTGTCGATGGCCTCAAGACTTAAAAGCGTTTCCAAACTGGCAACAAAACAAATGATGATGGCCGTTTGCCAAACGTCCTTGTTTTGGAAAATCAAACTGAAATCGGGCAGGTGAACGGAGGAAAAAATGTCGTGCGGTACGTTCACGTATTGTCCGGCCGACAAAGCAACCGCGGGCGCCCATTGTTGCAAAGCCATGGCCAGCAAACTGCCAAAAAACACCGCAACAAAAGACGTGGGCAACAAGGGAAACTTTTTGGCCACGTATTTTTTCCAAACGCCCAGCAAAACGATGGTAAAAATGCCCACCAGGATGGCGCCCGCAGAGGAGTGTGCCACCAAACTTTGCATGTTGCTGAAAACGTGCCTGAAGGTGATGATGCTGAACAACTCGTTTTGCCAAAAATCAGGCTCCTCATAACCGATAAGAAGTGGTATCTGCTTGGAAATCAACAGTATACCAATGGCGGCCAGCATACCCTTGATCACGGCCGAAGGAATAAAATGCGTAAATCCGCCAAGTTTAAATACACCCAATACAATCTGGAGCACACCCGCCATCGCCACGGCGATGAAAAACAAATCGATGGCTTCAAAACTACCGATGGCCGCCGCACAAATGGCCGTGAGACCTGCAGCAGGCCCACTTACGCTCAACTCCGATTTGCTGAACAAACTAACCACCAATCCACCGATGATGCCGGCCATAAGCCCGGAATACACAGGCGCTCCGGAGGCCAGGGCTACACCTAGACACAAGGGAAGGGCTACGAAAAATACGGTGAGACTGGCGCGAAAATCGTGTTTACGGAAGTTCAGCCAGTAGAGGTGCAGTGTTCGTTTGGGCGTCGTCATGACAAATAAATGCGTTGCCACAAGGTACGG
>JADLBE010000151.1 GCA_020847915.1 Saprospiraceae bacterium | reverse complement strand
GCTAAAGGCTAAAGGCTAAAGGCTAAAGGCTAAAGGCTAAAGGCTAAAGGCTAAAGGCTAAAGGCTAAAGGCTAAAGGCTAAAGGCTAACGGCTAACGGCTAACGGCTAACGGCTATTGAATCAAACTCCAATAAATCGGTATCCCGATCGTAATGTTGAGCGGAAAGGTAATGCCCAGCGCCATGGGAATGTACAACCCCGGGTCGGATTTGGGCACGGCCAGGCGAAGTGCGGCGGGCACGGCAATGTACGATGCACTTGCGGCCAGGATGCTGAGCAGCAGTCGGTTGCCGGGTTCGATGTTGAAAAGCCCGGATATCAGGGTCATCACGATACCGTTAAACAGGGGCATAACCAGGGCAAACAAGGTTGCGCTTTTGCCGTAACTTTGAAAGGTTTTGAACCTTTTTGCAGCGAGCATGCCCATTTCAAGCAGAAAAACGGCCAAAAAACCTTTAAAAATATCGCTTGTAAAAGGTTCAATGCCTTTGGCCTGTTTGCTGTCGGCCAC
Organism: Saprospiraceae bacterium; assembly: GCA_020847915.1. Classification (GTDB taxonomy): domain Bacteria; phylum Bacteroidota; class Bacteroidia; order Chitinophagales; family Saprospiraceae; genus M3007. Next base: position 5,391 of record JADLBE010000151.1, on the reverse strand, counting down.
CAGGCCGATGAACAAACTTCCGAGGATCATCAGTACAGAGCCGTTGGTGAACGATTCGCGTACAATGTGCCCAAGTTTGTGCTTGCCTTGCTCCTCCTTATCGTAGCGCCGTATCAGCATCACGCCGATGATGATGGCGGGCGCTTCCATCAGGGCCATGGCAGCAACCATGTGTCCGCCGTAATGGATCTGTGCGTTTTCCAAAAAAGACGTGGCAGCGATGAAGGTCACCGCGCTAACACTGCCGTAGGTGGCTGCCACGGCGCCGGCATCGTACACGCTGAATTTTTTCCTAAGGATAAAAAATGCGTAAATCGGCACCAAGCAGGCAAAAAACACGGCCAAAAGCAGGGTCACTGCAATTTCGGAAGTAATGCCGCTGTGCGCCAGCTCTTGTCCGCCCCTAAACCCGATGGAAAACAAAAGGTAGAGGGACAAAAATTTGGAGGTCGATTCCGGAATGGAAAGATCGCTTTTTACCAGCGTGGCGACGACGCCAAGCAGGAAAAACAAGAGGGTGGGGTTGGTCAGGTTTGCAATAAGAATCTCTGAATTCATTGAGTGTGGTTTAAACTTTCCACAGTCTCAGAAACAGCACTTCAAGGGCCAGGAATAACAGTGCAAAGATGACACACCAGCGCCATAAAACAATGCCCTGATTTTGTTCGCCCACCACCTGGGCAAAATTGGCCTCGGTGTTTTCGCTCAGTACACGCATGTTGGACGCCAGGCCTTCGGACAGGTTTTCTTCACTTCTGTAAGTGAGGTCGCTTTCTTTGCGGTCGTAATTGAAGGCGAAGACGGATAGGGTAGAGTCGGGGCGCAAACTGAGTTTGTACCAGCCGGCATCGCGCACCTGGGTGCCGGGTGTAAGCATCACTTTAGCGCCGAGGATGCGTTGTTCGGGAATGAACTCGCTGCCACCTGTGCCGGTGGTTTCTCCGTCGTTTTCTTCGTCGGCGTCGCGTTGGAGTTTGTACAATGTTTCACCGGAAGCCGACACTTTGTGTTTGCCTTCAAGTACCTCGTCTTTGCCGATGGTGTAGGCGATCGGACCACCTTTGGCGCCGGCAATGGCCATTTTAAACAACATGGGTACAAAAATTTCGCCGTTGCGCACCAGGTCGCTCACCTTTTCGTCGAGTGGCGCTGCACTCAGGTACAACGCACCTTCGCCCATCGGGAATTTGGCCATCATGGCCGAACCGTCGCGGTAGGTCAGGATGTACTCGCCACGGTTGGGTGCTATTTTGTAATTGCCCTGCGAAGTGGGCAGGCGCAGGTTGGCGCTTTTGTTCAAAAATACGTCGCGGAACAAATACTCTTCGGTATTGATCACACTGGCCTGACGCGGCGTGGGATCAAAACCGCCCAGGTTGCCACCGCCAAAATTTTGTAAAAAAGCGTTGTAGCTGTTCAAATCGATGCCTTGTGCCGGGAAAACAAGCACATTGCCGCCGTTTTGCACAAAAGTTTTGAGCTCCTGTGCAAGTCCCGACGATACCGAATTCAATTCGTTGAGCACAATGAGCTGGTGTTCACTAAAACGTGCGTAATCCAGGGCTTTGGCATCGGCCTGGGCAAGCTGGAAATACGTTGCACCCACAAAAGCGTTGTTGAGGTAGCGGTTGGGGGCCGTATTGTTGATGCTGAGCACGCGGATACGCTCGGCGACGTAAAAGGAGAGGTAATAGTCGTCGTCGAATTCCACCGGGAAGTCGCTCACTGAAACCCGGGCTTCGTGCCATCCCGGATGCAGGATGTTGAAACTCACTGTATCGATGCGGGAACTGCGCGCGGGAATACGCAGGGTGCCCACGGGTTTGCTTTGCTTGTCGTGTTTCAGCGACAGGCGTACTTCCTCGGCGTCTTCGTCGCTGCGGTTGCTGACCTGTACGAGCAGGTTGGCGGGTTGGTTCAGGATTTGCACCGGGGCGTCGAACCAGGCGCTGTCGATAGACAGGTTGTTTTCCTGTACGGCCCGCATGGGCACCAGGTTCACCTCAATCAGGGTGTCTTTAAATGCCGAAAGGTCGGCGATGTTGTTTTGGAAATCACTGACGACGTAGGCGACTTTATTTTCAGCTTTGCCGGTTTGCAATGCCTGTTGTTGTCGAACGAGCACCTTGGCCAACTCGCGGGAAGCCGGAGCGATGCGCACTTCTTCGATGCGGTTGAGGGCGTCGTCGCGGCCGATGAGGCGTTGGTCGCGGCCTTCAAAGTCGTTGGTGAGGATTTGGAAACGGTCTTCGGGCGCGTAGGCGCTCACGATGTCGCGGGCGCGCTGTTTGGCCAGTTCGAGCAGGGGTGCGTTTTTGGAAAGGGCGCCCATGCTGAAGGAGTTGTCGATGTACACGCTCACCGCCTTTTCCCCTTTTTTAACATCGTTGTCGCGAGGCAAAAAAGGTTGTGCAAAAGCAAGCACCATGCAGGCAATGGCCAGCAAGCGCATCAGCAACACCAGCAGGTTGCGCAATTTCTGGCGGTTGCTGGTTTCCTCCTTTACTTCCTGCAAAAAACGCACGTTGGTGAAGTACACCCGTTTGAAACGGCGGAAATAAAAAAGGTGTATGATGATCGGTATGGCCAGTACGGCGAGGGCGGTCAAAAACCAGGGAAAGACAAACTGCATGGTCGAATCGGGAAAACGCGGTCACAAAATCTCAGTAAAGACGCTGATTTGCGCCTTTTGTTTTAAGGTTCGGCAAAATTGCACATTGTACGCCAAATAGCACGGTTCTTTTTCGACCAAAGGTCGGATATTCGCATTTGCAAACCCAAATCGTGTTCGGCCATGCAAGCATACCAGGACCTCCTCAGACACATTTTACAAAACGGCACACGCAAAAGCGACCGCACAGGCACAGGCACCATCAGCGTGTTCGGCTACCAGATGCGTTTCAACCTTCAGGAAGGATTTCCGCTGGTGACCACCAAAAAGGTACACTTAAAAAGTGTGATCCACGAGCTGTTGTGGTTCCTGCAGGGCGATACCAACATACGCTACCTGAAGGAAAACGGCGTAAGCATTTGGGACGAATGGGCCGACCCCGCCACCGGCGACCTCGGGCCTGTGTACGGCAAACAATGGCGCTCATGGTCCACGCCCGACGGCGGGGTGATCGATCAGATGGCAGAGGTGATGCGTACCATTCAAAAAAATCCGGACAGCCGTCGCATGGTCGTGTCCGCCTGGAACGTTGCCGACATTCCCGACATGGCCCTGGCGCCCTGCCATTGTTTGTTCCAGTTTTATGTGGCCGACGGACGCCTGTCGTGCCAGCTTTACCAACGCAGCGCCGATGTGTTTCTCGGCGTTCCGTTCAACATTGCCTCCTACGCGTTGCTCACGCAAATGATGGCCAAAGTCGCGGGCCTTGAGCCGGGAGATTTTGTACACACGTTCGGTGATGCCCACCTCTACGTAAACCACCTGGAACAAACCGAACTGTTGCTCAGCCGCGAACCGCGGCCGTTGCCGCAAATGCACATCGCAGACGGTAACCGGGGGTTGTTCGATTTCCGTTACGAAGATTTTGAATTGCGCAACTACGATCCCTGGCCGGCGATTAAGGCGCCGGTGGCTGTTTAGCCGCTAGCCGCTAGCTGTTAGCCGTTAGCCGTAAGTAGGCAGCAGGTAACCATCCACGGTTTGTAGGGGCGCCCCTTGTGGGTGCCCTTGTATTCTTTCGGGCCTACCGATTTGTTGGCCCACCCTTTTATTCCCCGTTAAAAATTTTCCTAAAAAACACTTTCAACTGAAGCCGGAGAGGTTTGGTATGTGTCCAATCGGTCAAACCTTTTGAACAACACACCAAACCTTTCATTTTAGCTATGAATCAGAAATCTTTCCGCATGCTTTCCATGGCGGCCCTGCTCGCCTTTGGTTTCACCACCGCGACGGCTCAGCCCGTTTTGAACAATTCCATTTTTTTCGGCCTCACCCAGGGATTAACAACTGTGACTGCCGCCGACTCCAACGCCGTAAGTGAAGGCATGGAGGGCGCCAACATCACCTGGAATTTTTCGGTCCTTACACCGGCTTCGGGTACGAATACGACCGTGAATTTCCAGTTGCCAGCCGGTACGCCTTATGCTGCTCAATTCCCAAGTGCCAACCTTGTGGGCATTTTTGACGAAGACGGATCTGCCGCCTACAGTTACATGAAGCATACGGCAAACGAACTCGAGTACCTGGGCCTCGGCATCGAAGGATACCTGCTCATTTACAACAATCCGCAAACCCTGATGAAAGTGCCGATGACCTTTGGCAGCGACCACAGCGATACGTACAAGGGTATGGTCGACATCGATGGTTTTGTTTTTAATGTTGACGGTGAAAGCGTCACCCATTACGACGCTTACGGTACCCTCATCATGCCCAACGGAACGTTCAACAACGCCATCCGGCTGAGAACGGTATCGCAGGACAGAGACACCGCCGATTTGGGTGGCGGCGTGATGAACATTTCAACGTTCGTTTCAACAACCTACAGCTGGTACGCGGAAAACCACCCCGGACCCATCGTTACCATCGATTATTCTGTCGGCAATTACACCACCATCATCCCCGGATTTCCACCACAAATCGAGGAAGTTCCGCTTGACAAACAAATCACCTATACAATTGCCGGATCGACCTCGGTAGCGGATGTTCCTGAACTACAAGGCATTGGTTTGTCTTTCGCCGGCGCCAACCCGGTTGTTGACCAACTTTCGCTCAACATCGACAGCGACGAAAGCGACCGCACCCTGCAACTCCAGGTTTTTGACCTCAACGGTAACCTGCTTGTATCACAAAACCTGACCACCAACGGCAACCGCCAGCAAGTGGAAATCCCTGTGCGTCAATATCCCGCAGGAAATTACTTCGTGAGCCTCACCGATGGCCAGGCACGCCAAAGCAAAGGGTGGGTAAAGATTTAAGTAATTAGTGGCAAGTAGCAAGTAGCAAGTAGCAAGTTGCAAGTAGCAAGTGGCAAGTTGCAAGTGGCAAGTAACAAGTGGCAAGTGGCAAGTAACAAGTCGTTGGTGACCAAATGTTACTTGTAACTTGCTACTTGCTACTTGCTACTTGTAACTTGTAACTTGTAACTTGTAACTTGCCACTTGCCACTTGCCACTTGCCACTTGCCACTTGCTACTTGCCACTTGCCACTTGCCACTTGCCACTTGCCACTTGCAACTTGCAACTTGTTTTTTTTCCGTATTTTTGCGGTTTGAAAACTAATCCTCTCCAACATCTTTCAACCGTTCTTATCCTGCTACCATGATGCAATTTAAAAACACGCTTTCCTTGTTGGTTTTGTTCATTTTTGGCATTTCGGGGCTTTGGGCCCAGCCTACACTGAACAATACTGTTTTTCCGGACATCGGCGAACTCATTACCGT
>JADLBE010000150.1 GCA_020847915.1 Saprospiraceae bacterium | reverse complement strand
GTTGGTTGCAGTTGTGCAGGGAGAGCAGGCGTTCGAGGCTCACAATATCCACGGAAACCACGTAATCGACTTTGAAATGGTCGGAGCTGTTGTACACTTCGCCGCCCACGCTGAAACAGATGCCGTTTACGGCGGCGTCGCCGAGTGTTTTTTCAAAAGAACGGGTATACACGGTCGTAAGTTTGGCCGATCGGATGTAATACGTATTCGCCCGGGTGGCTGCTGATACATTGCCCGAAGCGCGACAAATTTCAACGTAAGGAATGTAATCCTCGGGCAGGAAAGCTACGGCGATGTCGGTGATGACCATTTCAACCACATGGTCTTTGGCCACTTTGGTAGACGCAATGGCGTAGGAACCGTTGAATTTGAACTTGGAATCGATTTTGGCGCTGTACAGGATGTCCGACGTGGAAGTGGTGATCACCGGTGGTTTGTCCTGTTTAACAAAACGGGTAAGCACGGACGTATTGTTGCCGTCGATAAGCACCATGGAGCCCACGAGCTGGTCGATGTTGTTGACAAAACCTGCCAAACCTTTGATGAACGTGCGTTGCCGGTATGACTCGGGCAGATCAAAACCAAGTGTCACCGGGTTGATGCGGATTTTTTTGGAAGGTTGGGCAAATACAGAAATGGCGCAAAAAAACAGCAGCATGGTGGCTGCGGTACGGCCGAAGTTGGACATGGCGGGAGGAAGGTGCTTAGGTTACCGGATGGACAAATGAACGCAAAATTAGGCGTTTTGGTGTGAGGTTTAAGATGACGACCAACCAATGGTGTCCATCGGACTACCCCAGCCTAACCCCCAACAACGAGCCCAAACCATACGTAATGGCCGAAGCAGCCAATCCGAACACCACCTGGCGCATGCCTGAAAACCACACACCTTTGCCGGTGAACAGGGTAATGGCGGCACCAATGCCAAACAAACCGAAGGTACTGAGACCAACACTCCAAAGTACAGCCTCCATGCCTGAGGTGAAGAAAAACGGCGATACGGGAATGATGGCGCCGATGGCAAACAGGAAAAACGACGTAATGGCCGCTTCCCAGGCCGAGCCTTCGAGCTCTTCGGTGCTGATGCCCAGTTCCTCGCGCACCAAAACTTCGTGGGCGTGTTCGGGGTCGGACATGACCTTTTCGGCCATTTCAAACGCTTGTCCTTCGGGGATACCTTTGGCCATGTAAATGAGGGCAAGTTCCTTGGTTTCGCCTTCGGGATTGCTTTCTATTTCGGCCATTTCGAGCTCCATCTGGCGCTCGTACATTTCTTTGGAACTTTGTACGCTGATCCATTCGCCGAGCGACATGGACAAAGCGCCGGCCAGCAAACCGGCAGTTCCCGCAAGCAAAACACCGTCGCCCCCCTGGGTAGCGCCGGCCACGCCCATCACGAGGCTCATGTTGGACACGAGTCCGTCGTTGGCGCCCATCACGGCCGCACGCAGGGCATTGCCGCCGATGCTGCGGTGACGGCCTTCTATTTTCGAGAGTTTTTCACCCGATACTTTGCTTTTGTTGTTGATGAGTTCCTGCAGGAGGCGTACGTGGTTGCCCTCATGACCGCTCGTTTGCTCTTTCATGGCATGTTTTTGCCTGGTAGCAGCCACGGCGATGGTTTTTTCAAGATCCATCATCACACCGATCACGTATTCGTAACCCAAAATTTTGCCCAAACGGTTGAGTGTACGCGCACGACCGGACGGTCCAGGAAGCTCCAGTGCGGGATTTTCCGTTGCCCGCAAATGTTCGAGCATGTGGGTGGCGTGGTCGTTTTCAATAGACGCCAATCCGCGAAACAACTCGGCAATTGCCGCATCGTCTTCTGCTGCTGCTATCTGGTGGTACAAATAGGCGGCGTCTACTTCTGTTTGCAGACTTTCACGGTGGAGTTTGGCGGTTTTTTTCGACATGGCGGTAAAACGAAATGTATTTTGGATGGTGCGAAACTACGCTTTTTTAGCACGCTCTTGCAAACCGTGCTGCCTATCTTTGCGCCTCATTTTATGGAGTTATCATAAAACACCAGACCACCATGTTCATTTCCGGAATTCAACAAATAGGCGTCGGCGTACCCGACGTACATGCTGCTTTCACCTGGTTTCGTACCCACTTCGGCGCCGATTTGCCTGTGTTCGAGGAGGCTGCCACGGCAGGACTGATGCTGCCTTACACCGGTGGCGAACCCCGCGACCGCCACGCCATCCTTGCGCTTAACCTCCAGGGCGGCGGCGGACTCGAGATCTGGCAGTACACCAGCCGCACGCCCATGCCGCCGTCATTTCAGCCACAACTGGGCGATCTGGGTATTTTCGCCGCCAAGGTGAAATGCAAAGACGTGCAGGCCAGCTTCAATGACCTGCGCAAACGCGGCGTAAACATCCTGACCAATCCGGCAGAACGCCCCGACGGCCGCCAGCATTTTTTTGTAAAAGATCCCTGGGGCAATACCTATGAAATTGTAAGCGCTGACAACTGGTTTTCCAAAAACCTGCCTTTTTATACCGGTGGCATGTACGGCGCCTGCATCGGAGTAACCAACATGGAAAAAGCCATGGCTTTTTACAGCAACATTCTGGGTTACGATCAGGCAGCCTACGATATCACAGGTATTTTCACCGACCTCCAGGGCGTCGACGGTGGTTTCGGCCGGTACCGCCGTGTGTTGTTGCGCCACAGCAAACCACGCCAGGGACCGTTCAGCAAACTCCTGGGCGAAAGCGAGATCGAACTCGTGCAGGTACTTGACCGCGATCCGCGCAAAATTTTTGAAAACCGCTTCTGGGGCGACCTCGGTTTCATCCACCTGTGCTTCGACATTTCGGGCATGGCGGAAATGAAGGAACGTTGTACGGCTGCCGGGCATCCGTTCACCGTGGATTCGAGCGGCAGTTTCGACATGGGCGAAGCGGCCGGGTATTTTTCCTACGTCGAAGATCCCGACGGCACCCTCATAGAATTTGTGGAAACGCACAAAATTCCGATTTTGAAAAAAATCGGTTGGTACCTCGATTTGCGTAAACGGTCCAATCCTGCCAAAGCACTGCCCGATTTGATGATCAAGGCCATGGGACTTAGCAGGGTAAAATGAATGTGGAATAGGGAATGCGGCATGCGGAATAGAGGAGATAAGGCCGGGGCACTCAGCAGTTTGATTGACGATTGACGACGTACGAAATTTGATTTTTGATTTTAAGGGGCCCTCACTCCGCCTATTTGTTTGAATCAGGATTCTCAGGATTATAGGATTTACAGGATTTTACTCACGGAAATGCTACAATGATTCCCATTTCCTGGCCAAAATCCTGTAAATCCTATAATCCTGAGAATCCTGATTCAGACAAATGGGCAACTTGGAATGCCAGGCGCACTTCCCAAATTCTAACTTCAAATTTCAAATTTCGTATCTCGTCATTCAAATTGTTGATTCCCCATTCGGCCCATTGACGTTTCATTTGCATTCCTTACCGAAACGATTCAGTAAGAACATTATAGTTTTGCACCAAACAGAAAGGTTTTCACCCAATCAAGCTTTGTATGCGACAAAAACTGCTCTTACTTTTTACCCTTGCACCCTTCTTCCTGAGTGCACAGGCCCTCGACAGCACCCTGATCGAAGCGAACATTGAAGGTATGGCCAATGGAAAAATCCGTGTGGTGGGCATTTTTGGCGAACAGAATTTCCTCGCCGACTCCGCTGTTGCTGTAGACGGTCGATTCACCGTGCGCCGTACTTCGCCACTTTCACCGGGCTTTTACACCTTTTTGATACCGGGAAACAAAAGCTTTTCCATCCTGGTTGACAAAAACGACCAACGCATGCAATTGCAGGCCAAATTCAGTGATGTAATCGGCAGCATGCGGGTAACAGGTTGTACAAATACCGAGCAGATGTACCGGAATTTCAGGTACCAGATGACCCAGGACCCCGAACTCGGCCGCCTGGGCGAAACCCTGCGGAAAACAACGGCCGACAGCGAGGACTACAAAGCAGCCAAAAAGCGGCAGACGGAAATTTTGGAACAACGCAAAATGCACCTCGACAGCATTTACAAGGAATACCCGGATGCGTTTTTTACCGTTTATAAAAAAAGCGGTCAAAACCCCGATTTCGTGGAGTATTTCAAACCCAACGGCGACATCGATACCATCAGACAACTGGTGAAATACCGCGATAAATTTTGGGACAACGTTGATTTTTCCGACGAACGCCTGCTGCACACCCCTGTTGTCGCCAACAAACTCAAACGTTACATCAAGGAACTCACACCCCAGCAACCCGATTCGCTCATTAAGGTTTCGGACGCCCTCATACGAAAGGCCATTCCACACAAGGAATATTTCAAGTTTTTTTGCAACTGGATCGCCCTGCAATATGAAAACGGCAAAACAACGGTGATGGACGGTGAAGCCGTTTACGTACACATCATTAAAAACTTTTTCACCCCCGAACTCGCCTACTGGAGCAACGCAGAGGAGCTTAAAGGCCTTCAAAAACACGTCGGGGAAATGGAGGCAAGTTTGCTGGGCCGCAAAGGTCCCGATGTTCGTGCCAACGACATCAACGGCATTCCCAAAAGCATTTATGAAAAAACGGCGCCGGTAATCGTGGTGTTTATGTTTAGTCCTACCTGCGAACATTGCATCGAAGAAGCGCCCAACATCCAGCGCATTTACGAAAAATACAAATCCCGCGGGGTCGACTTTTACGGCATCGCCGTAAGCACCAACGAAGCCGAGTGGAAAGCCTTCATTAAACAATACGGGTTCACCTTCACCAACGTATACGACCCTACCAACCGGGCCATTTATGCCAAGTATTACGTGGACAACACACCCGAAATTTATGTCCTCAACAAGGACCGCATCATCGTTTCCAAAAACCTGAAAGACACCCAACTCGAAACGGTGTTGGAAAGGGAGTTGAAAAAGGTGAAGTAGTTTAAAGTTTAAAGTTTAAAGTTTGAAGAGAGCCAGTTCGATGATTCGGAGTGGCTCTTTTTACTTAAAAATCCGTTTTTTATCCGTGTTGCTTGCATCTGTGTCATCTGTGTACCATCGCCCTACGATGTGATTGGTACACGGATGACACAGATGCAAGCAACACAGATTAAAACGGATTTTTTGGTTTGTAAAAAACATGGGCCACCCTTACGGATGGCCCACGATATAACTCATTAACTATCTAACCCTTACCACAGAAGTTCAAAACTTTAAACTTTAAACTTTAAACTTTAAACTTTAAACTTTAAACTTTAAACTTTAAACTTTAAACTTTAATCGTATTCAATCTCGTCTCCGGGACCGTCGATTTTAACGTTGCTGGAGGCGTCGGTGCGTTTTTTGTAAGAATTTTTGCTGAACACCCGTGCGTTTGCGTTTTCGGTGGCGAAAACCTCCACATGGTCGGCGCGCCAATTGAGGGCGTCGAGTTCGGCGCCGTCGCTCATGTTCACTTCGAGGTTGTTGCCGGAGCCTACGAGTTCGAGTTTGCACGGACCGCTCAGCATCACGTCGAGTTCGTTGCAGTCGAACAAACCCTTGATTTTGGATTTGCCACGCGCTGTGATGGAAGCTCTGCCTTCGTCGAAACCGCGGATGGTAACATCGCCTGTGTTGTCGGCCATGAGTTTGGTAAACACGGGCGTTTGGATGATCACACGGGTGGATGTGCTCACCTTGCGACCGCCTGAAGTAAACGTCACCTGATCGCCGGTACGGATTACCTGGATGGAATCATTGCCTTCGATGTGGTATTCGAAGTCGTCGCCACGGCGGATTTCGGTGGTGAAGTCACCTTCCAGAATGAATTCTTCGTACGAACGGTCTTCGCGGAAATTGCGGTCGCCCCATTGCGGGCATTCGGTACACCGGAGGCCATCTTTGGTCATCATAAATACTTTACCGGGGCTTTGTGAAATGCGGTCGCTGCTATCGTCTGCATAGTTCACAATTTCAGCCTTGGCCCTGCCGTAAATGTGCTCGTCGAAAACGATGCTTTTACCCACGGGCATTTCAACAACCAATTTTATGTTCTGAATCCGCCATTTGGTGCCTTTGGGCAACAAATAATACACCGGAACATTGAGCGCATTGCCTTGCAACGATGTTTCGAAGTTGACGTTGGCGGCGTTTTGAGCCGCGTCTTCATCGCTCGAACCACGAGCGGAAATGGTTTGAACAATCCGAAAACGGTTGTCTTTGGAGGGTCGTACAAGAATGTCGATGTCGCCAGGAACAGCCAGTTTTCCATTGCGCAGGTATTTTTCCTCATCGTGCCACCATTCGTCACCATCGAACTGGTAATTCAGATCGCCGTCACCGATGCCGTTAACGCGCAGGGTGTCAGAGGTGAGTCCGCTGAGATCGATGTTTTTCTCCACATCCGATCGGGATGCAAAGCCTTTAAACCCAAAACTCAGCAAGCCGAAGCCGGCAATGACACTGAACACCCAGGTAGCGACCAGCGAGGTACCTACCCAGCCGGGCGTCCTGGTTTTGAACAAGGCTCTGGAGAAAATGAGGATCAGTCCAACAAGTGGAATACCAAACAGGAGGAACATCACCAGAAATGCAAACCAGTTGACGCCGCTGGAGAAGGGACTAAAAAAGCTGACAAGCGGGGCGGCCACCATCAGGGCCCATAGGCCGGCAATCCAGGAAGAAGCCAGTGCGATGAGCATGGCGATGCCGATGAGGATGAGGATCAGCAGTCCAAATTTGGCCAAAAAACGGATAAAAAAGCCAAACATTTGGCCAATAAAGATCAATATGGACCCCAGGGCATCGGTCAGGCGCCCGCCGGTGGTACTACCTTTTTTTTTAAAATCGTCGGTCATGGAGCTCACCCTGTTTCCGAAGCGGTCGAAACCTTCTTCGATTTCACGGGCGATGTTGTCCACGTTTACCGGTTCGCCCCGCATGGCGAGGCGATCGGCGGCGGATTTTGCGGGTGGCACCAGGATCCAGAGCAGGAGGTAGGCGGGGATCCAGAAACCGGCCGAAAGGAAGGTGAGCAGCACGAAGATGAGGCGCATCCACACGGGATCCTGAAGTCCGAAGTAGGCCGACAGGCCCGAGCATACGCCTGCGGCTACTTTGTCATCCTCGTCGCGGAAGAGGCGTTTTCCGGTGCGAATACCGCTGCTTTGTTGCGACTGGCTGCTTTGTTTGCGGCGTTGTTCAACGGGTTCGCCGCCAAAATCCTCTGGTTTGCCCATGATTTCCACGGCAGCCTGCACGTCGGGCAGCATCACGATGGTGCGGTTGCCCATGTTGTCGGTGATGAGTTCGCCGAGTCGGGTTTCGATGTCTTTGAGGATTTCATCGCGACCGTCGCTTTCCCGAAAACGCCTGCGTATGCTGTCGAGGTACGAGGAAAGGTATTCGAAAGCGTCGTCGTCTATGGTGAGGGCGAATCCGCCCAGGTTGATATTCAGAATCTTATTCATGATGGGTGCGGTGAATCAAAAGGAAAAGTTGTTTGGTCTTGTACTTCACTCCGAAGGGGGCATGGGTTCGATGTTGAGCGCCTGCGGGGGATGTGCCCTTGGAGCGCCGTTTTCGTACGCCAGGGTGCGGGCTACGGCATCTACGAGATCCTGCCAGCTGTCTGTCAGGCCTTGCAGCACCGAGCGCCCTTCGGCGGTAATGGTGAAGTACTTGCGGGGTGGTCCGTTTTTGCCTTCCCGCCAGATGTAATCGACGAGACCGTCGTTTTTCAGGCGGATGAGCAGCGGATAGAGGGTGCCTTCCTTGACCACGAGTTGTGTGCCTTCCAGTTTTTTAATGATCTCGGGTGGGTACGTTTCACCTTCGCCGATCACGGCCAGAACACACATTTCCAGGACACCTTTCCGCATTTGGGCTTTTGCATTTTCCAAATCCATGCGGTTGCTTAATTTTTTCGTTGTTGCCCGGGCGTTTCCGTCTCCGGTAGGAGACTTTGGCGCCGTGCCAATTTGTTTTCGATGATGCAAATATAAGTAGGTAAACAGGTACTATGCAATACCAAGATACAAATTTTGCAAAGAATTTTTTTTAGATGGCAGTTTGTAACAGGCAGCAGGCAGGGGGAATGCCCGGTGGTTGTTTGGGCTGGATTAGATTAATCAATTGATTAACAATTTGTTATAAAGTATGGCACCAACAAACGCTTTGTATTTTTGGTTTCAGTCACACGTGAAAAAAAAATTGGTGTTGTGGCAAAAAATTCGGCACGTTTAATGTATCAATAGGAAATTTGGTTGACGACACGCGGAAATTTGGCTTCGGGTGTATGGTGAAGTAAGGTATGAACCGGGAATAATGAGGTGTCTCGCTGACGCTCGACATGACACATTTCAATACATATTGAGGGGAAGGAGCGCGCGGGCCTGCGGCCCGCG
>JADLBE010000149.1 GCA_020847915.1 Saprospiraceae bacterium | reverse complement strand
GCAACCATGGCTTCCATTGTTTCTTCTGCAAAATCGCACAAAGAGTTGGGCAATTCAGGGTTCAGACAATTGGCCGGCTACATCTTTGGCGGTAACGATACCGGGCAAAAAATTGCCATGACCACACCAGTACACATGGACATCAACGATACACTCTCCTCGATGAGTTTTGTCATGCCTGCTGAATACAATCCAGACAATTTACCGCGGCCTAAAGACGCGTCGATAAAAATCACAACGGTGCCTGAAGAACATGTCGCTGTTTTATCGTTTGGCGGATTTGCTTCTGATGAAATGATAAAAAACAACGCGGAAAAGCTGGAAAGCTTGTTGAAAAATAATGGTATCAGCCATGATGGTAATTTCCGCTATCTGGGATACAATCCACCTTACCAGCTTTTCGGCAGGAAAAATGAAATCATTGTTCGTGTTCGGTGGGCAGAAAAGGCTACGTCTACCACCCCAGGTATTTAGGCGGTTTGATGTTTTTCAAACACAGATTTAACCTATGAACACCCTCGACATACTCATCATCGGCGGCGGTCCCATCGGACTGGCCTGCGGACTGGCGGCCCAACAAGCCGGCCTCGATTACCTCATTGTGGAAAAAGGTGCGCTGGTAAACTCGCTTTACCATTATCCCGCCAACATGACGTTTTTTTCAACATCCGAAAAACTCGAAATCGGCGGCGTGCCCTTTGTGTCTCTGAACGCCAAACCCACCCGCAACGAAGCCCTGGAATATTACCGACGTGTGGCCGAGTCGCACCGCCTGGACATCAACCTGTACGAACAGGTGGAAAACGTGGTAAAAGCCCAAACGGGTTACCAGGTGCAAACTTCCAAAGCCGTTTACCATACCCGAAACATCGTTTTGGCTACCGGATTTTACGACCTGCCGGTGCTTTTGTGTATTCCCGGTGAAGATTTGCCCAAGGTGACCCACTATTACAAGGAGCCGCACCCTTATTTCCGGCAAAAAGTAGTTGTGGTGGGCGCCAACAACTCGGCCGTGGACGCCGCCCTCGAAACCTACCGCAAAGGCGCCGAGGTGACCATGGTGGTTAAAGGCCCCGAAATCGGCGATCGTGTAAAATACTGGGCCCGGCCCGACATTGTGAACCGCATCGAAGAAGGCGCCATCAAGGCGTATTTCAATGCCGAATTAACCCATGTTTACCCGCGCCATGTGGATATCCGCACCCCCGAAGGCGTCATCAGCATCGAAAATGATTACGTGATTGCAGCCACGGGTTACCAGCCCAACTTTGCTTTGCTGGACATGCTTGGCATCCGGTTGTGTGACAACGACGTGCGCGCACCCGAATACAACCCGGAAACACAGGAGTCCAACCAGCCCGGCATTTACCTCGCCGGCGTGGTGTGTGGCGGGATGGATACCCACGTGTGGTTCATCGAAAATTCACGGGTGCATGCGGATAAAATTGTTCAACACATTACACCCTGATCTCCCTTTTGAACACCTGACCTCCTGCCATCAACCGGTATTGGTACACACCGGGTGCAACAAACCAAACCTGCGGCAAAAAGTTGAAAACATAACTGCCCCGTTGCTGAAACACATCCACAAGGGTGCGAAGCACGTGGCCGCCCTGGTCCAGCAACTGAAGTTTCACGGGGCCGTCCTGCATCATGGCGTATTTGATTTCGATGCTGCCGGGCAGGTTGGCGCTTGGGTTGTGGCCGAGCAGACTGCATTTGTTGTTGTCGCCCGAAGCCGGCTGTAAAGCGGGTACAAGGCCGGGAATCACCGGATTGTTGCCACCCATCACGTAATTGACCAGTTCGGGACTGTTGCCGAGCCAATCCTGCAGCACCGTAGCATACACGGAACGGAAGTCGACACTGAAATCGGGATCGGAGTAGGGGTCGGGGTTGCTGAGGTCCTGGTAAGTACCTGTAACGCCCTGTCCGATGCCGCCTCCAAACATCAGCATGGGCGTGCCCCAGCCGTGGTCGGTACCCAAAGAGCCGTTTTCAAAAATGGTGCGGCCGAACTCTGAAAAGGTCATGCTCAAAACCTCGTTGGGCAAATCGGCGCTGCCTTCGGCCAGGTCGTCGTAAAATGCTTTTACCGCCGTGGCGATTTTGTTGAGCAGGCTCTGGTGGTAATCCAGTTGGTTGGCATGGGTATCGAACCCGCCGATGTCGACCATAAACACCCGTGTTCCCAGCTTGCCTTTGATGAGGCGTGCCACGATGGCCATTTGCTCGGCGAGGTAGTTGTCGGTGGGGTAATCCACCTGGTTTTTGCCCCGTGCATACGCATCTTTGATGGTATTTGCGTAGCGAAAAGCGCTGTTGGCGGTTTGGCGGACAAACGCAAGTTCTAGTTCGTGCGGGGTGTTGCCAAGTGCAGACGTGTTGTACAACTGGCCGCTTTGGGCGATTTGGTAAAACTCTTCGGGGCTGCTTATGGCCAGGGCCATGTTGGCGTTGTCGGATTTAAAAACCAGGTCGGCCTGGACGCCAATTTGCAGGGCGGGCGGAATGGTGGGTGGTGTTTCGAGGAAAGCTGCGTATTCGGAATCGAGGAAACGACCGATCCAGCCTGTGTTGACCACCGTATCGGAGTCGCTGGCGGAGGCGACGATGTCGTACGAGCGAAAATGGCTGTAGTTGGGCTCCGGATAACCCACATTCAGGATCACTTTCATAAAATCCTCTTCCCACATGTTTTGCAAAGGTTGGGTAGAAAGAGGCATGCCAAGTTCGGTATTAAGCGCCCAAAGGTTGCTTTCCTGGATGGCGATGGTGGGCCTGATGTTGTAATACTGGCTGTTGCCGCGTTGGATCACGGTATTGAGTCCGTCGTTGCCGCCGTCGAGCCTGATGAGCACGAGGATGCGGTCGGAGTTGCCACCCGACAAAGCAGCCATAAGCGGCGTGGGTTGGAAAGCGCGGAGTGGTAAACCTCCGAGTAAAAAACCGCCGGCGCCCATAAGGCCCGTTGCCGATAAAAAATCGCGCCGCGACCACAACTGGTGGTCCTGCTGGTGTTCCTTTGAATCGTCGGTTGTACGGCCGGGACGGTGTTTGCTGGTATCTTTACACATGGCTGTGGTTAGTTCAATTGAAATTCCGGGAGCCGCACGAGGTAGTACAGCATGTTGACGATTTGGTAAGGCGCTTCACTCCAGGCAAGGGTCCACGACCCGTCCTCGAAATAGTTTTCCGGAATGTTGGCTTTGAAATTGATGATGGCGGCCTGCAATTGAATGGGATCGAGTTGCTGACCGGTAAAAAACTCTACCAGCAAGGGTACAATCACGGCCGGGTCGTTGCTGTCGTTGCTTAGATCGATGGCGATGTTGCGCAGGTTGCTGCGCACCTCTTCAACCAGCGTAAGCCGGTAAGCCATGGCTGAGGCGTAATTCCAGCGGGCGGTAAGGGTGCTTTCGTTGAGCCATTTGTGGTAACCCGGCCAGCCTGCCACGTTGGGCGGATTAAAAATGTCCTGTCCAAGTTGGTACGACCAATAAGCGACCGCGCCCCACCAGTCTTCGGGTATGTGCTGATCGGGTACAACGCCGGCCATTTTCCACAGGGGCAGCAAGGTTTCGAGCGGACTTTTGATTTCGGCATTCATAAAATGATCCTCAAAAAAATGCTCGCTTTTAAAAAGCTGTTTCAACACGGGCAGCAGTTCCCAGTTGCTGTTTCGGAACGTTTCCGCGAGGCCTGCATGCACGTCGGCATCGGGTTTTTGGTAAAGGAAAAACTTGTAAAGTTTGCCGGTAATGAATTGCGAAACCTGGGTAGCTCGTACGGTAAAAATGAGGTTGTGCGCCGAGTTGAAGGTATAATTGGACGTTTCTCCAAAAATGGTTTTGGGTGTGTTGTCGAAATACGCATCGTCGAAATACGCCGGCATGCAGGCATACGAAGCAGCGCGCCAGCCGGTGAGTGCTCGGGCCATTTCCACAATGTCGTTTTGCGTATACCCGTTACTTTCGCCCATGGTAAAAAGCTCCATGAGTTCACGTGCGTAATTTTCATTGGGTGATCCGACCCTGTTTTGGTTGCCGTTGAGGTAAGCCAGCATGGCCGGGTTTTGACCCATAAGGCGTGCGAAGGTTCGGAAGTTGCCAAAGGCCTGCTCGTGGAGGAGGTTAAAGTAGTCCCACAAATAATTGTTGCAGCCCACTTCGTTGAGCTCCGTAACAAAGTGGTTGTGCCAAAACAAGGCCATTTTGGCTTGAATACCTTCCTGAATCATGGCGCTCATCCAACGTCGGCGCAGTTCGTCGCGGTGTACGAATACCAGGTTCGGATCGGCCACATAATCATCGGAGGTGTACCCGGCCCAATAGGGCGGCAGGGGCGAACCGAGGTTGGATGCATCGTCGAGCAATTGATCGATCAGTGCCGACGGTCCGAGTTGAAGACCTTGCTGTATTTGTTCATACGTAGCACCGAAACCAAGCCGGCGGTACACGTGGGCAACCCGAAGCGCATTCCAGGGTTTGGCTGCACTCGGAGTGTAGGGCTGCAAACTGCCTGGCGGCGGGGGCGCAGCTTGGAATTGGTGGAAACGGACGCGGGCTGTTGCCGGCATAATCAAACGTTTTGGTGTGTTTTGCCGGCAAGTATAGTTATTTTTTAAATTTAAAAAAAAGATTAATCAGGGCCTGATAATATCTTACACATAATAAAAAAACTTACCCGTTTGCGATCAAGCAATCAAAAAAAAGCTTCTACCTTTCATGCCAAATTGAATTGTTTATGCGCATTTGTACGCTTTTTGCATTATTGCTGGCCGTTGGCATGTCGAATTTAAAGGCACAAACGGTGCTGTTCGCAGAGGATTTTAACCAATGCTTATTGCCGCCGGGTTGGGAAGTAAACATCAATGGTAATCCGATGCCGACCTGGTCGGTTGGTTTTTCAACCAACAGCGATGCGTTGGGTCAAAGCATCGACAGCACCTGCTGTCTCATCATCGACGACGACGCAGAAGGCGACAATACCCCCGCATACATCATCGATTTTGTTTCTCCGGCTTTTAATGCCACCACCTTTCCAACCGTTCTGCTGGAAATGGATGTGCATTACCGCGATTGGGCTGATTCCCAGGAACATTTTGACGTGTTGGTTACCGATGGAACCACCGAATACCTGCTCGCCAGGTACGACGAAACACGCAAAAATGGCGCCCTGCTGTCCGACCATTTCAACTTCAGCTACGACCTCTCCCTGCTCAACCCGCAAGGCGATTTGCGCATCATCCTGCGTTACGACGATGGCGGTGGTTTTGCCTGGTGGGCAGCCGTAGACAACATCCGTGTGACCGGTTCCGGCACAGGCACCAATGTCGTGATCGAAACTTTCAACAACTGCGACAAACCAGCCGGGTGGGAAACCGAAATTTTATCCGGTGTTGACGACTGGCGCTTTGGGCTGATTGATACAGGTTCCGTAGCTTACAACAACGGCACATCGATGGACGGCACCTGTTTCGCTTATTTCGATGACGATGCCCTTGGGGCCGATGCACCGTATTCCACGGCCAGGTTGTATTCGCCCTGGTTTGACGGGAGCCAATTTGCACGCTTCACCCTCGACTTCGACCTGATGCTGCGCGTTTATTCCGAACAAGTAAGCGTTTATGTCCAACACGCCAGCAACGAAGAATTTTTGGTAAACAGTTTTGCTGAAGATGTCGGCGGACCCTATTTCCCCAACTACGTGCATCAAACACTCGATCTCTCTCCTTACCGCAATACACAAATGCGCGTCGCCATCGAATTCAGCGACGGCAACGACTGGGGCTGGTGGGCCGGCGTCGACAACATTAAAATTGCCGGCGAAGGCGCCGCCAACGACCTCTGTACCAACGCCTTGCCTCTGCTCACCGGCGACGATTGCAAAGAAGGCCAAAACCTGAACGCCATCCTCGACGGTCCGCCTGCTACCTGCGGCGACCGCTCTGTAGGCGGATTGTGGTACCGCTACCAACCCGATGTAACCGGTTGGGTGAACATCCAAACCCACGCCGTTTTTAATGATGTGATCGAAGTGTTTACCGGATCCTGTGCCACACCCCAGTCTGTGGCCTGTACCAACCGCGACGAACACGGATTTACAGGCGATAACCTTTATCTAAACGCCCAAAACGGTACGGAATACCTCATCCGTGTGAGTGGAAACGAGGGCCGTTTCGGCCGTCCGCGTGGAAACATGTGCATCGAAGTGGATGCCTCGGGGCCGCCGCCTGCCGCCCCTGTACACGACGACTGCCTAGGTGCCTTGCCATTGCAAATCAACCAGCCCTGCACGCAGTCGACCAACCGAAACGCCACCATGTCGGCCAACCAGCCTTCGCTCAACGAACTCGCCAGAGCCGATGTTTGGTACACTTTTACTGCACCCGCTGCCCTGCAACCGGACGAACAGCTTGAGGTGCGCAGCCAAGCGTCGTTTTCCGACATCGTTACACTCTACGGTGGTTCGTGCAACAACCTGACTGAACTGGCAGGCAACCACCTCGGTGGTTCACTTGTGTTGCCTGATCTTACACAGGGAGCAACGTATTGGATACAAATTGCAGGTAGTTTTGCCACCGTGGAAGGTGCATTTTGCCCTCAGGTGGTTAAAACAATCCAACAAGCGCCAACCAACGACGATTGTTTCAGCGCCTTACAACTCACCATCGACGGACAATGCCAGCAGGGGATCAATGCTGCCAGCCAACCTTCCGGCCTGACGCCGCCCTGTGTACCATCGGTAACAAGTGATGTTTGGTTTCGTTTCGTTGCGCCCGCCAGCGGCGGTATTCGTGTAAATTCGGGCGCCGATTTTGAACACCTGCTCAGCGTTTGGCAGGGAACGGATTGCAACGACCTGCAAATTGTTGAATGCAACACCCAGCCGCTGCGTTGCAACGGCTATTGGAGTGTTGCCAACCTGTTGCCCGGACAAACGTATTACCTCCAGCTCGCTGTCACCAGTCCGCATCAAACCGGCGCGTATTGTTTAAGCATACTCGACATCAACAGCACGCCAACATTTGAACCACTGGCCCTCCAGATTTCAACTTTGTGCACGGGCCCGGGCACCGCTTTGTTGCAGGCAAACATTTCGGGCGGCACGGCGCCACTCACCTTGTCCGGCGATCCTGTAGGCCTCGACTTGCCGGGCGGAATGCCCTATCTCGTGATCGTACAGGATGCCAACGGCTGCGAACAATCGGTAGCGGGCACCATCGACGCCTGTGATCAAAGCAATTGTGTTCTCGGGGCCATGCTGGTGGGTACGGCGCCCGATTGTCCGGGTACACCTACCGGCTCCGTCACCGTAAATACCCAGGGAGGCATCGAGCCTTACAGTTTCCAGTGGTCGAACGGCAGTACGGAACAGGCTTTGTACAATGTGCCCGCCGGTACCTACACCGTAAGCATTGCAGATGCTCAAAACTGTGCCACCACGGCAAACATCACGATCGTCGACCCACTGCCGATCAGCATCGTTGCTGAAAACATCATGAATCCTACCCAGGGCCAAAGCAACGGCGCGGTTTCTGTAGGTGTCGTTGGTGGTACGGGCGACTACACATTTGAGTGGTTTTTGAACCAACAAACGTTTCAAAGCGGCGCCCAAAACCTGGCAGGTGCACCAGCAGGCGATTACGAACTTGTGGTGACCGATGCAAAAGGCTGTTCGGCAACGTACACGGTTACGCTGACCGGTTCGGTAAGTACCGGCAATCCGGGCGCTTCCGAAATTTCAGCTTACCTGGCGCCCAATCCGGCCTACAACCAAAGCAGGCTGTTTTTAAATTTGCCGGAAAACCTTCCAGCCTACGTGAGCATCACAGACGCTCTTGGCCGTCAGGTCATGGTGCTTGAAGCCCCGGCAGCCATACAACACAACATCGTTCTGCCGGTAGTTGATCTGCCCGGCGGCGTTTACCAGGTCACCATTCTTGCCGGAACGCAAATGCGTAAAAGGATGCAGCTTGTAGTAGTAAGATAGTCAGGACTTTAGAGCCTGGGTGCTCAGCAGTTTGAATGACGAGATACGAAATACGATATTTGAAATTAGAATTTTTATGCCCTCACTCCGCCGGATATTCCTTGTAAAAAGGGCGGAGTGAGGGCATAAAAATTCTAATTTCAAATATCGTATTTCGTATCTCGTCATTCAAACTCTAGAGCGCCCAGGCTTTATTTATTCCGCATTCCGCATTCCCCATTCAAGAAAGCGCCATTTTCAGGTCCTCAATCAAATCATCGGCATCTTCAACCCCTACACTGAGGCGCACGAGCGAATCGGTGAGGCCCACCTTAAGGCGTTCTTCGCGCGGGATGCTGGCGTGGGTCATGCTGGCCGGGTGACCGATGAGCGATTCTACGCCACCGAGCGATTCGGCGAGGGCAAACAGGTGGGTACCGCTGAGCACTTTGGTTGCGGCTTCGGGAGAGTTGTCCACCAGGTCGAACGAAACCATGGCGCCGAACAAACGCATTTGTTTTTTGGCAATGGCATGGCCTGGATGGTTTTCGAAGCCGGGCCAGTACACTTTGGATACCGCCGGGTGTCCTTTCAGGAAATGGGCGATTTTTTCGGCATTTTCACACGCGCGCTGAACGCGCAGGTGCAGGGTTTTGATACCGCGAAGCACGAGGAAACAATCCTGTGGTCCGGGCACGGCGCCTGAGGCATTTTGCAGAAAACGCAGACGTTGGGCCAGTTCGGCATTTTTGGTAATGAGGCAGCCGTGTACAACGTCAGAGTGTCCGCCGATGTATTTGGTGGCCGAGTGCAAAACGATGTCGGCGCCCAGGTCGAGCGGATTTTGCAGGTAAGGCGACGCGAAGGTATTGTCGACCACCGTGAGCACATCTTTGCTGCGAGCCACAGCACAAAGGGCTTCAATGTCAACGATGTTGAGCATTGGGTTGGTGGGTGTTTCGATCCAAAGCATTTTGGTTTCCGCAGTGATGGAACCGGCCACAACTGCTGGGTCGGACATGTCGATGTAGCGGCTTTTCAGTCCCCATGGTCCCCAAACGCGCACCATCTGGCGGTAGGATCCGCCGTAGAGGTCGTTTACGGAAAGCACTTCATCACCCGGATTCAACAGTTTAATTACGGCGTCCTGGGCGGCAAGACCCGAGCTGAAACAGATGGCGTCGGTACCGTTTTCGAGGGCAGCGAGGTTGGTTTCAAGGGCCGTGCGCGTCGGGTTTTGTGTACGGGCATATTCGTAACCTTTGTGGTCGCCGGGTGCGGCTTGCACGTAGGTGGAGGTTTGGAAAATGGGTGTCATGATGGCCCCTGTTGAGGGGTCGGGCTCGATGCCGGCGTGGATGACTTTGGTGGCGAATTTCATGTTTGTAGTATGGGTTGGGCTGAAAATTGGGGAGGCAAAGGTAAGGCTTTGATTGACGATTGACGACGTACGAAATTTGAAATTAGATTTTATTTGCCCTCACTCCGCCTATTTGTCTGAATCAGGATTTCCAGGATTATAAGATTTTCAGGATTTTAAATTACAGGAAAATGATTCGGTTGAAATGGGACATCCATGCTTCATTCGGGCCATCATCCTGTAATTTAAAATCCTGAAAATCTTATAATCCTGGAAATCCTGATTCAGACAAAAGGGCGGAGTGAGGGCATAAAAATCTAATTTCAAATTTCGTATTTCGTATCTCGTCATTCAATTTTTCACGGCTTCTCCCAAAACAACAAGCTTCGCCCCAAGTTCCACATCACCATTTTCCAAAGCATCCTGTGCATAGCGGTGCATGGCCACGCGCACATCGGGCGCCTTGAGCATGGCTTGAACACGCGGATCGGTGATGGTGAGTGCTGCTGCATCTTCGGCTGAAGGCAGGGTTTTGAGGGCCGCCAGTCGGGCGATGTTGTTGCCGGTGAGCACAGGACTGTGGCGGATGCCGTGCGGGAGTTTGTCGAAACCGATGACATCAACGGCGCCTACCTCCTGTACGATTTCCTGTATGGCCTCGCCGCTGGCTCGTACGTACCAGAACCGGCCCATACGGCCCATGAGGTCTATTTTGTGCGGATCGATGCGACCGTTTTCGTTGAGTACCTCTTCGGCGATGTGCATACGAACAATGTGACAAACGATGAGGTTGCCGGCGCCGCCCTGGTCGCCGAGGGGCAGGATTTGTTCCACCCTGCATTCCATCTGTACCGGACTTTCGGCGATCCTGAACGGTTTGACCAAATCGGAAGCAAGGGGTGTGAGTCCCGTTTTTTCAAATTCATTCACCTCCGACGACCATTCGATGCTGGCCATGGCCATTTGGCGCACAATGCTGTGCGGCACCACATTGATCACTACCTCGCCGGTATCCTGCACGTTTTTTAAAGTATCCTTGGTGGTGTTGTTGGCCACACGGCGGTTGGATGAAAAAATCAGGATGGGAGGATTGCTGCTGAAAGCGTTGAAAAAACTGTAGGGCGCAATGTTGGGAATGCCATCGGTGCTGATGGTGCTTGCGAACGCAATGGGACGCGGCGACACAGCGCCAAGGATAAACTGGTGCAGGTCGCGGGTGGCAATTTGGGTCGGATCTATGGTGAGCATGTTGTGGCGAATGCTAAAGACAAGTTAACGAACGTTGGAAATGAACTCCAAAAGTACATTGTACCCGACATTTGCATTCAGGAAATGCTGCCCTGAAAACCAACAACCATAATACACTATGAATTTTTCCTCTTTTCGCCGATACCTGCCTGTCCTCATCCTTGTTCTTTTGGCTTTTGCCTGGTACCAGTACCGCAAACCAAGTGTCACTGCAGGCGACATGGCGCCCGATTTTGAAGCTTCTGCCCCCGACGGGCGCACAGCACGGTTGTCGGACCTGCGCGGTCAGTACGTGCTCCTGCAATTTTGGGGCAGCTGGTGTGGCCCATGCCGCAAAGAAAATCCCGAACTTGTCGCTTTGTACAACAACTACAAAGCGCAGTCCTTCACCATTTTCAGCGTTGGTATCGAACAAAACCTCCAGGCCTGGGAGCGCGCCATTGAGGTCGACGGACTCGCCTGGCCAAACCACTACGCCACAAGCGACCGATTCGATCATCCTGCCGCCCAGCTCTACAATGTCAAAAGTATACCGAGTACTTTTTTGATCAATCCGGAAGGTCGCATCATGGGCGTTAACCTGTCGCCGGCGCAAATGGAGCGGATGCTCGGCCAGGTCATTACCGAAAATTAGATCACTAACAGACAAAAAGCACGGTTCCTCTGACAAAATGTCACCAACACACGTCGGGGCATAAAAATTGTGGATGGCATTCATGCACGTAAAGGCAAACGGACTTCAGGCGATTTGGCAAACAGCCGACTTGCCTTTTTTCAATTTGTCTTTAGAGACCGATAAGCCATGATTAAAAAGTGGATAAAAAATAAAATGAACATGCCCGATCAGGAAACGAATTTGCCGGAGAACGAGTCTATGGAAACTACCGAAGCACAACAAACCGGTGCGGAATCAGAAACTGCAGGTGAAAATCCGCTGGAAGCAAAAATAGCCGCATTGCAACAACAACTCGACGATGCGCGCAACAAACAGCTGTACCTGCTTTCCGATTTTGAGAACTACAAACGCAACGCTGCCCGTGAACGCAACGAACTGACACAAACTGCCGGTCGCGACATCATCGCAGCCTTGTTGCCTGTGCTCGACGATTTCGAACGCGCTGCCAAAAATGCCGGCCTTACCGAAGGTGTAGCGCTCGTGCACCACAAACTCCAGCAAACCCTGCAAGCCAGGGGACTGCGCAGTTTGCCCAGCAACACAGGCGAGCCTTTCAATGCCGACCACCACGAAGCCGTAGCCGAAGTGCCCGCTGCTTCCGACGAGCTCAAAGGCAAAATTGTGGATACCCTCGAA
Organism: Saprospiraceae bacterium; assembly: GCA_020847915.1. Lineage (GTDB taxonomy): Bacteria > Bacteroidota > Bacteroidia > Chitinophagales > Saprospiraceae > M3007. The sequence goes on along the minus strand of JADLBE010000149.1, from coordinate 874 downwards.
CCCGGCTACGCCATCGGCGAACGCATCATCCGCTTCGCCAAAGTTGTGGTGGGCAAATAACAACCGGATATGTCAACAAAGAGAGATTATTATGAAATACTCGGCGTCGCCAAAGGCGCCGCCGCCGACGAGATAAAAAAAGCTTACCGCAAAAAAGCGCTTGAATTTCACCCCGACCGCAACCCGGGCGACAAAGCAGCGGAAGAAAAATTCAAGGAAGCTGCCGAAGCTTACGATGTGCTCAGCGACGACGACAAACGTGCGCGTTACGACCGCTACGGCCACGCCGGGGTGAACGGACAGGGTTCAGGCCCCAGCGGTTTTGAAGGCATGTCGATGGACGATATCCTTCGCCGTTTCGGTTTTGACTCCGACGATATTTTCAGCGAATTTTTTGGCGGCGGTGGCCGTCGCGGTGGTTACGGCGGCGCGCGCCAGCCCCGTGGCGAACGTGGCTCCAACCTGCGCATCCGCGTAAAAATGACCCTCGAAGAAGTCGCTTCGGGTGTGAGTAAAAAAATCAAGGTCCGCAAACAAGTCACCTGCAATACCTGCAGCGGTTCGGGCGCACGTGATAAAAACGCCGTCGAAACCTGTACCACCTGCCGTGGTTCGGGTATGGTGAACCGCGTCACACAAACGCCGTTTGGTGTGATGCAAACCGCTACCGCTTGTCCAACCTGCAACGGCAGCGGCCAAACCATCAAGGTCGCCTGCAACGTTTGTAAAGGCGACGGACGCGTGTTCGGTGAAGAAACCATCGATGTGGACATCCCGGCAGGCGTACACGACGGCATCCAGCTCTCCATGTCGGGAAAAGGCAACGCCGGGGCCAAAGGCGGAGGTCCGGGCGACCTCATCATCAACATCGAAG
>JADLBE010000148.1 GCA_020847915.1 Saprospiraceae bacterium | reverse complement strand
GTGCGAAACTGTGTAAATCTGTGTGAAACTTTTTTAATACACCAACGTCGCAAACCCCTTGTACTCAAAATCCTCGCCCCGGGGCCCTCTAAACGTAACCAGGTAAACATAGACGCCGGCCGGCGACATGCCTCCGTTGTTCATCGAACGACCGTCCCAGCCTTCGTCGGGATTGGCGGTTTCAAACACCATTTCCCCCCAACGGTTCCAAATACTCATGTTAAAACCGGAGATGCCCTCGATTTTGCCTTTCCCAAAAAATGCATCGTTCATGCCATCGCCGTTGGGCGTAAATGCATTGGGCATAAACCAGCGCACTTCGGGCACGATGTCGAGGAATTTGATCAGGGAATCCTGACAGCCCAATGGGTGGGTCACGATCAGGCGCACGCGTACCAGACCCGTATCCGGGAAGGTATAGGTCGGATTTTGTTGAGTTGAGGTGCCAAATCTGCCAAACGTCCAGTTCCACCGGTTGGCATCCGTGCTTTGGTCGATGAACATGACGGTGTTGTTCAGGTTGCTCAATCCGGTATCGGGATCGCAGGTAAACTGGGCGTCGGGTGACGGTAAAACACGGATTAGTTCGAAAAACGAATCTTCCACGGAACAGCCTATGGGTGAGGTTATGGTAACCTTTACCGAAAAAACACCCGGATTTTCATAAATATGGGTCGGGCTCAAAACACCGGAAACAGTGGTGCCGTCGCCAAAATCCCAGACAACATTGTAGGTGCTGTCGATGGGTGTGGAAAGGTTGGTAAACGTAATGCTTGCTGGCTGACAACCCCTGAAATCGCTGGGTTGAACCACTACCAATTCGGGAACCGGAAACCAGGAAATGACCTGGGTTGTATCGTCGGAACAGGTGTTTTGATCGTACACCTTCAGCTTGACGGGGTGATTGCCAGGGTAGGGGAACAAAAAAGAAGGGTTAACATCACTTGATGTACCACCCGGAACCCCAAAATTCCAGTTCCAGGTATTGATGATGCCTTCGCCGGTGGATAAATCGGTAAAGTCCACAGGACCGGCCGTACAGGTATCGTAATCAAATTCAAAACTTGCATTGATTTCCGGGAAAATGCCCACCCGGATGTAGGCTGTATCGGCACAGGTGAGTCCTGGGTTCAGCAAAAGTATGCCATTGTAAATGCCGGTATCGGGAAAGGTCACCGTAGCATCCCAATCGGTCGAATTGGTGTATGGCGTGCCGTTTAGATTAAATTGCCATTCAAAAGCATCAATGTTTTCCTCCTGAATACTTTGATTGTCGAAGGTAACCGTATTGCTGCCGCAAGATTTTACAAACACACGTTGTGCTCCAACGACGGAATCGGAGGCGACCTCAGCAAAAACGGTCGGACTGCAGTCCGTAACGTTGAACTGAAAATCGCGACGCAACACGCTCAAAAGCACGCCGTTTCGGTATTCTTCCACACAAACGCCCACCACAAACTGCCCCAACATGTTTGGCGCGCCGGTGATCATGCCGGTAACGCTGTTGATGGTAACAATGGGATTGCCACCCATGGGATTTCCGGGACTGTATTGCGTTGTGAAGGTTACCAAATCAAACGGGGGAGGACATGGCGGCGTTGGTTGGGCGCCTTCGCACGATTCGGCGGCTGAGGGTGGTGAAAGCAACGGGCCGCCACCGTTTACGGGCGAACAAAAGGAATACACCAATTGGTCGCCGTCGGCATCGGTGGCGCTGTGGTCGAAGTTCAGTGCAAAATTGTTGCAAATGATGACAGGTGGAAAATCGCTAAACACCGGACTGCTGTTGCACGACGATTGTGCTGTCGGGGTGAGCTCGATGGCATAGGTAGCGCCGGCATCGCCCGGGTTTACCAGGTTGGAAATCGTTACGTTTCGGCAACAACGCTGGTATACAATGAAGTAGCTCTGTGTTCCATTGATGGGCAAATCTCTTGTAAACGTATAAATAGCCTGTTCCACACAAACATTGGGCACATTCGCCACACATTCCGGCGTGTCGGGTATGATCCTTGTTTCGAATGGATTGGAAATCTGGAAAGATTCAAACATGCTGTTGTTGTTGATGCTTCCCCGGTAAATGGCTATTTCAGCCGGATTGTCGAAAGGCGCACCACCCCCGTTGCAATCGCGGTACACTTTCAGTGTAAATATGTAACGGTTGGTACCCTGTGCACCCGGTCCGGTGCATTCGTAAGACATCTCTCCGCCGATGATGTGCATGGCAAACAATGAGGTGGGAGAAACAACCCACAACAATGCGAGGAAAAACAGGGTTTTATAAAATTGTACACGCATGTTTTGTGTCTGTTTGAACAAGCTCTAAGGTACTGACTATCTTTACGCTAAACAAAAGACGTTTTCCCAGGGATAAAAGCTGGCTTCTTTCACCAAAAAAACCGGACTTTTGCCGACGATTTACCCCATTAATATTCCCAAACGTTTTTCAACTTCATTTGTTGGCCATGTTCCTGCTACGAGACGACATTTCAGAGATTGCACGCATCCTCGACAACGGGGGATTGATTTGTTATCCCACCGACACCATCTGGGGCATCGGATGCGATGCCGGCAATGAAGATGCCGTCCAGCGTCTCAACGCACTCAAAGGCCGCAGCCCCGAACACGGTTATGTTTTGTTGGTGTCCGACATCGACATGCTCAAACAATACATTGCCAGGGTTCACCCGCGGCTGGAAACCCTGCTCGCTTTTCATACACGTCCGTTAACCGTCGTATACGACCGAAGCAACGCCAACATCTCCTCATCCGTAAAAGCCCCCAACGGCTCAGTGGCCATTCGTGTCGCTCAGGATGAATTCTGTCAGGAACTCATCAAAACTTTCGGCCGACCCATCGTCAGCACTTCCGCCAATGTAAGTGGCGAGCCGTGGCCACCAACTTTCGGCGCCATCAGTTCTGAAATTTTGGGTGCTGTTGATTACGTGGTCAAATACCGCCAGGACGACAAGGAGCCCGGCGAACCTTCTTCCATCGCAAAGTTGGATAAGCACCAGGAACTCGAATTCATCCGCGAATAAACTGACGGCTTATTGCGCTTCAGGGTTGCTTAGGTTCCACAACTCAAGTTTGGTATTGTTGGATGCGCTCAACAGGGCATTACCATTTTTTGTTTTGATCATGGTAAGGTCGCGCACGGGGCCGCTCAAAACCAAACCAGTTTCCCTGCCTGGAACAGCTTTCCAACTTCTGTTTTTTTCCAAAATCAGTAACACGCCGCGCGAAGCAAGGTAAATGCCCGTTTCCGGTTTGCAACGTTCGTCGTTTCCTCCAAGTACAAGCGCTTTTTGGCCGTGCAGGGTGGTACTGGTGATGGCAAATACCGGACTGATCTGTGCTTCCAGTGGAAGTTCCTGTTTTTCAAACTGGCCGTTGCCGAGGTTCCAAATCACTGCGCTTTGCAGGGTTACGGCTTTTTTGTACAAGGCTTTTTTTCTTTGTTCCTCGGTCAGTACATCCTGTATGGTTTGCCCTGCGTAGTTTTCATATTTGAGGTACCGTTTTTTTAACACTGGCAATTGTTTTACCAAATCATTGCGCTGAACAATAGGGTAGGCGCGATCGCCCCAAAACTGGGAAAGGATGGCTTCCTGTTGTCCGTTTTGGTCAAAATCATCCACATAAAGTTCCATGGGGGTGTTGTCTCCTGCTTTGAAACGACTGTTCAATCCATGGTTGCCCGCAACGATGTCCATGTTGCCGTCGCCGTTCAGGTCGTCGAGCAACAGGCAGTTCCACCAACCTTCGGTGTTGGCCAGGCCTGGCGCGTTTAAAATGGTGGCTAACCGGCCCTTTTCATTGAGGATTACCCGCACAGGCTCCCATTCAGCGCACATCACCAGGTCGGGGTCGCCGTCGCCGTCCATGTCGGCCCAGGCGGCATCGTTTACCGACCTTACTTTTGTCAGGCCCTGGTGTTTGTTGATGGCTGGCGTGAATCGTCCTTTCCCATCATTTTCCAGGATAAAAGACTGTGTTGTTTGTCCATAATGGCCGGGCACCAAACCCATGCCCACAAAAAGGTCGAGGTCGCCGTCTCCATCCACATCGGCTGCCCGTACACAGGAGGTTACGAATGGTTTGCCCGAGGGCAGAGCATCGGCCTGTCGTTTAAACGTTCCTTTGCCGTTGTTGAGGTACAATCTGTCCTGCAGCGTAGGTTCCCCGGGCTCGTTTTCATGACTGCCGCTGCCCACGTACAAGTCTTTGTCGCCATCACCATCAGCATCAAAAAACGCGGATGCCACGTCTTCGGCGCCGAGGTCTTTTTCAAAGTCTGTCTGCGGCAAAAGGGTAAAATCACCAAGGCTTGTCTGCACGAACAAGGCGCCACTTTGACCTTTTGCGCCTCCGGCAAAAAAATCGTCCAGCCCGTCGCCGTTGACATCAGCCACGGCCAAACAAGGACCCTCCGCCGATACCATGCGAAACAAAAGCGCCTCACGGTCAAAATCGCTGTACGCCGACTCTTTATGTGTAAAAGCGGGTTGTTTAACCGCTTTGGTGAACCATTTGGCAGTGTTGGCGGGTTTGGATAGGGTGTGGGCAAAAGCTTCCTGTTCACTTACTTTCAGTTTCTGGTCGGCATTAAACCCGAATTTTTCCCAAATTTTTCCCGAAGGGAAAACCACGCGAAGCGTGTCAATTTTATCGAATTTCCCCAATCCAAAATGCAACACGGAGCCTACACAGGACTCAAACCCACGCATGGGCGCCAGTTCCTGAAATTGTTTGGTGCCGCCGGCTACCACCTCCACCTGTGCGCCCATGCCCTTGTTTTCCGGGAAACTGATTTGCAGCCAATGAGCATCCGCAGTCGTTTTGTTGCCCTTTACGGTTTCGTTCCGGTACACAAAACAAGGTTGGTCGAGGTTGTTCACCACCAGGTCGAGGTCCCCGTCGTTGTCGAGGTCGGCGTACGCAGATCCGTTGGAAAAGGAAGGTTGTTCGAGCCCCCAATCGGTGGCGACATTTTGAAACTGCGGCATACCGCCGGCGGTTTGAGTTTCGTTTTTAAACAGGTAGTTGGGTAAAGGTTTGGAAGGCATGGCATCGATGAGCTTGCGTATGCCTTGTCCCGGATTTTCCCGCAGGATTTTGCCCACCACGCCCGGATCGGAGTAAAAATTGAGGTAATCGAGGTCCAAAAGATCTTTTCCGATGCCGTTGGCAACAAAAAGATCTTTCCGGCCATCGTTGTCGAAATCGGCTGCCAGGGCGCCCCAGCTCCAGTCGGTAGCCCACACGCCTGCCAAACGGCCCACTTCGGAAAAGGTGCCGTCGCCGTTGTTCAGGTGCAACATGTTGCGGCCAAATTGGCGGTGGTAACCGGCTTCAAGGGCCAGGTTGTAAGTATTCCAATTGTCGAAAGTGGTTTTGGTTTGGTAACGTGCGGGGTCTTCAGGCGTCATTTCGGTTACGAAGATGTCGGGCCACCCGTCGTTGTTCACATCGGCCATGTCGGCGCCCATGGAACCTTTGCTTATTTCGGCCATGGCCTTTTCCAAAACTTCTTCAAAACGCCCGTTTCCAAGGTTGCGGTAGAGGTAATCGCGTTCAAAAAAGTCATTGGAAATAAACAGGTCGGGCCAACCGTCGCGGTCGTAATCACCCACCGTAACGCCCAGGCCGAACCCGATGGCCGAGCTGTAAATACCTGCTTCCAACGTCACGTCGGTATATTTGCCCAAATCCAAGTCGTTGCGCAATAACCTGTTGCCGCCGTTGGGGTCGGGTGTGGTGCGTTGGCCTGGCCTGAGGTCGTAGCCGCCCACACTGCGCAGGGAGTTGTTGAGCAGGTAACAGTCGAGGTCGCCGTCGCGGTCGTAATCAAAAAAAGCGGCGTGAGTACTCAGTCCGGTGTAGTCGAGCCCGTATGTTTTTGCCTGTTCGGAAAAAGTGGGCACGCCGCCGTTTTTGGTTGCGTCGCCGTTGTTGATGAACAGTTCGTTGTTGCGTTTTTGGGTATTGGGCGGACCAGATTTGCACAAATAAATATCCAGCCAGCCGTCGTTGTTCACATCGGCCAGGGCCACCCCGGCGGTCCAGGAAGTCGATGGTCCGAGGCCGCTTTTTTGTGTACTGTTTTCAAATTTAAAATCGCCTTTGTTGATGTACAACTGGTTGGGCACCAGGTTGCCGCAGAAAAAAACGTCGGGTTTGCCGTCGTTGTTGATGTCGCCGATGCCTGCGCCGCCGCCGTTGTAAAAGTTGCGGAAAAGGTAGCAGTTTACCGAATCGGAGTAGGGGGCCATGTTGGCGAAATCGATGCCTGTTTGGGCGGCGCCGAGCAGGGTAAAACGTTTTGCCGTTGCGTGCGGCGTTTGTTGTCTGCAGGCTATGATGCCCAGTAAAACGGGCAAAAAAACAAACCAAAGATGCCGAAGCGTGTGGTTGTTCATGAGTTGGGTTGTTCCCAGATGGGGCGGTTGCCGCTGGGTTTGTCGTAAACGGGTTTTTCAGGCACTTTGGCAGTAAGGTCTTTGATTTCGACCCTTACGTTTTTTTCGTTTTGAAGGTAGGCCATGATGTGGCGGTTGCCGTTGACCTTGACCCAAATTTGTTTGCCTTCCGGGCTTTTTAGTTCCAGAAATCCCGGACCGTACCAGCGTTCGAGTTGGTTGATGACTTCGGGCATAAGTTTGTCTGCAAAAAGATCTTTGTTCCACGGCGCCCAGCTTTGGTAGTTGAACACAATACCCATAAGGTAAATGCGGTCGTTGTTGTCGAAAGCCGGGTAAAAATTCATGTCGATGGTGTTTTTGTAGTCGTTGATTACCAGCAGCACCGTATTGTTTTCCGGACCGTTGGTAACCAGTCCCTGCTGGTTGAGTTTCATGCAATGCATGTAAAATGCCTTGCGGTCCATGCCGAGAAACATGTCGAGGAATAGGGTATCGTTGCGTACGCCGCTGGCGAGTTCGCGGCGCACCATTTTGTCGTAATCGCTGCGGCAGGCCGTTGTAAAAAGTGTGGCGAGTGCAAGGAGAAAAAGTAATTTTTTCATGGTGGTGAAGGTAAATCAGGATGAAAGTGATTTACAAGATTTTCAGGATGGATTTACTTGATTCATAAGGATCCTGATCAAAATTAATGAGCCATCCCGGAAACCCGGGATGGCTCAACTATTTCAAACCTTAAACTGCGGATCAATAACCGGGGTTCTGATCGAGGTTTGGATTGGCATTGATTTGGCTCTGGGGAATGGCCCAAAGCTGGGCATTCGGGCCCGAACCTGGCATCCACTCGGTAGGGTTTCCAAACACACCGAAGCGGATCATGTCCTGACGGCGAACGCCTTCGAAGAACATTTCGCGGCCACGCTCGTCGAGCAGGGCTTCAGCGGTAAGGGCTGCCAGAGGCTGGTCGGGCTCGTAGGAACGGTTGCGTACTTCATTTACGAGATCGAGGGCGTCGGTGTTACCTGGATTCTGACGCCAAAGGGCTTCAGCCTTCATAAGCAGAACGTCCGAGTAGCGGAAGATCGGCATATCGTTGCCAAGGTTGGCGGTAGCACCGGTTTTGAACTCGTATTTACCGATACGTACACCTGCCTGGCGCAGGGCGCCCGGACGGAGTTCGTTGAGTTCAGGTGTGAAGTTTACTTGTGGACCGTCGGGGTCGGAAGCTTCGGCGCCGGCATCGAGGATGGGCGTTACACCGTCGGCAGCAAACTGCGGACCTTCGATGAAGTTGTTTTTGCGGGCATCAGCATCGTCGTGTTTCTCGTAGAATTCCTGGAGCGAGCAATAGCCGTTCCAAGGTTGTTCCTTGAGGTTGTAGGTTGCCTGCGAACCGTAGTGCAGGGTCATCTGGTGCAGGTTGAAGCCTTGAGCAAACACTTCATCAAACGGTACGGCGAGGATGAATTCCTGGCTGCCGGAGTTGTCTGTTTTGAAGTTGTTGGTGTAGGACGCTTCGATTGCGAACAGACCGGAGTTGATGATTTCATTGCAAGCTGCTTCGGCTTCAGCCCAGCGGGGCGTACCGGTGTAAACTTCAGCGTTCAGGTACATTTTAGCCTGGATCATTTTGCCCACATAGTAGGTCATGCGGCCATAAGTCAGGTTGTTGTTGGCTTTGTCAAGAAGCGGAACGGCTTCGTTGAGTTCTGCTTCAACGTTGGCAAACAGCTGTGCGCGCGAAACCGTAGGAGGCATTTCTTCGGCAGTGTCGAAGCTGATAACCCAGGGTACGTTTCCGAACGTGTCGATGAGCCAGTAGTAGTACATGGCACGGAGCACACGGAGTTCGGCGATGAACTTGTTGGCCAACTCGGCATCTACGCTGCCACCGTCGCGAAGTTCCGTAAACTGGAAAATGAGACGGTTGCAGGTATTAACGCCGCCGAACAGGAACGTCCATGCGTTGTTGAGGTTGGTATCCGTGGGTTTGAGCGTGTGCTCGTGCGAGTTGGTCCACTGACCACCGTCGCCCCAGTCGCCACCACGGGTAGGGATGGCAACCTCATCGGAGTTGGTTTCCTGCAGGGAATAATAGCCGCCGTGGTTACCCAGGGCATAAAGGCCGGTGTAAGCGGCGCCCAGAGCTGCGATGAATTCTTCTTCCGTTTTGAGGAAGTTTTCATCCGTAAGGGTATCGTACAGCTCTTCCTCCAGGTCTGTGCAGGAGTTGTTGAACGTGAGGACGAAAAGTGCCGGCAAAAGCAGCTTGACGTACAGAGATACTTTTTTCATATTGAGTGTTGTGTTTAAATTGGTTAAAAGCACCGTTTAGAAACCAAGGTTAACGCCGAACGAGATCGTGCGGGCAAGGAAATAGGTGCTTCTGCGGTCGATACCCGGAGCGAGTGGGTTGAGGCTCAGCGACTGACGGCCGCCGTTGTCAACATTACCACTGTCGCCCACGCGGGCTTCAGGATCTACGCCGGAGTAATCGGTAATCGTGAACAGGTTCTGGCCGTTTACGTAAGCGCGGCATTTGTTGAACCAGCTGTTGGCCGGAAGCTTGAAATTGTAGCCGAGCGTTGCGTTGTCAAGACGCAGGAACGTTGCATTTTCAACGTGGTAGCTATTGTAACGGTTTTTACCGGTCACGTTAGCATCAAAATAGTCCGTTTTAACTTTATTCCAGGTAGATGCTGTTGGGTCGAGGTTCTCGTAGAATACGCGGTATTCGTTTACAAGATCATGACCAAACACACCACGGAGCAAAAAGTTCAAGTCCCAACGGCCCATAGTGAAGGTATTGTTCAAACCAAGCTCAAATGCAGGGATGGCATCGCCAATTTGCTTCTGGTCGGCATTGAAACCTTCAATGGATGCGTCGTTTACAACGCCGTCGCCATTGATGTCAGCGTATTGGACGGTTCCGTCATCGTTAACACCTACGCGTTCTGGTCCCCAGAGTTGTCCGAGTTCGCCGCCGCTGTAAACGATGGTGTAGTACACCTCGTTTTGACCGGGAGCACCAACAACGGCAACACGCAGGGTGTCGTCGCGACCGAAGTCTTCAAGAGTCGTGTTGTACGTGTTGAACACCAGACCTGGTGTGTATTTGAAGTTCTCTTTGTCAACGGCGTTGTTCCAGTTGATGAGCGCTTCGAAACCAACGTTGCGGATGGAGGCTACGTTGTCGAAGGTAGTGCTTGAAAGGTTCGGCGGAACCGGAACCGTGAGTGCAAGGATAAGGTCTTTCGTCAGACGGTTGTAGAAGTCGAATGTACCGGTAAATTTGTAGTCGAGGAGAGCATAGTCAACACCAATGTTGAATTCGCCTTTTTCTTCCCATTTGAGGGCTGGGTTCGGGTTGCGGTTTGGACCGTAGCTCGGAACGTAATTGCCGTTGTAGTAGAACTGCGGACCTTGTACGTACGTACGGCGCCACAGGGAGTTCTCGTTGGGCTGGTTGCCGGTTACACCGTAACCTGCGCGCAGTTTCAGCTGATCAACACCGTTGAGGTTGAGCAGTTTTTCGAGGTTAACACCACCACTGATGAAAGGGAAAAGACCCCACTGGTTGTCCGGACCGAAACGGGTCGAACCTTCGTAACGAACACCAACCTGAGCGAAGTACGTATCGTCGAAGTTGAAGTTGGCGCGACCGAAGAAAGCGATCAGACGGTTTTGGTTGCGGTAGCTGGTAACGCTGGCAAGACCACGCGAAACATCAAGGAACGAACCGAAGCTGTTGTTTTCCAGCTCGTTGGTGATGATGTTGCCGGCTTCCTGACGGTTGCCGAAGTAGTCGAACTGCTGCCATGAGTAACCACCGAGGATGCCAAAATTGCTGTTGGCGCCGAAATCGCGGTTGTAGCGCAGGGTTGCTTCCAACATGTTGTTCACGTAGGAATCGTTGCCCTGTACACCAAGACCGTTGCGGCCGGAGCCACGGAACTTGCTTTGTTTGCTGTAAAACTCGGAGTACGAAGCGTTTTGACGCTCCTGGCCAACGAGGATACCACCAACCAAACCTGGAAGGATCACGAGGTCAGCTTTGGCATTACCAAACAAACGGTTAACACGGCCGCGGTTGAAGTTCTGCTCGATCATGGCTACCGGGTTAAAGTAGTCGAACAGGTCTTTTTCCACGTAGCCACCCCAACGGGTGTATTCCGGATCGGATTCATCCTTCACACCAGCTGTTGGGTTGT
>JADLBE010000147.1 GCA_020847915.1 Saprospiraceae bacterium | reverse complement strand
TTGAGTACCTGTGGGAACTTGGCATAGATCCGGGCACCAAACTTACGGCAGGCGATATCGCCAAACTGGAACCTTCGTTGTCGATGCTCGGGAAAAACAAAGAAGACATCCAGCGCATCAAAGAGCAATTAAAACCGGCTCCCATCGTGCCGCAATCCAACATTTAATGTCCGTACAGCGCGTCATGTACTTTGCTTCGTCGTTCGACGAAAATCACCCGCTGAGCAAGGTGTATACGGAAGGTATCAACATTTTTAAGTCGGTCAACAGTATCCCCGAATGGAAATGTATGCCAAGCTTCCGCATCAGGGACGATATTGTTCGGACGGATTTTACCAAACGGGATTTCAGCTACCAGGTGTTCCATTTCGCCGGCCATGCCGTGGATGAAAAATTGCAATTCAACAACCAGTTCACCTCCGTGGAACAGCTGAAATACGGCAGCATGTTTATGGTTGGTGTTGGTGGATTGGCGAAAATCATCCGGGCTCTGCACCCCGTACAATTGGTGTTTTTGAATGGCTGCGCCACGCATACCCAGGTGGAAATGTTCAGAAAAGAAGGCATCCCCGCCGTTATTTATACCACCCGGGCACTTAGAGATACGGTGGGTAAGGCATTTGCAGAGGCGTTTTACCAGGCCTTTCTTATCGAGAAAAATACGCTTGAAAAGTCATTCGATTTGGCCACGGCCAATGTGGAATTTGTTTACCCCAATTTTCAGAACGATTACGACAACGAAACGGAAGCAATGTTCAAACGCGGCATCGCCGATCTTGACGCATTGCCCCAAATGGACCTCTATGCCCTGGATGCCGACGAGGCTTTTAAAAACATGACCTGGGAACAATGGCCAATGAACCTGACGGGCGAACCCGTGCAGCCGTTGCCGGCCGTAACCCTGCCCCAGGACCCGCGCGACAAACAAAAAAAAGGCATCCCGCTCGAAGCTGTGCACCTCTGCGACCGCAATGCCGAAACCGACCAATTTCGGGACGTGCTGCGCCAACTGGCAACCCAACAAACGTCTGGTCCGGTGTTTGTGTTTGTACACGACCAAAGCGAAGCGTGCCCGGAAAGTCTTATAAAACGTTTCCAACTGTTCGGGGTAAAAGATCTGTGTTCTACGGATCGAGGCATCGACCCGGCAGGTTTTGTGTGGAAAGACGTAAAACTCCGCTACGAACAAAACATCCTGAAACACCCCGACTGGTGCAAAAGCCGGTTGTTTGAAATTTACAACGACGAGTTGTTTCCGTGCGACCACGATGCGGCCATGCAGAATTACGTTTTCCGTCCGAGTCAATACGGCAACAAGGTGTTTGTCGTGCACCACGACCTCACCGAACTCGAGCCTGAAAACGCCGCCAGCGTGCGTCCCCTGTTGGAATTTTACCTGCATGAATTCAGCAGCAAACTGGTTTCCGAACTGCAAGCCAGGCTGGTGGTGGTGATTTCCTACCAGTATTTTATGGAGGAAAAAGACATGGAAACCTTGTTCAGCGACCTGACCACCGATCCGCGTTTTGCAGGCCGCGTTTTGAACCTCACGGGTATGGAGGCCGTGACACGCAAACACGTAGGCGCATGGCGTCACAAGGTGTTTGAGGACCGCAATTTTCCCTTGCCACCCGAAGTGCAGGAGTTTTGCCCCACCGTACAGGAAAACACCTGGTCGATGAGCGCGGTACGGAAAAAACTCGCCGATGCACTGGAGTTATACAACCATAAAATCGAAACGTCCCATGGTCGACCCTAAGCTGCCCGACCTGCCGCCGCTGCACCAGCTTCTGCGGTTGCTGAAGTCGAATGGGTTCGTTTTGGGCCTCGACGACTACCTGCGGGTGGCCGAATACGAGCGATGGGTAATGTCGGACGAAACATTGGACCGGGAGGTCGTAAAAGCCCAGCTCGGCGCTCTTTTGTGCCGTTCCGACGATCAGCAGGTGAAGTTTGGCGCCTTGTTCGACCGCTATTTCCCGGCATCCATCACGCCGCTGGAGTTTTCAGGTGAACCGCCGGCTACGCCCTTGTTGAAGCCCGAAGAAACCATCGTGGAACCGCCGACCCCGCCGTTGCCGTCGCGTGAACCAACACCAACGCCTGCGCCGGCACAACAAACCATGGCTACCGGCAACCTTGGCCCGGTGTTGCCGATGCTGTTTTTTCCCGAAGAACACCTTCGTTTGTGGAACACCATCGACATGGGCGCCGCGCTCACACCGCTTCAGGAAAAAGTATGGACCGACACGTCGGAGTGGGATATTCCCGGCACCATCCGCGCCGTGGTGCGTTCGGGCGGTTTTCCAAAACTGGTTTATAAAAAACGCAAACAGGCGCCGCGTTACCTGGCCCTGATTGAGCAAAAAAGTTCGCGCGACCACATGGCAGGTTACGCTTCGGAGCTGGTACGCGAAATCAACCGCCGCGATTTGGAGGCCGATTTTTACTTTTTCGACAACAATCCGACGCACTGCTGGAAGGTGCAGCGCAACGTGTTAACACACGTGAGCATCGAACGCCTGCGCAGCGAGTGGAGCGGCGCGCGGTTGTTGCTGCTGAGCCACGCCTCCCGGTTTGTGGATCCCGAAACGGGCGTGCCCACCAACCTGGCCCTCGACCTGCCGCACGATTTTTCCAACATGGCCCTGCTGGCCACCAATCCCGTGGTGGAATGGGGTACGGCCGAACGGTCGCTGGCCAGCCTTATGCCCGTGATCCCCATGAGTGTGGAAGGACTGGCAAAACTTATGAACCTGTGGAACGGCGCCGCGCCACCACGAACGGACGACTGGCAACAACTGCTGCCCGAGCCTTCGGCGCCCGATGTATCGGTACGCAGACGCAAAACCGATCCCGACGGTTTTTATGCCGAACTGTACCGCTACCTCGGCGAGCAGGCGTTCCGGTGGCTTTGCGCCTGCGCCGTATACCCCGAAATCTATTTTGAACTCACCAGCATCCTGCACGACGAGGCCATTCCCCAGGGAAAAAATTTGTCGGAATGGCAACGCAACGAACAATGGAACCAGGCCATGCGCCGCCTGAGCCGTCTGGCCTGGTTTCGCAACGGTCACCTGCCCGAAGTGGTGGCGGCGGAGCTCAAAAAATGGTTGTCGCCCCACGACCTGGCGGAAGTGGAAAAAGAGATACGCCGCATTTTGGAACTTTCGAAAAACCGTGTGGACGAGGATACGCCTGCCGCCGGGCTGCGGCGCGATTTGTTCAACTGGATGTCGATCCAAAATTTTCGGGTGTTGTGGATAGACGACAACCCGCAAAACA
>JADLBE010000146.1 GCA_020847915.1 Saprospiraceae bacterium | reverse complement strand
TTTTTCAAAATTTCGCCCGTGATCACAAAGTCGGCGTCGGAACTAAGCACGTGGCCGTCGCGGCGGGTATAACGGAACCTGCGGCCCGCAAGCATACCGGCAAAAGTCACTTCCGGCAGTCCTTCCGGTAGCGGCATGATGGCCGAAAAAGCATGGCTCGGCAATCCACCGACAAAAACACTGCATCGGAAAGGTTGATCCAGCTGATTGTATTTCGTGTGGTGCACACCGATACCCCGGTGGAGCTGGTAGTGCATGCCAATTTCCTGGTTAAGCTCGTAGTTGTTGCCGGTCAGCTGTACCCGGTACATGCCCAGGTTGCTGTGCATGACGCCAGGCGTTTCCGGATCTTCCGTGTATACCTGTGGAAGGGTAACAAATGCGCCACCGTCCATAGGCCAGCTTTTTACCAGGGGAAGTTTGTCTATGGTCGTTTCCCCATAGGTCACTGGAGCGCCGAACATGCTGCGCATGGGCAGGGCCGACAAGGCGGTGAATGGTGCGCCGGCATAACGCAATGGGTTTTTTAAAAAAGATGCAGGATCCTTTTTCAGTTCGATTACTTTTTGCACCGCCTTGAGGGTGTGGCGAAAAAGAAACTCGGTGCGTTGAAAGGTGCCGTACAGGTTGCTTAAGGCCTGAAATGGACTGCCTTTTACACGTTCGTATAAAATGGCCGGACCCTGGCGGTCGAACACCCGGCGGTGGATGGCCGCCATTTCAAGATTGGGATCTACTTCTTCTTTGATACGCAGGAGCATGCCCTGCTTTTCGAGATCGCGCACGGCGGCGCGCAAACTGGTGTAGGCCATGGATGAGTGTTACTCTTTGATGTAGGCGAGCCGGGCAGACTGGTATTTGGGCTCGTTCAAAAGCTTGCGAATGGCTTTGATGCTTTCACGCGGGCCCATGTCAATGGCCATGTTCACCGCCCAGTCTGGAATGCTGCCTCCGGGATCGGAATACAGGTAATATTCGATGTACAACCAGCCGTTTTTGCCGGGCGTCATCTTCCAGGTCGTACGTGTTACGGGCATACGAACCACATCTTTTTTCGTGGCGATAAAATCGTATACCGATGTACTTGTGGAAACAACCGTTTTGGTTACGGGGTTTTGTACCAGGTTGGTGTGCATGATGACATCCCTGTCGTTCATGGGCCAGGGAAAATCGATGCGGGAATAATAATACATCTCCGTTTCGGTAACCTTTTTCAGCAATTTGGCCTCAGTAACGTTGTAAACCCAAAGCGGATAATTTTCCACTTCAGAAAACAATTGAATCAGCCCGGTGAGGGAAGTTTGGATGGAGGTAGTCAGCTTTAACTCGTAGATTTCAGCAGTTTTCCGATAATAGACCTTGACATTGTCTTTTTCGTTTTTAAACACCCATTCGGGTACGGATTGAGCATCCGAGGCCGTTGGTGATGCAAAAACATATACAAGAAAAAAGATAAGTAATTTAAAAAAATGGTTTGGGTGCATTGGTTTGGCGAAATCTCGAAAAAAACAAACTTTAAACGCTAAGATATGGATCTTTGTTTTCATCATTGCAGCAATTCATTTACAAGCCTTCATTCAGCCCTCTATGACACCTGTTCAACGTTCTTTATCTCTGTTTTTCAGTATTTTATTTCTTGCCCTGAACCACCATGCTTCGGCCCAGTGCGCTCCCGGCCAAAACAGCATCCGTCTGGTTATTGATCCCGATCAGTACTTTTACGAAGTAACCTGGGAAATCATCAACAGCAACGGCAATGAAGTTTACGCTACCGGCACCTGCTCCGACGGCCAGCTTGCAACATTCGAATATTGCGCGCCTCAGGGCGTTTGTACGGTATTTCGCATCCGCGACAGTTACGGCGACGGAATGACGCCCGATGGTTATTACCAACTGTACATCAACGACGTTTTGATCCACGAAAACATCGGCGGCAACTACACCACCATCGAAGAAACCTACTTCGATTGCCCTCCCGGGACTTCCTGCGACGGTGCACTCACGGTAGATACAGGCTTCCACAGCTCCCCGCCACTTCCTGAAATCTGGTACAGTTTTACACCCGCCGATACCGGAACGTACAAACTTAATACCTGCCTGCCCGGCAACGATTGTCCGAGCAAAATTTGGGTCTACGACGGATGCACAGGCATTACGGTGACCAACGACCAAACCGGCGCCATTTTTTACGCAGACGGCGGTTGTACCGGTGGCGCTGAAGCCACCATGTACTTTGCCGGCGGTGTGGAATACCTTATCCGCATGCGATTTGAAGGCAACAATTGCCTGGGAGATTCGCTGCATTTTACGTTGAATTACACCGGCCCTGTGGTAGGTTGCACCGATCCCAATGCCTGCAATTACAACCCACTGGCCTCAGTGAGCGATACATGCCTTTATCCCGGCAACCCAAACTGTCCCAACGCACCCGATCTGGTGGTGCTCCAAAATGTGTTGCGCAATTCCATGGTACTGGACTTCATCGCCAATGCTGATGCCTGCGCGGTTGAAGAAGGTTGTCTGCGCGGCGTTGGCAACCGCTACATCATCCGTTTCACCACCCACATCAAAAATACGGGCAACCAGGATTATTACATCGGTGAAACCCCGCCAACCCCTTCAACACCATCCGACCAGTTTATGTGGGACCCCTGCCACAACCACTGGCATTACCGTGGGTATGCGGAGTACATCCTGTTTGATGAAGTGGGCAACCAGGTTCCGATTGGTTCCAAAAACGGCTTTTGTGTGCTTGACCTGGAATGTTCCGATGGTGGTTCTGCCCAATATGGCTGCAACAACATGGGTATTTCTGCCGGATGTGGCGACATTTACGACTCCGGACTTCCCTGCCAATGGGTAGACATCACGGATTTGCCCGCAGGGCAATACCAACTCGTGATGCGGGTAAACTGGGACCAAAGTCCCGACAAAGCCGGCCGTCAGGAAAGTTCCTACAACAACAACTGGGCCCAGGGCTGTTTCCAGCTCTCCTACAGCGGCAATACACCCGTGGTTGACTTCCTGGACGACGATTGTCCGGTGTACACCGATTGCCTGGGCGTACAGCTTGGCGACGCGCAAGTGGACTGTGAAGGCGTCTGCAACGGAACCTCCGTGCGCGGCGACCTCAACGGCAACCTGGTGCGTGAAAATACCGACCGTTCGGCTTACATCGACGAGGCGCTTGCCGGCAATACGCCTGCAAGCAGTTGCTCCGACCTTTTTACCGACGGCGCGCACGACGTGTACGACGCGGCCCTGCTTCAGGAATGTTATTTGCACGAAAACGACCCTGACCACTGGCAGCTGCGTTTCCCGTGCCAGTTTCCAACAGGTTTTGCCAACGACGATGACCTTGTTTTCCTGCTGCCCGGCGAACTGGATACCGTAGCCAAAACATTCGAAGTGCTGATCGTAAATCCGTACAACAAACTGTACGGTTACGAATTCAATGTTTCCGGACTCGACATCAACGCTGTGGAAAACCTTGCAACCGGGTTCGACGCTCCGGTGAAGTTTAATACCTCAGGCAAATTGCTGGCACTCACGGAATCTGAAGCGCCCATCGCTAAAAACATTTTGCCCACACCACTGGTACGTGTGCATTACAATTCCCTTACCGATGTGAAGGTATGCATCGAGTCCATCCGCGCTGTTGTGAACGAACACTACCAACTCAGCACCGCGGCTCTGGCCGACCCCAACTGTGTTCAGGTACTCAGCACTTCCAGCCTGGAACCGGGCAAAAACAAACTGACGTATTTTGTACAGCCAAACCCGTTCACGGAAAGCACCAACATCTTTTTCGCCAATCCGAACAACGAAGCTGTTCATGCGGTATTAACCGATGTTCAGGGTCGCACGGTCAGGAACATCGATGGATTGCGCGGAGAGTCGTGGACCATCACCCGAGGTAATTTGCCTTCCGGGGTGTATTTCTTTCAGTTGCGCGGTGCAAATGGCTACGCCAGCGGAAAGTTGATTGTAGAGTAAAAGTAACCACATGAGGCACATTAGATAACTAAGGCACATTAGAGATAAATTTCTAATGTGCCTTAGTTATCTAATGTGCCTCATGTGGTAAAAAAACTATCCCCTTATCAGCTTCGCGACCGCACTTGCCCATGCCGGATTGTCGTTCAAACTCGGCACAAGGTCCAGGTGTTCACCACCCCATTTTTCAAAGTCCTCTTTGTATTCGGAGCCGATTTCGATGGTGGTTTCAAGGCAGTCTGCCGTAAAGGCAGGGCAAAATACGAGCAAGCGTTTGACGCCTTTTTTCGCCAGTTCCTCTATGGTTCGCACGGTATAGGGCTGCGTCCAGGGATCGGCACCGAGCCTCGATTGGAAACAAACCGTGAAACGGCTTTTATCAAGTTCCAGTTCGCCGGCAATGGCGCGTGTGGTGGCGTAACACTGTGCGGAATAGCAATACTGGTTGGTGGGTGTAAGCGTTTGGCAACAATCGGCATTTTTCAAACAATGGTTGAAATCGTCCCCTTTGCGAAGATGCCTTTGCGGCACACCATGGTAGCTGAATAAGATGTGGTCGTAGCTGTTCAGGTCAAATTGCCGGGCATTGTCTGCGTAAATTTTCACCATATCCTCCCATTCGCAATACGAAGAAATGAACTCGACGGAAGGAATGATTTGTTTGCGGCTCAACACACGCATCACTTCTTCGTGTACCGAACCAATGGTTGCACTCGCGTATTGGGGAAAAAGGGTAAACACGACGATGTTGCTCACTTTTTGGGCCATGAGTTTGTCGATCGAGGAAGCGATGGACGGGTTTTGGTAACGCATGGCGAGTTCCACGGCATAATTTTCGCCAAGCAACGCCTGCACCTGAGACACGAGTCGTTCACCGTAAATCTTGAGTGGAGAGCCGTTTGGGGTCCAAAGTTCCTGGTATGCCTTCGCCGATTTACCCGAACGGAAAGGTGCGATGATGCCGCGCACCAGGAGGTTTCGGGCCACAGCATTGATGTCGATCACACGTGGATCGAGCAAAAACTCTTTCAAATAACGGTACACGGCGCCGCGTGTGGGCTCGTCGGGGGTGCCGAGGTTTACGATCAATACACCTGTTTTGGTATGAATGCCCGAGAGGGGCTTCGTTTCTCCCATGGGTAGTTTTTTTGCTTAAACCAGTTCAAACTGCAGTTTGGCCAGGCTGCTGTAAATACCGTCGTGACGGTTGGATAATTCATCGTGTGTGCCTTGTTCAACGATGTGACCGCTGTCGAGTACGTAGATCTGATCCACGTCGCGGATGGTGGATAAGCGGTGCGCGATGATGATGCTGGTGCGGCCTTCCATCAGGTGCTGAAGAGCGTCCTGCACCACTTTTTCACTTTCAGCATCGAGGGATGACGTTGCTTCATCGAGCAGCAATATGGATGGATTGCGTAAAATGGCCCGGGCGATGGCAATGCGCTGGCGTTGTCCGCCCGACAATTTGATGCCGCGTTCACCCACCACGGTTTCCAGACCTTCGGGGAAGGAACGTATAAAATCCCATGCATTGGCCTGGCGTGCAGCTTCGATGATTTCATCTTCGTTGGCTTTCGGATTGCCGTACAGGATGTTTTCCCGGATGGTGCCACCAAAAAGAATGACTTCCTGGGGTACGATGGCGAAATTGCTTCGGTACGATTCGAGTTCGTAACCCAGAATGTTGTTGCCATCGATGCGTATTTCGCCGCCGGTTGCCTGGTGAAACTGCAGGAGCAGTTGCATAATGGTCGATTTGCCGGCGCCACTTTGCCCAACAATCGCCACTTTGCTGCCCGGTTCAATGCGCAGGTTAACACCTTTCAGCACAGGCATGTCGGCACGTGTGGGGTATTCAAAAAGTATGTTATCGAAAACAATATCGCCCGAAAAACGCCCGGCTTTGCGGTCGGCGCCCGGACGTTCGTCTGTTTCGCCGGGTGTGTTCAGGATTTCGCGCACACGTTCGGTGGCCCCAATGGCGCCCACAAGTTCGGAGTAAAAATTGCCCAAACCGGCAATGGCGCCGCCGATGACAGCGGTAAAGGTTACAAAGGAAATGAGCTGGCCGGCAGTGATCTCACCCGACTGTACCATGACCATGCCTTGCCAGATGACAAAAAACAAAGCCCCGAAAAGCACGGTGATGATGAATACTGCAAAAATGGCCCGACCACCGGCGTATTTCAGCGATACCTGAACTACCTCCTCGTTGGCCTTTCGGTAACGCATCATTTCAAAAGCTTCGTTGGTAAAAGCTTTAACAGCCTGGATGCTTTGCAAGGTTTCGTCGAGAATGGTGTTGCTGTCGGCCAGCATGTTTTGGCGTTGTTTCGACAATTTCCGGATGTATCTTCCAAAAATCATGGCGCCCACCACAATGATGGGAAAGGTGAGCAACATAACACCCGCGAGTTTGGGTGTTTGCCAGGCAAGGAAAATAACGCCGCCTACGAGCAGTATGATTTGGCGAATAAACTCCGCGAGGATGAAGTAAAAAGTGTTGTAAAGTTTTTCAACATCATTGGTCAAACGGCTGACCAACTCCCCCACCCTGCTTTTTTCAAAAAAGACCATGGGGAGGGTAATCAGTTTGTGGTACAATGCCTTTCGGATGTCGGCTGTACTGCGTTCGCTTACATGGGCAAACATCATGACACGGAAATAGGATACCACACCCTGAAAAACAAGTACACCCACAAGGATGATTCCAATCGTGGGCAGGCTAAGGTTTTCCATAACAGCGTTTCCCTGCGCGACATCGAGCATAACGCCTACGATGTAGGGAAAAACCATAAATACCGTACTGGAAAGGAAAAGCAGTACTAGCCCGAAGATGAAACGGGTGCGGTAAGGACGGATGAATTGGAAGATCTTAAGTGCTTCACGCAGATGTTCGCGTGAAACGACGAGGCGAGGATTATCGGTTTTTGACATGGCGCAAAGTTCAGCATGTAAGCTGAATATTGGTTATTGGATGGCGAAATTTCCTGAAGAATGACGCAGAAATGATGCGTTGGGTTTCTCAACTTACGCGTAATCCGTTGCTTACGGCTCTTTCAGGTTGTAACAAAACCACGGAACCATCGGCTTGTTCAAGTCCAAGCACCAAAACTTCCGAGAAAAAATTGGCAATTTGCCTTGGTGGAAAATTACAAACGGCCAAAACCTGCCGCCCAATAAGGTTTTCCGGTGTGTATAAATGGGTAATTTGCGCACTGCTTTGTTTGATGCCCAGTTCCGGACCAAAATCGATGCGCAGTTGCCACGAAGGCTTGCGTGCTTTGGGAAATTCGTTTACTTCCAGAATGGTGCCCACATGAATGGCAACCTGGCTGAATTGATCAATGTTGATTGTTTCCATGTCAAACAGGCTCGAAATTTGTGCAAATAAAAGCGATTTCTTAGTTTCACCCCAAAATAGAACAAACATCGCCTATGTTCAATGCAAAAAATCTGGTTTTGATCGCTTTCGTGCTTTGGAGTGGCATCTGCTGGTCGTGGTATGTGTGTGCCATCAAAGACCAATGCTGGCCAACCGGAGGGTTGATCGATGCGGAAATGCAGGATGTTTCTCCTGAACCGCAGGCCACCGCACCTGCGGAGGAGGAAACTTACAATCCGCCACCACCCAGCAACATTTCAACCAACGAAGCAGATTTGGTCAAAGTTCAGGTGTATGAAGGTACCAATTTGCTGGTTATTCATTTTCCCTACAATTCAACCCAAAAAGAAGCCGACAAAGCCGTTGATGGTTACCTGAAGCGCCTGGCCGACCAGGTAACATCCTCTGGTAAACGTGTGAACATCAATGGTCACACCGATTTTGTAGGCGAAGAACAAAACAACCTGGACATCGCTCAAAAACGCGCTGAAAACATCCGCAACGTTTTGGTCAAAAAAGGCGTTCCCGCCGGACAAATTTCCTGCCGTTCCTTTGGTGAAAGCCGTCCGGCGGCAACCAACGACACCCCCGAAGGACGTTACCAAAACCGCCGCGTGGAAATCCTCGTTTCAGAATAACCCATCATCCCGCAATCCGCCAAAAAAAACAAATCCAGATGTTCGAACAAGCCATCAACGAGGGGCCCGGAACGGGCTCATTTGCCACACATACCTTTGAAATCCTCATCATGCTGCTGGGAGCCTTCCTGCTGGGCCTTTGGCTCGGCTGGACACTCTGGAACCGCAACCGCCAAATGGCGGAAAAACTGCGTGTCGACAACCAGAGCCTCGAAGCTTCTGTACTCGCCCTGCGTGGTGAAAACGAAAGCATGCGCACCGCTCTGACAACGATCAACAGCGAAAAAGACCTGCTTACGGCCCAATTGGTGACGGCACAGCGCGACAATTCTCTTTTCCGGGAGAGGCTGCAGGAGATAGACCAGCACCTGAACAGCACCATGAACATGAACCGTAAACTTGAAACGGAACTCGCCCTCAGTGCAGAACCTGAAACACTGGCTACCACCGTTGAGTTGGAAATCGAAACGCCTCAATACCTGCACATAGCTCCCATACCAGAGCCAGAGCCCGAACCCGAACCTGTTGCAGAAGTTCCTGCAACAATTTACCAGGAAACGATGGAAGACGAACTGCCCATCATTCCCCCTTTTGAAGATGACGCCTCCTACAGGTCATCCATCTCCGAGATTCCACCGCCACCACCGCCGGCAACCATCATCCAGCGCGACGACCTGCGTGTGATCGAAGGTATTGGACCAAAAATTGAAGAAGTTTTGTACAGCAACGGAATCCAGACATACCGCGACCTGGCCGTTACTTCTGTGGACCGCATACGCGAAATCCTGGCCACTGCCGGCCCACGTTACACCATGCACAATCCAGGCACCTGGTCGGCACAAGCCAACCTCGCCGCCAACGGCGAATGGGAAAACCTGAAAGCATATCAGGACTTTTTGAATGCGGGAAAAAGTAAGTGAGCTGTTAGCCGTTAGCCGTTAGCCGTTAGCCGTTAGCTGTTAGCTGTTAGCCGTTAGCCGTTAGCCGTTAGCCGTTAGCCGTTAGCCGTTAGCCGTTAGCCGTTAGCCGTTAGCCGTTAGCCGTTAGCCGTTAGCCGTTAGCCGTTAGCCGTTAGCCG
>JADLBE010000145.1 GCA_020847915.1 Saprospiraceae bacterium | reverse complement strand
GCCTGCAAACAACTTCGTCTTTGGCTCGAACAAACCCTTGTACATCACCCTTAAGAGCTTGTTGAGTTTTCGGATTTTGGGCTGCGAACGGCAAATTTTATTTTAAAGTTCGTTAAAATTTTCGCCGTAGGCACTCGACTACGGCTGCAAATTTTGCCTTCTTTAAAACTAAATTTGCTCGCTCTCGCCTCAAAACCGAAAACTCAACAAGCTCAAAAAAAAATAAAGCTATGGAACCCAATTATACGCCTTCCGAGGACCGCAACAAGCTGGAGCAATTTGTGCGCGACCAGTTGAACAACCTTGCACCCGAAAGCCAGCCCGAACTGTGGCAACGCATCGCTGCCGAACAACAAAAACAAAATCCGTGGTTGCGCCTGCGCCATGTTGCCAAAACCATCGCCCTGCCTGCCGCTGCGGCGGTTATCCTCGGCCTTGGTGTGTGGTGGACGATGGATACCCAAACGCCGGATCAGGTCGCCCCGGGCCTGGCACACGAACAACCGAAACCTACCACTGTCGCAACTGCTGCAGAAACCGTCACCTTACCGTCGGAAATAACCCAGGCCCCAAAAACCAAAAAATTTGACATTCAAACGGCCATAAACCGGGTTCCGGGCACGGATGTCCGTTTCAAGGTATCCAAAGGCATCACCTTCACCAATCCGGCTTCGGGCAATACGGTGACCATACCGGGCGGCGCTTTGGTACGTCCCGACGGCACGCCGGCCAGTGGTGAAGCGACGTTGTTTGTGCGTGAGTACCGCGGCCTGGCCGATTACCTGGCCGGCGCCGTTCCGATGCATTACGGCGATGAACGCGGCGGTTTTTTCTTCAACTCCGGCGGTATGTTTGAAGTGCGTGTGCGCCAGGGTGGCGAGGAACTCAGCATGGCGCCGGGTGAAAATTACACGATGTCGTTCAAACCCACCAACGACAAGCTGGAAGATACCCGCCTGTATTATTTTGATGAAATACAGGGCAAATGGGTGTTCCGGCCCGACCCCGCGATGGGTGGCGGCAGCGAAGCCGATGGGTTGCCACCCGTGGTGAGCGAACAAACAGCCGCACGCAACAACCGTGGACGTACTTCGCAATGCACGCCGTTTGTGCCCGAATTCAAACGCAAGGAAGTGCCTTCGGAAATGGTCATGATCGCGGCGGCTACAGGACAAAAACTCGCCTCCGGCAAAATGCCGCTTCCGAAATGGTTTGTAAAAAATCCAACCATCACGGCCGAACGCGCCCTGGACATTTTGGAAAGAAGCGACATCCGTATCGTAGCCCACCGGGACCGCGACGATCAGTTTTTCCCACAGGACATGAATGGTCTGTTCACCGAGCTGCGCGCTTTCAAAGGTTGCTACTTTTCGGCCAGTGCCGATGAGCGCAACAACGCCAAAGCTGCCGAATTGCTGCGCAACGGTCAGGGCTGGCAACGCATCAACATCGTTCAGGAAAGCGATGCACGGTGTATGATCGTGCTGACCGACGAAACCGGATTCATCCAGTTTTACGCCGACATGTACCCCGCGCCCGGCATTCAAAACTTCAAACCAGACGCCATTTTTGCCGAATACCGCCGACTGCGCACCGAACGTCAGGACAATTTCGAAAAACGCCACCACAGTTTGCGTTGTTTCAACATGATGGCCAACATGTTTCAAACCGAGGATGAATGGTGTATGGACCCCGAAGACTGGATGGTTTATTTCCAAAACAATCCCGGCATCATGCTGGAGCGTTACAATGCCCTGGTGCAAAGCGGCATGAGCACCGATGAAAACATTGCCCGCGTAGCCTGGGAAAACTGGCGTCGCAAGCTGCGGGAAATGAATACGGCCCGTTTGTTGGAAAACGGCGGAAGCCTGGAGGCCCAATACGTTTTGTCCATGAACCTGAGCCTGAGCAGTTTTGGCCTGTACAACTGCGACCAGATTTTCCGACTCGGCAACGCACCCATGGTGGTTGCGGGCTACCAAACCACCGATGGAAAAAAAGTGGCGCCCAAAACCATTTCCATGGTGGACAGGGACAATAAAATCATGCTCAGCTTCAATCCTGCCGACCGCCTGCCGGCCCTTTCAGGACGCAACATCGATGTGGTAGCTATTGACAGAAATGGTAAAATTTACATCGTGCGGGCAAACAACTACGCCAAACTGGACCTGAACAACCGAAGCTCCTTTGTTTTCAACATGGAAGACGTGACCGAAACGGCCAATACGCCGGATGGATGGAGCAGGCTTTTGGAGCTGTAGGGGCTTCGGGCAGCGAAATCAGGTGTCTCGCTTTGCTCCTAATGAACTGGGAGTATGTTACCAGAAGTGACATCAGGTGTCTCGCTTCGCTCGACATGACAAGATGCTGATTATCAAGGAATTATTCGGATTTCTCGCTGCGCTCGAAATGGCGCTCACTTCGCGCCATACATTGGAAATGTTGGGACGCATTTCGAGCGCAGCGAGAAATCCGAATAATTCCTTGATAATCAGCATCTTGTCATGTCGAGCGAAGCGAGACACCTGATTTTGCCTTATGATCGATATCTCTTGGTCCATTCTCGGTTTAAAATAGCCCAAAAGGCCGAAGCGCCCCTTCTCCCCATATGTTCTGAAATGTGTCATGTCGAGCGTTAGCGAGACACCTGATTTTGCCATCTGATTTTGCTAACTGCTGCCTGCTTTCCGCTATCTTGTGCTCCCAATGGCACAGCAACTACTCGACGACCCGAAAGATTGGAAACGCCCGCCTGAAAAGCCGGGCAAAATGCCTTTTTACACGTGGTGGACCATGGGTTTGGGCATGGGCATCGCCCTGCTGATTGTCAACCTGCTCGATTTGCGCGGTTATTTCCCCGAATTTTTGATCAATACCAGCTTTTGGCAACTCGGCGCCTACGAACTTTTGGTTTGGTTCGTGTACACCGCCGGTTCCATTTTGCTTTCCCAATGGCTGCTCGATGAAACACCCTCGGTTACCGTACGTACGGCCGCTTTACAGGGTTTGGGCAGCGGTGTGTTGGCCGAAGGCATCTTTCAGTTTTTAAAAATCATCGGCATCAATGCCGGGGATGTGCCTGGCAGCCCGCTTGATACTGCGTTCGCCATGGTTACCATGGCCTTGTATTGTGCCATCGTTTGCGCATCGCGTATCCATCTTTTTCGGGGCGGCTCCTGGCCTTGGCCTTTGCTGGTATTGGTCGTTTGGCTGTTTTTAAAGAAACTTTTTAACGTGCTTGACTGAAACTTTGTTTTTGTTCTGTCGTTAGGGCTTAAATTTCGGCCTGAAATTTCGGCCTGAAATTTGCCGTGTTCAAAACGCCCGCCGTCCTCCATGGCGCCGGTAATCCGAGATGTTGAAGTTGTTTCCCGCCGCGCGTTAATCCGACAAAGTATGAACCGAGCAAAGTACTTTCCGGGAATTTGTTTCCTGATGTGTTTCAATTCCCTTGCAGCTGCCATCCCGACAGCTGCGGTATCTACAGCAAATACCTGCAGCCGCCCTGAATTGCTTCAGGCAGCGCAAATAACCGATACCGGTGCTGAGTTGACCTGGACCGACGTGGCCGATGCCTACGATCTGGAAATTCGTCCGGCCGGACAGGCTTTTACCGGTGAGCCTACCCATGTCTTAAATTCGGACCCGCCTTTCCTCATCACCGACCTGCTGCCCGGACAAAATTACCGCTTCGTGGTACGCGCCCGCTGCGACCTCAACGAGGTGAGCGAATGGTCGAACCCGTACAATTTTGCCACCGAGCTCAACAACATCCGGCCTTGCCCCTTGCTGTTCGACCTGCGCGATACGTCCTGCAATGCACAGGTACAAATTTTCAAAATCCATGTAAACAATGCGCCGGGCACCTCCCTGGGTACCGATGTAAACTTTACGGGCCTGCGCCTCGTGGTGGAACATGCCTGGCGCTCCGACTTGCGCATCTGGCTGCGCTCACCCGACGGTACCCTGGTACAGGTCATCGGCGGCCTCAATGCCGGCGACCGCAACCTGGGCAACCCCGAAGCGGGCGATTGCGCTCCTTTCATCGAACTCACCGAACAAGCCGGTGCGCAGGCACTCAGTACAGCAGCGGAAAAAGACAACGTCACAGGACTATACCTGCCCTTCGAATCGTTTGCCCCGTTTGCCAACGGCCAAAATCCGAACGGCATCTGGCAACTGGAAATTTGCGATGCCAAAGCCAACGACAAAGGTAAATTGCGTGCCTGCGGACTGGTGTTTGCAGGTCTGGGATGCGATCCTCCGGCAGGCGTTATGGCAAGCAACATCGACATCAACGGCGCCGACATCAGCTGGACGCCCGATGCCTCCGGCGACAGCATCCTGATTGAATACGGACTTGCAGGTTTCCACCCGGGCTTCGGCAACACACCGGGCGTAGGTGGTCAAATCATTAAAATCGCCCAACCTGCGCCGCAGCCTGTGGTACTCAACGGACTGCAATCCATCAAAACTTACGCCGTGTACCTGCGCCGCCAATGCGGACCGGGATTTTGGGGTCCCAATACACAGGCCATCCAGTTTACGACCAATTGCCCGGCCACCCTCATCGAAAAGGTGGATACCCTGAACACCTGTCCTACAGGATGCGCCGACGCTTGCCCGCTTCCTGGTTTGTGGCAAAACGTGGGTGGCGACGATTACGAATGGAAAGTCCGCAGCGGTCCGGGACAAACATACCCAACCGCCGGTCCGCCGTCGGCTTCCGGAGGCACGGGCAAATATTTGTTTTTCCGCAATTCCTGCACTTTTAATGGCGCCTTCGGCAAAAAAGCCGTTTTGCGCACAAAATGTATACAGGTTTTTGCGCCCGCAGGCGCTCCATGCCATTTTTCTTTCGACCTGTACATGAACACCAAAACGGGTCTGATGAGTACGCTCGAACTTCAGGCGTCGACCGATGGCGGACAAACCTGGACGAGCCTGCGCACCTGGTCGGGCAACCGCGGCAAACAATGGCGCCGCGAATACATCGATCTCAGTGCGTACCACAACCAAATCGCCCTTTTTCAATTGGTAGCCACGGGTACGTACGGCGTTTATGGCGACATCGCCATCGACAACCTCGCGTTTTACGGTTCATCAGCCTCCGGAACACCCGATTTTGTTTTTTACCGCGACAATGACGGCGACAACTTCGGCCTGTTCGATCAAAAACTCATCGCCTGCAACCCGACCGTGCCTCCAGGCTACTCTACGTTGTCGGGCGATTGCGACGATACCGACCCGGCCATTTTCCCCGGTGCGCCAGAAATTTTGTGCAACCAAAAAGACGACAATTGCAACGGCCTGGCCGACGATGCGTTTGTGCCCACGCCCTCCGGAACAGGTGATGCGGTTTGTAAATTCGACCTTGCCATTCTTTCGGCCAACGGCACACCTACCGGATCCTATTATTGGTACGATGCGGCTGTGGGTGGTCAAATGGTGGGCACGGGTTCAACCTTGTTTTTAGCCAATGCCCAAACAAGCGGGGTGTTTTACCTCGTGGATTCCATCACCGGGCCGTCGGCCGGGTGCAGCAGCGTGCGTATACCCGTGATCCTCACGGTAAATCCTGTGCCCGATCTGTTGCTCGACGGGCCGAACCCCATCTTGTGCCCGGGCACAAGCATCGACCTTAGTGAAGAGCCCGTGGTCGATCTGGCGTCAACCAACGGCGTATTGACCTACCATTCCGGTTTCCCGACCACACCGGCAAACCAACTGGTGAATACCGTAGTGTCGCCTGCTTCGCCGACCATTTATTATGTCAAAAAAACGACACTTTCCGGCTGTACGGATGTCACCGCCTTTGTGGTCAACCTCCATCCATCCCTGCAGGTAAACATTGCCCAGGGCGACTCGGTTGCTTTGTGCCGGGGCAAACTGATC
This sequence comes from Saprospiraceae bacterium, assembly GCA_020847915.1. GTDB lineage: Bacteria > Bacteroidota > Bacteroidia > Chitinophagales > Saprospiraceae > M3007. Next base: position 7,726 of record JADLBE010000145.1, on the reverse strand, counting down.
AACCTGCAGGCACAACCAACGGCCCCCGGTGCACCGCCCCATGAGTACAACTGGAGCAACGGACTCAATTTTGCCAACATACCCGTGCAGGCTTCCATGGTGCCCGGTGTAACCCAAAATTATACGGTTACCCTAACCGATAACAATGGCTGTTCGGCCACCGATGCCATCAAAATCCATTCCCTGAACAACGTTTCCCAAACCGCCATTGTGGAAATCAACCATGTGGATGTGTGTGGTGGAAACGACGGATTTATCCGGCTCAATCCGCTGGATGGTACGCCGCCGTACCAAATTCAGTGGTCCGGACCCGTTTCCGGTATGTTGTCCAGCATTACAGGCGTGGCCACACTTCCCGGACTCACCCAGGGAGGATACCGCGTAACCATAAGCGATGCCTCCGGCGCCTGCAACCTTGTTTTACCACAAATTGTGATCAATGCTCCCGGTTTGTCGGTAAGTGTGGACACTGTGGTGCAACCTGCTTGTCCGGGCGCAAACACGGGCTCCATTACCCTTCAAGTATCGGGTATAAACCCGGTGTTTAACTGGAGCAACAACCAATCCGGTCCTGTTGCAACAGCTTTGTCTTCAGGTGTTTACAGCGTAACTGTGAGCGACGGCAATTGCTCGCAGGTTTTGTCCGGACTGGAAATCACAGCACCGCCAGACATCCAGCTTGAGTTGAACAAACAGGAAAATGTCCAGTGTTTCGGAGGTTCCGACGGCGCCATCGATCTTGCAGTTTTCGGCGCCACGCCGCCGTACCAATACATGTGGAGCAACAACGCAACCACACAGGACATCACAGGCCTTTTTGCCGGTTCGTATACCGTCACCGTCCAGGATGCCAACGGCTGTTCCTTTAACGCAGGACCCTACACCATAACCCAGCCCGATCTATTGACCCTGAGCATCGATTCTTTGGTGCATGTGCGATGCAACGGAGAAAACAACGGATACGTCGCTTTGGCAGTGTCTGGTGGTACGCCGCCATTTCAGTACCTGTGGGACAACGATGCCGACGAACAAGCCATCGGGCCGTTGCAGCCAGGTTTGTATACCGTCACACTTACCGATGCAAACAACTGCACGGCGGCATTGAGTACCACCATAAACGAACCCTCGGCACTTGAAGCCTCTTCCGTTCAGCTTCAAAATCCAACCTGTCTGGGCGTTGCCGACGGCGTTTTGGAACTGGTGGTTGACGGTGGACAAACGCCTTACCATTATTTGTGGAATACAGGTTCGCCTGCCGATACAACCGCGATTTTATACAACCGCGACGGTGGTATTTATGCCGTTACGGTGACCGACAATGCCGGTTGTACCTTTGTGCGCGCCAACATTGTTCTCGACGCGCCACAATTGCTTACTTTGTCGTTGGACGCCATTCAAAACGTTGCCTGTTTTGGAGAAAATACCGGCGTTATAAGTGTCGGCATCACTGGCGGTGAAGGCCAGCTGGATGTTTACTGGAACGGACAGCCAGGCACGTTGAACCTGCAAAACCTGGCTGCCGGAAGTTACGTTTTTGAGGTGAGCGACGAACGTTCATGCACCCTGCGCGATACTTTTGCCATCACCCAACCTGTTGCCCCGCTGGGTGTACAGGTTTTGTCCATCGAAAACATTTTGTGCGCAGGCGACCCTACGGGAAGCATTCAGGTACAAACGACGGGAGGTACGCCGCCGTACCAGTTTGCCTGGAGTTTGCCCGGGTATGCCGAGGAAGATCTGTTGGATGTACATGCGGGCACTTACGACCTTTTTGTAAACGACGCCAACGGTTGTTCCTTTTTGTTGCCTACACAAACTTTAAACGAGCCGGCTGCATTGGATGTGGTGCCCGCTATTACTGAAATACCGTGTTTTGGTTCCCAGGTCGGATCCATCGTGTTGCAGGTTCAGGGCGGTACGGGCAGCTACAGTTACCTTTGGAATACCGGTGCACAAACCCAGGCGCTTTACAACCTGCAGGCCGGCTCGTACGATGCCACGGTATTTGACGGACTTGGTTGCGTGCGGGTGATCAGCGGTTTGGAGGTGCGTGAGCGGAAAAGTACCCTGGTTCTGGAAACCACGTTGATCAAACCGGTATCCTGCAACGGCGCCGACGATGGCCGCATCGGCGTACGGGTATTGAATGGCGTGGCGCCCTACCAGTTTATTTGGTCGTCGCCCGTAGGATTGCATGCCAATGTGCCCGTTTCGCGCGATACCGCCAAAAACCTGCAGGGTGGCTTGTATTCCGTAACACTCAGCGATGCCGTGGGTTGCAGCATTTCACTTGGTCCGGTAAGCATCGATGAGGCGCCCCTGCTTACGGTGGGCGCTTCGGAGGTGGACAACCTGGTTTGCAAAAGCGATTCCAGCGGCCGTATTGCCGTTACGGTTTCCGGCGGATTGCCGGCCTACACCTTTTTATGGAGCAACGGAGCAAACACCGAGGAAGCCATGAACCTGCCTGCCGGAACGTACCAACTGACAGTTACCGATCTTCAGGGTTGTACGGCCAAGACACCTCCGGTTGTGGTGACCGAACCGGCCATTGCACTGAACATTCAGCTTCAATCGGTGGTCGACGACCTGTGTGGTACCGGCGAAGGCGCCATCTTCCTGAATGCAGGCGGGGGCAATCCGCCGCTGATTTACCTTTGGAACAACAGCGATACGATGGCTTCCACAACGGGGCTGTTTGCGGGTGATTACCAGCTGACCGTAACCGACCAGGCAGGTTGTCAGTTGTTGTCGCCAATTTTCGGCATCGCGGCTTTGTCTGGCCCTTTGCAGTTGCAAGTGTTGCAACAGGAGGATGTTGCTTGTTTTGGCGATTCAACCGGCGTCCTTGAAGTACTGGCGGTCAATGGCATCGAGCCATACCTGTATGCCTGGAGCAACGGCGCCATCACACCGGCACAAAGCAACCTGCCCGCAGGCGATTACGGGTTAACCATCGTAGATGCCCTGGGTTGCGCTTCTACCCACAACCTGCTGCTCAACGAACCCAACGAAGCCTTACAGGCAGGCTGGCAATCGGACTCGCTCACCACGGGCTGGACGATATCCCTTTTACCTACCGGCGGCACGGCGCCCTACGAGGCTTTGTGGGATGCTGCCACAGGCAACCAAACAGGATTAACGGCTGTGGGTTTGGCCCCGGGCTCCTATTCTGCCGTGGTGACAGATGCCAACGGTTGTACGACGGTGGTAAGCGGCATTGCAACCGGAACGAGCGGCACTGAGGGACCGTCCGCAGTACCGGAAAGATTGTTGATGGCGCCCAACCCAACCGCTGGAGATGCCTGGTTATCCCTGCGTGGGCCATTGGACGGTGACCTGTTGGTGCGGGTACTCGACGCCACCGGCAGGTGTGTTTTGGAATCTGCCCAATGGTCGAATTACACCAGCGACGTTTTCAGGTTGCCTTCCGGGGCCTGGCCGGCCGGCGTTTATTGGGTGCAGGTCATGGATGTTAACGGAAAAAACAAAATGGACGTTAAACTGATTCGGCAGTAACACTTTTGCCGTATTCTCGTAAAAGATTAACAAAATGCGCTGAAATCCACGCGCTGTCTGTATATTTCGGATGTCTGAACAACATCGCGCAGTTTTTCAATTTTGTTTTGCTGCGCAGCTTTTTTTATCAAAATTTTTTTTGAAAAAAAAGTTTTTAATCCTTTGATTTTCATGGCGTTGTAAGATGCCATATGCAGTACTGCTGCAAAAAAACCAAACCGACGTCCATGAACCCACTCCTACGCATCCTTTTAATGGGTTGGCTTTTGGCGGTTGTGTCATCCTCTGAAATGGTTGGCCAATGTCCCGTCATTCAGTCGTGTCCGGCTGCCCAGCTTACCATCTGTGATTATTCCACCAACGACTCCATGCTTTGGCACGATGACCCCTTCACCTGGAGTCCGGTGTTGTTGTCATCTGATATTTACGAATCAGCGGCGAACCTGAGCATCATGTTTGGAGACACCTGCGGCGGCATGCCCGAGGTTTCGTACACCGTGTTTTTTGATCTTGAGCAGGACAACCTGAACGAAACAGTCATCTCCTCCAACATGGATTTTCCTCCGGGAAAAATGCTGTACGGCAACGCCTTCAGTCCGGGATACCTCGAAGGTGACACCATGACGTTCGACAGCCGCAACCTCCCCGATTCCATGCGTTACAACTTTGCACTTGAAGTGGAGGCCATCGGCAACAGCTATGTCGCCGTGTTGCGCTGGAATACGCTGACAAGTCCATTCCAGTACGCACAGGCACGCCTTCCGGAAGGCAGGCACCACATCGTTTGGAAAGTGGTTTCGGGCGGCGTCACCAAGACCTGTGAATACAATTTCAGAGTACGCGATTGCCTCGAACCGGAGGCCTATTGCCTTCCTCCTTCCACCATAAACATTCAATACGATCAAATCGCCGAACTTCCGCTGAGCCTGGTGCGCGATTACGGCATGGACAACATCAGTCCCGACGATGAGCTTTCGTACAGCATGCGCAGGGCCGGAACGGGTGGATCGGGCTACCCACTCGACAGTTTCGGGATTTCCATTGTTAAACTTCCATTTGCCTGTTCCGATACGGGCTCACACATCGTAGAAATGTGGGTTCAGGATTTGCATGGCAATGCCGGTTTTTGTCAAACCACCGTCACCGTCACCGACACCTCAGGCTACTGTTTTGTACTGCCCAATGCCTGTGCGCGCGCAGCATTTGGTACCATGGATACCCTGGAAAGCATCGTTTTTGAGATAACTGCAGGTGATTCCATGCCACTGTACTCGTCCACCCTGCAGCCGCTCGACGGCGGTTGCGCGGAAGTCAACCTGTCCACGATACCAGCCGGTGCTACGTATGTTTTGGTGAAACCTTACAAGTCCGACACCCCGCTCAACGGTGTGTCCACGTTTGATCTCGTGTTGATTTCCAAACACATCCTCGACGTCGAATTGTTTTCAAATCCCTGGCAATACGTTGCTGCCGACATCAATTACAGCAATACCGTGACTACTTTCGACATCGCGCAAATTCGAAAGCTCATCCTCGGGTTGGTGGATACGTTGCCGCAAAACGTGACCTGGCGGTTTATTTCGGCCGATTGTGTTTTGCCGCCGCTGCCGCTTCCCTTGCCCTGCGTGAACAGCGTCGCCTTCAACTTTCCTCCAACCATTTATCCGGATTTCAACTTCCTGGGCATCAAGTTGGGCGACGTCAATGGTTCGGCGCTCATCAACTCATTGTCGGCGGATGCCACACCCCGCAGCAAAGCCAGGCTTGTGGTTCCCAATCTGTCTGCCGATGCCGGACAATTTTTGGACGTGCCGTTTTACCTGGACGCACCAGGTGACCGACTTGGTTTGCAACTCGCACTGGACTTCAACCCCGAATTGTTCGAAATAACGGGCCTCTCAGCACCCAATTTGCCCGATTTTGATGGCACTTGCTGGGCACAAAATGGGGACGGCCGTTTGGCCATCAGTTGGTCCGTGCCACTTCCGCACGCCCTTTTGCCCGACGCGCCTGCCTTCACAGTGCACCTGCGCGCCCGCAAGGCAACAAACCTGTCCGAAGCGGTACAGCTGGATGTGCAACGCCTGAATCCGGAAACCTATGCGGCAAACGGCGACCTGCAAGACCTTGAACTGACCTTCGGTGAAGCGTACAAAGACCTTTCGGTAAAACCACAACCCAATCCGGGCGCAGGCGGCGCACAATGGCCCCTGCGGCTAAACCAACCGGGCAAGGTGCAGCTACAACTGGTGGATGCCCGTGGACAAATACGCTACCAGCAAAATGAAACCCTAAGTGCGGGCGCACACTGGCTCACCATGCCGCACGATCCTTCCCTTGCTCCCGGGTTGTATTCGTGGCGCATCCAATCTGCCGATGGAATCTGGACCGGGCAATGGGTAAAAATTTAGTTTAAAGTTTAAAGTTTAAAGTTTAAAGTTTAAAGTGCCCTACACATTAAAGGGTAATTCACGCCCAACTGTCGCCCAAACGGCGCTCGCTGCTGGTATTTAACATGCAAAAGATTTAACTTGCATAAAATTTTCGTCAGGAGCCGTTTTTCCTGCAATATGTAATCCCCGAAATAAAATCCCATGACTCTAAAATTACCTGCCTTTTTCCTGTTTTTTTTATTTGCCGCAGGCCTGCAAGCACAATGTGTAACGTGGTTTGGCGGCCAACAATCCACGGTAGACGACCTGTCCACCAACGATCCTGAGCTTTGGAACGGCGCACCGCTGTTCGATCCCCTTACAGGCAGCAACGACCTGGCCGAAGCGTTTGTCGGCACCAACATAACCTTTGTGGATACCTGCCAAACGCCACTGCCGTTGCGTTTCCAACTTTGGCTCGATCTCGACGGCGACGGTGCGACCGAAACAGTGGTCGACAGCGACAATCCCCTGCCTCCCGGTTATGTTTTGATGAACGGCGACACCGTGCAGTTCGATCAGCGACAACAGCCTTTTTACGCCTATTTCCGCTTTGTTTTAGATACTGTTCGCAGTGGTGATACGTTGCGCGCAAAAGTAATCTGGACGGAAGACGATAACCCAGGCGCTCCCCAATTCAACGTTCAATTGCCTTACGGCAAACACAGAATCGTGTGGATGTACGGTGTGGAATCGTTTGAAAAAACGATGGAAATAAGGGATGGGTTGGCGCCAACGATCGAGTGCGGACCACTGTTTATATTCATTCCGCCTCCGCCCTTTACCGACCAGGTGTTTCATGCCTCGGTTTTTTTGGATACCCTGTACGACAACCATGCCTCTGGAACAGCTTTGGAGTTGGGCATCAGAAGGGCAGGAACCGGAACAGGATTCCCCTTCAGCGCTTACGGGAATCCTGCCACGACGGTAACGTTCAGTTGTTATGAAGTGGCCTACCACACTTTGGAACTTTGGGCAAGAGATGTTTACGGCAATACGGCCGTTTGTTCCACAACCCTTATCATTGATCTTGGCATTCAACACTGCGATTTTTTCGGCAACCGTGTGCATGTGCGTACCGAAAAATGGTGTGAAGGCGGAGCGGTACATCCCTATGGCGCTGAGGTTTTGGGCGACACCCTCAGCACTGCCATACCCATTATTCCTCCGACCTTTCAACAAGCATTTCCATCAGATACCTTTGGCTTTGCTGTACTTCCGTTAAACGACAATACCTACGATTTTCGGGTCGTTTTTCAAGACAGCAACACCGAACTTAACGGTCTATCAACGTACGACCTAATCCGTATTCTTCGCCACGTCCAGGGCAACCAGGCTTTTACAGAGCCTCACCAATTTGTAGCTGCCGATGCTGACAATGATCGGGAAATAACGGACGACGATGTAGAGGCTTTGCATGCCCTGCTCACAGGCGCAATGGATACCTTGCCTGGACAACAACGCCGCCAGTACCTCCCCGACGATTTTTTATTCCCACCTGGTGATCCACTTTCCGGAGGCATCCCGGATACGTTTGACTTGCCTGAAATTGTGGACGCCAACCTCCGTTTTTTCGCCATCCAAACCGGCGACGTGGACTGTTCCGAACCACCGACCGTCGGACCGGATTTTCCAGTCACCGCTACCAACAGAAACCTGCTTGCCGGCGAAACCGCTGTAGTGACCGTGTACGCTGCTGAAGCCACAACCTGGCTGGGATTTCAAACGTCCGTACAACTGCACCCGTCGGTAGAGTTGCTCAACATAACGGGCAG
>JADLBE010000144.1 GCA_020847915.1 Saprospiraceae bacterium | reverse complement strand
TGGTTTTGCGGCTGGTGGACTGGCGTGGGCTGAAAAGTTCGTTTAAAAGTTAAGAGAGCATGTCTGGATTTCGGACGCGCCTCAAAACCAAACTCCAAACATGCTCTGAGAGATTCTGATTCCTATTTTAGGACTATTTTGCCACTGACTGTTTCTACGCCATCCTGCACCGTCCAGTAATACACACCGCCCGGCAATGTTTCGGAGCGAATGAGATCAATTTCTCCCCGGCCTGTCACAGTTCGCTCAAGAACGCATTGTCCGGTTGTGTTAAAAAGCCGAAAGTCGGCAGGCTGATTGCTGCCATAACTCGAGGAATACTTTACATAAAAGGCGCTTGAGGCAGGATTTGGAAATACGTCAACCCTTGCCATATGCCCAGGGGATGCAGGGTTTTGAGCAGAAACCGTCCCCACAGTAACCTCATAACACTGTTCATCGGAAGCATTGGCATTACTTACGGTCAAGCAAACGGTGTATACCCCGGGCGATGGAAATGTGTACGTAGGATTGGTATCCTGACTTACCCCCTGACCGTCGCCGAAATCCCACGACCACAGTGCCGGTTCGTAAAACGAATTGTCAGTAAAATCAACGGTGAGGCTGAGGCTGTCCGACAACCAACTGAAATCAGCCAAGGGTTCGTTGTTGATGCCAAGAGTATCGCAGGTACTGCCGTCGATGGGGCCGAGGCGGTAGTTGGGGTAATACGGCTTCGCAACAGCTCCGAAAGCTGGCAACCTGATGCTTTGATCAAAAAACCGGCAGGCCTGCCCTTTGAAATTTGGCCGGGCGATGTAATGGGCATAAGTGGTAGTGGTCAACAAGTAAATTTTCCCGTCCGGCGCCCAATACGTTCGACCGTAACTTACCTCAATAGGGGGGGCGGGATCGTACAATCCGTCCCAAATCGCAAGCGTGTCCGGCGAAACGGGATCGGTTAGGTTCTCCAAATCCAATTGGTACAAATTACGTCCCCACCATTGCGAATAATACAAAAACCGTCTGTTAGGCGAATAAGAAACGCTACCTGCGGTTGGTGTAACTCCAGGAAAGGTGATTAGGCTTTCATTGCTCAACATTCCGGTGCAACGGTCAAAATCATACCTGCGTATTCCTTTACTGTCGTGTACCAACAACTCAGAGCCATCAGGGGAAAAAACTGTACCATGCAGATTGAAAAAGGAATCAACAGGCACGTTTGCATCGTACACCTGGGTACTCAACACTTCCACAGTATCCGGTTTAACCAACGCACGGTGAAAACGTTTGCCATTAAAATCGGCGCCTATGATCCACCAATCCCGTCCGTTGGCATGTTTAATGGCATTGGCGAAAATTGCGTAATCAGCTTGAAACAGGGGTAGGTTTTTGTAGGCTACCCTCCCGGTGGAATCCGAATCGGCCTCTACCACCTTCGAAAATTGAATTTCCGGCCATTGGAGGCTGCCGTTAACAACATCAGTAGTTGAATGGATTAAAAAAAAGGATTGTTCGCTGGAAGGGTTGGGAAGTGCAAACATTCCGTATGGAATACTCATGCCATGTTCGGTTTGATAAGCGTAAGATGTGTAGCTAATACTATCACCGTTTGGCATTAACTCACCGTTTAGCCGTATAACTTTTTGGCCATTGCTGTAAAAAAGTGGTTTCCCATTTTTGTCTGAAATTGTCAATACGGTTACTTTATTAAAAAACGGATCATTGGTTTCAATGTATTTAATTAGCACATTTGGTTGTTCAAAAGTCAACATGTATCCAGGGTTAGGATCCGGCAAGTCAGCGGCAAAGCCCCAACTGACATCAATAAAATTTTTATCGTAAAGCTGGGTATAACCCAAAACTGGGATTTGACAAAAAAATATAAAAAGGATTGCCTGCTTCATGAGTTATGAATTATAACACAAGAGAACCCTGGCTCTATCCATTGGATAGAACCAGGATTTCTGATGGAGTTATAAATAATTAGTTAAGATAAATTTTTGAAAAAAGTTGGCCTTTAGTGTAACTATCTGCCGAGGCAAGTATATATAACTTCATTGAAATGTCAAAAAAAGAACTGTTAAATTTTAGTATTATTCATATCATCCAAACTTCATGGGGGCCTGCATTTCCTTGGAAGGTTGTAACCAATACGCACTTTTCCACCCTAAAACACCAGAACATGCTGTGTAAGGTCTTATCTTGTGCCACAATTCAAAACAAGCGGGATGTCTTCATTTTGCCTTCGGCAAAAAGGCATTTTTAATCCTGCACATGTAAACCGCACAAAAAAAGTAAAATGAAAAAAATCCTCCCACTTCTGTTGCTACTTGGTGTAGCAAGTTTCAGTTTTGCCCAAAACGCGAAAAAAAACCCACCCAAACCAGGTATTCCCTACGATGAATCCGTAACCCGTCTTGGCAGGCCGGAGGCCATCGCAGTGCCTCCTGCCGATCTTTCCTTTGGGTTTCAGGCCGCACAACCGCGTGTTTTGCCGGCTTTTGCACCCGTAAAACTGAACGGACCGGACGTACAAATCACCCGCGACCGCAAATCAGGCCTTCCCATCGCTTTTATGGGTAAAACGGATGCTTCCGGCACGGCCGATGATGCGCGCAGCAACGAAGTGATCGCGCTTGATTACCTCGCCAGTTTGCAACCGGACGGCATCGTACAACCTGCCGCTGAATTTGTGGTGAAATCGGTACAAACCGACGAAAAGGGCTCCTCACACGTACGCCTGCTCCAGGTGTACCAGGGCATCCCTGTGTACGGCGCCGAAGTCATCGCCCACCGCAACCGCGGTTCGTTCGACATGCTCAACGGCCGCTACTTCCCCACGCCCCAACTGAGCGCCCTGACGCCAAGCATCAGCGCCGCACAGGCCGTGGAAGCTGCCAAACAACATTTTGGCACCGACAAAGTGAAAAACAACTGGTCTGCACAGGAACTGTCCTGGATCGGTGGCGGCACACCTGTTACCGGCAGTCTGCAGGTTTACCATCATGGCCGCAACACCCGCGAGGAACGTCTCGTATGGGTTGTTGAAGGCCATTTCAACCTGCTGAAACGCGCCGTGTATTTCATCGACGCCCTCAACGGCGAAGTGATCCATGTGTTCGACCACACTTGCCAAATCGACGGCGGTCGCCACGAAGGCCATACACACG
>JADLBE010000143.1 GCA_020847915.1 Saprospiraceae bacterium | reverse complement strand
CGGCTAACGGCTAACGGCTAACGGCTAACGGCTAACGGCTAACGGCTAACGGCTAACGGCTAACGGCTAACGGCTAACGGCTAACGGCTAACGGCTAACGGCTAACGGCTAACGGCTAACGGCTTTTTTAAAACAAACACTGTTTTCCACGCCTTTATACTGCCCGTAATTTTCAATCACTTTGTAGCCGCTTTTGGCATAAAGCTGCATGGCTTCCGACTGTTTTTTTCCAGTTTCCAGGATGCAAAAATCGTAGTTCAGCTCAGCCGCCCAGTTTTCAAGTTCCGTTAAAACGGCTTTTGCAAAACCTTTACCTCTCTGTTCGGGCTGCACGTACATTCGTTTGACCTCCATGGAAGTATCGTCGTAAGGCCTGATGGCGCCGCAACCTACAGCCTCGCCGTCCCAATAAGCTACAAGCACGTACTGAAGGGAATCTGTTTTGTTGAACTGGTGGTAATACGCATGGTCGTCACCATCCACAAATGCCAGGTAAGCATCAAGTTTTTTGACAAGAAATTGAAAATCAAAATCTTCAGAGCTTGTTCTTTTGATTTGAAGCACGTGATGTTTTTAAAATCAAAAATCAAATTTCAACAATCGTCATTTGTCAATCAACCTTTCCCCCACAAGCACCCAGTTTCCCCTGGTGTCCACCGCTTTTCCCTGAGGGAAAAATTTTAAAAAAACATCGTTGTAAAACCTGTCGGTACGTACAGAAACAGGTCCTTCGCGGTACAAACGATTGTACATCAGCAAGCCACCCGGATGGAGCATGTCGCGGCACATTTCCAAAAAATCGGGGTGCTCGAATTGCTCCGGTGTTTTATCGTCCTCAAAAATATCAACAACGATAAGGTCGAACATCTCTTCACAAACTTCCACAAAAATACCGGCGTCGGCGGTAATCACATCCACCGGGTTGTCGAGGCGGTGCAGGCTGTAACGCATGGCCAGTTCGGCCACGGTTTCATCCAGTTCAACGGCAGTGATGCGACATTCCAGACCAAAAACCTTTTCAAGCATGTAGGGCACACTGCCCAGTCCCAGTCCGAGCACCAGCACGTCCTGAACCGGACGTTCGCTGATGTTTACGTCTTCAAAAGCGAGCAGGAAATTGTGGTAAAGGTCGTCCCATGAATAGATGGCATTGCCGCTCAGCAACTGAAGCCTGCCGCGGTCCAGCATCACACTCAACTCGGGGTTGTGTGCTGAACCGCTGCTTTCCAGGGTGAGTGGGAAGAGGTGTGAAAGCCATTTTTTCCAAAACGGTACCGTGACTGCGTAGTTCAATTTTTCTTTTTCTTTTTAAAGGGATCCCACTCGTCGAGTTTTTTCTTGACTTCATCCGTCGTCTTCTGGTTCTTGGGGTCGTTGATTACTTCGCCGGCTTTTTTGCCAACTTCATCACCCACCTGATCGCCCACTTTGTCGCCAAGTTCTTTACCAAGGATTTTGCCGGCTTCGTCTTTCACCTGCTGAGCCGCTTTGTCGGCGGCGGCTTTGGCCTGCCGGTCGGCTTCGCGTTTCAAGCTGTCGGTATACTTATCGATCTCCGCCTGGGCTTTGCCTTTGGCTTTGTCGAGTTCGGCCTGGCCTAAGTTCATAATCGAGTCCTTGGCTTTTTGGGCTGTTTGTTCGAGGGTGGCTGTAGCTTGCTCCTGGATGGTGCTTTCTCCGTCGCTGCCAAGTACTTTGAAAGCTACCTTCGGGTTTTTCATGTTTCCTGTGACATCAAAACGAACGTTGATGAATTCGCCCTGTGCGATGTTGACTTTGTATTTGGCGGCCTCTTTGGCAAGGAAATCAAGTCCGGAATTGGCAGCCGATCCGAGTGCCTTGCGCGGCGTTTTGGTAAAAAACTGGTAGTTCATTTCCGAGTTCAACCCGTGGGAGCCACTGATTTGCATGGCTACGTCGCGCATTTGTACGTTGAAAGGTTTGACGGTAACCATACCGTTTTTGATTTCAAACCAGTTGCGCGTGTTTTTAAGTTCGAGCTGTTTAAGGTAGTCGAGGTTCAGTTTGGTGCCGATGTCGTTGAGCGGCTTGAAATTCTGGATGATGGCATTGAGTGTTTCGATAAAACCGGCCGCAGAAAGGGTCGTGAGATCGGGCATCATGTCTTTGCCCAAAATGCCACTCATGGAGAGGGTCGTGTTGAATTTGCCATCGATGAGCTGGGCGATGGGCGCCAGACTTTTAACCGTGGCGAAATTGGTATATGCTTCCCTGAAAGCGATGTTTTGCAGGGCAAGGTCCATGTTGAAAGCCGGTTTGGCAAGGTTGCGGGTGTCGTAGGAGCCATTCCAGGCAACGAGGCCGCCGATAACTTCAGCCGTACAATCGCTGAGCGATGCCACACTGTTTTTAACTTTAACCTGTCCGTCCAGGTTTTTAATGGTCAGGTCGGTGTACCGCACGGTTTTAAAATCGGCGTTGATGGTCATGTCCATGTTTTCAGGCACGGGGATGATTTCCTCCACTGGTTTTTCAGCAGATGCAGCGGCTGTTTTGGTGGTTGCTGTGGTCTCGTCGGTCATGAACTGGTTGAGGTCGAAGTAGTTCGACGACAAGTTGATGACGCCCAATACGGTCTGGTTGTCGAACAGGTAATTCCATGCATTCAGGATTTGTCCGTTGCCGCTCAGGTCGCTGGCGCCGAGTTTTAAGCCGAAATTTTCGATGTCCATTTTGTTGGGCGTAAAGTGCCCTTTCATGGCCACATCGGTGAGCTTGTAATCCTCATACGCCAAACGGTTGATTTTGCCGTCTACAGCAAAATCCCAGCGGTCGAAAACGGCTTCGCTTTCACCCGCGGCCGGAGGCGCATCAGTGGGCACTTTGGAGCCATCGGCAGGTGGTTCGGTCATCCATTCGTTGGCATCGAAGTTGGACGAGGTGAAGTTCAAAGCGCCTTTCATGGTTTTGGTGGTGGAAAAATACGCCAGGATGTTGTCGATTTTACCCGATGCGCGCAGGTCGCTGCGGCCCAGTCGGGCGTCAAAGGTGCGTATATCTACTTTTTCGGGGCTCAAACTCGCGTTCAGGCGGATGATTTTCACCGGGGGAGTTGCTTCCGCCTTGTAGTTCATGTTGGTGATGTCGAAATCGCCCGACATGTCAACCGAGGCATAATCGCCGCGGTCGATCTGGCTCATTGCGGCTTTCATCATGACGTCGGCTTTGATGATGCCGCTGAGTTCCTGCACACCTTCCATGGGGAAAGCTTTCGAAAGTTCGGTAAGGTTGAGTGTGCCTTTGATTTTGGTATCTACGGTCGGGTCGCTTACAGGTGTTTTCAGGTTGAAATAACCTTCCAGCGGGTTGGAACCGATGCGCAGGCTGAATTTCGGAATATTGACCGTCATGGCGTTGAGCGACTGTGACGGGCTTTTGATACTCATGTCCACGTTGATGTTGCTGACACCGAGGGGAAGGCTGGGGTATTTGAAATCGGCGTTGTTTGCCTTCAGGTTGAGTGCAAAGGCCGGATAGGTGGTTTCGTTGTATTTGCCGCGTGCTGATCCGTCGAACTGAATGGTGCCGTTGGCCTGAACTCCGTCAAAATCTTTGGTGTACGCGCCTGGAATGATGGACAAAAAGCTTTTAAACGTGTTGGTGGGCGTACTGAATTTCAGGTCCATCAAAATGTCGTCTTCGTTCGGCATTTCTACCCAGCCGTCGAGCAACACCTGTAGCGCATTTATTTTCAGATCATTTTCCTTAAACGTGTATTTCGACTTGATCAAGTCCATGTTCAGCGTGGACTTCCAATCTGTTTTGGCTTTGCTCAGGTAACCTACGCCGCCATAGTCGACCGACAAGGCATCAATGGTGGTTTCCATAACCAGGTCGAAGATGTCGGACGTAAATTCGCCGCTGCCGCTGTGGTTGAGCCCGGAAAGTTCGGCGCGCATGTCGAGCGACCGATCATCGTACAACACCTTGCCATCGTTGATGGCGTAACGTTCGAGTTTGATTTTGCTGTCGGAAGATGACGTGGTGGCAACCGTTCCCGGAGGTTCGGGTTTGGTGATGTCGTAGTTTGCGGTGCCGTCGCGGAGGACGTACACACGGATGTCGGGTTTTTCAAAAAACAGACCCTGAATCACGACGTTTTCACCGAAGATGGCTTCCCAAAGGTCGAGGGAAACGTCGAGTTGTTCGCATTGAACCAGTTTAACGCCGTCGAATGGACCCTGACCGGTGATTTCCAATCCTTCCAATCCTACGGCGAGTTGTGGGAAATGTCGGAAAAGAGAAATATCGACATCTTTGAACTCAAGGGTAGCCGTCAGGTTTTCATTGGCGGCTGTTTTTATTTGAGCAATAATTTCATCTTTGAAAAGATAAGGCAGGGCAAAAAGGGCGCCGATGATCAAAATGAAGGTAACGGCGAGGCCTATAAGTACTTTTTTCATGGTCTGGATGCTTTGAAGGTCATGGCTCAGGTGTTTGAGCAACGACATTGCAAATTAACGATGTTTCAGCAACTATCGTTTACACAAATAAGGAAACATAAAATTCGGTGCAGGCCTTGTACTTTTGGGGCATGAACTACCATGTACATTTTATAGAAGATCAAAAGCAGTTCGATCAGATCATGGAAGGGCTGCGCGAGGTGACCTGGCTTGGCTTTGATACCGAGTTTGTGGGTGAAAAAACTTACGTGCCCGTATTGTGCCTGATTCAGGTGGTTGCTGAAAACAACATTTACCTGATCGACACGCTACGTGTTAAGAACCTCAACGGATTGATGGTACTTTTGGCTGCGCCGGAAATTTTAAAAGTTACGCATGCCGGTGACAATGATTACCGTCTGTTGAACATTTTGTATGGTCTTGTGCCTAAAAACACCTTTGATACGCAAATTGCGGCGGGTTTTGTAGGTTACAATTATCCGGCAGGATTTGGCAAAATTGTGGAACGCGAACTCAGCGTGACCCTGGCCAAAAGCCATACCGTTGCCGACTGGGAGCAACGTCCGCTCGACCCCAAAGCACTCGATTATGCTGTAGAGGATGTTAAGTACCTGCCGGCGCTGCACCACAAACTCACTGCAAAATTGCGCAGGAGCAACCGTGAAGCGTGGGCGCAGGAAGAAAACCGCAAATGGGAAAATCCTGCTTTTTACACCACAGACCCCTACAAAGAAATTCTTTCCAACGATTACATCCACCAGCTCGGATTTAAGGACAAAGTATTTTTGATGCGTTTGTTCCTTTGGAGGCGCAGCAAGGCTGCAGAACTCAACATTCCGCGCGAGGCTGTTTTGCAAAGCCGCCACATCAGTACGGTTTTGCGTTCCACCAAGGATGGCCCGGGCGCCTTCCGATCCAACCGTACACTTCCCGAAAATGTTTGGAAACGTTATGCCCAGGAATGGCTCGACCTTTGGTCGACCAAACCCACCGATGCTGAAACGGAATGGCTGAAAGCACTTCCTAGTCCTGCGCCCGATGATCCGGAACGCGAATGGACCATGGAGTTGCTGTACCATTTTGTAAAAAAACAGTGCCTGGAACAGGAAATCAGCGCTGCATTGTTGTTGCCCAAAGGCGACTTCAACAAACTTAAGTCTGGCAGCGACGAATTCGACCAGGACTTGCTCAAAGGCTGGCGTGCAGGTTTGCTGGGCGAAAACCTGGTGAACTGGTTGCAACGCGGCGAAGCATTAAAAATGGAATGGCAGGGTGATCACTGCATACTCAAGATGCGTAGTTAATGCAGCAATCCCTCCTACACATCGACCGGCTGGGCGTTAGCTTCCAAAGCGACGACGGCCAGACCGTGCAGGCCATCGACCAACTGTCGATCAGTCTGGCCCGTGGCGAGTGCCTGGGCATCGTAGGAGAGTCGGGTTCGGGCAAATCACTCACCGCCCTGAGCATCATGCGCCTGTTGCCCGATGCAGCAAACATCGATTCCGGTCAAATCCATTGGTTTAACCAGGAGTCAGAAACGCCTGTTGATCTGCTTGCCTTGTCCCAAAACGACATGCGCACCTACCGGGGCGCACGCATCGGTATGGTTTTTCAGGAACCCATGACGTCGCTCAACCCTGTGTTCCGCTGTGGCGACCAGGTTTGCGAAGCCATCCTGCAACACCAAAGCATGGGTAAAGCACAAGCGCGTATCGAAACCCTGGCCTTGTTCAACAGGGTGCGTTTGCCCAATCCGGAACGTATTTTCGATGCCTATCCGCACCAGATCAGCGGCGGACAAAAGCAAAGGGTCATGATTGCCATGGCATTGTCGTGTCGCCCCGACCTGCTCATCGCCGACGAACCCACCACTGCGCTGGACGTCACGGTTCAAAAAGCCATCCTTGACCTTTTGAAGGAACTCAGGGCGGAGTATGGACTTTCCATGCTGTTCATCAGCCACGATCTGGGTGTCATTTCGGAGGTGGCCGATCGGGTGGCTGTGATGTACAAGGGGAGGGTAGTAGAGGCTGGCACGGTAAAGGATGTTATGCAAAATCCGGAGCACCCGTATACCCGCGGACTGATGGCCTGCCGCCCGTCATTACACGGCATGTTCAAACGGCTGCCAACACTGCAGGATTTTTTCAATGATCCCAACAGCAAACCGGTTGCCGTTGCAGAAAAGGAGGTAAAGGCACGCAGGGAAAAATTGTACACAGGCAAACCCCTGTTGAAAGTGGAGGATGTACACGTCCGGTATCCATCAGCCAGGAACTGGCTGGGCCAAACGAGCACCTGGCTTGAGGCTGTGGACGGTGTAAGTTTTGACGTGTTTGAAGGCGAAACGTTCGGTATTGCAGGTGAATCGGGCTGTGGCAAAACGACACTTGGTCGAACCATTGCGCGGCTGACGGATGCCCACAGCGGTAGTGTCTCCTACAAAGGATCATCCAACGTATTGGCGCTTTCCAGTGATGCCTTCCGACCGCTCAGGCGTGAAATCCAGGTTGTTTTTCAGGATCCATACGCCTCGCTGAATCCGCGCATGCGCATAGGTGAAGCCATTTTGGAACCTATGGTGGTGCACGGGTTGCATGGTGACAACAAAAAAAGGCGTGACAAGGTGGTTTCGTTGCTCGAAACCGTAGGACTCCAGGCCGACCATTTCCGCCGCTACCCGCACGAGTTTTCCGGCGGGCAACGCCAACGCATTTGCATCGCCAGGGCACTGGCCGTGGAACCACGCCTGCTCATTTGTGATGAAATGGTTTCAGCGCTCGATGTGTCGGTGCAAGCCACCGTGCTGAACCTCCTGCTCGACCTTCGCGAACAATTCGGGCTTACTTATCTGTTTATTTCCCACGATCTCAGTGTGATCCGGCAGATGTGCGACAGATTGCTCATCATGAACAAAGGCAAAGCCGAAGCGCTCGGATACCCCGAAGATATTTACAACAATCCGGGTACGGAGTACGTAAAAAACCTGATCGATTCGGTGCCGGGGGTATAGCAGTTAGCGGGCAGCAGTTAGCAGGCAGTAGGCAGTAATAAAAATGAGATCGATGGGTATTCCCACTAATCTCATTTTTTTGCTGCCCGCTGCCTGCTGCCCGCTAAAAAAAATGAGCCATCCCGGAAATCCGGAATGGCTCATGTCTATTTTGCTGACAGCTAACTGCTGACAGCTGACTGCTAATTAGTGGCAGATCATGATTTTCTTCATGGTCGAACCTTCGGCGGTGCGCACCCAAACAACGTACGAGCCTGAAGGCAGGTCCGAAGCGTTCAAGGTGATTTGTGTACCGTTGGTGAAGTTTTTAACCACCTGAGTGCGAACCGACTGGCCCGTGAAGTCGAGCAGCGATACAGCTACGTTTTGTCCTTCCTGATCCAGGTTGAGGTCAACACGAACCTGATCAACAGCAGGGTTTGGCGAAACGCTGATTTTAGCGTCGGCAAGCAGGTTTGGTTTTACGCTCGAGCCGGGGTTGAAACCTTCGAGTTCGAGGCGTTGGATAACCATGGCACCCGACCAGCCGCTGAACATCGAGCCGAGGTAAAGTGGCGTGGAGAGCAGACCAACATAGTCGAAGTAGTTTACGTCCGTCGTGTTGCTGAAACGAACCGCGCGGCCAGTGCCTGCGAGGTTGCCGTCGTAAAACAGCGAAACGTAGTATGCGCCGTTGGCATCCAGGTTAAGTGGGTTGCCGTTGAAGTCGGTAACCGGAACGCTGAAAAGGCTGTCTACGCCTTCGTTGCCGGTGAATTCGTAGCTACCAAAGCCGATCTGGCCTGCAGCGAGATCGTCCCAGCTGGTGTTCAGGTCAAAAACACCGTCGCTGTCAGCATCTGCATTGTAGATGGTGATACCGATAACGTTGGCGCCGGGTTCAGGAACCCAAACCGAGTCAACGTTCGAAAGACCGAACGTTACATAAGTAGCAACTGCAGGATTGTCGTTTGTGGTGCAAAGACCGCCGCTTTGGATGAAGAAGTTGGCGTCGATGAACTGTTGGTTGCTAGGACCTACACCCAGTGGGTCAATCACCAGATTGTCGGTAGCATAGGTGAATTCGGTTACTTCGAACGAACCGATAACCGTGTCACGAGGTTCCGTGTACTTGTTGTTCGAAAAAACGGCATCGTATTTACCGATACCTGCGGTAGCAAGGTAGCCTGGCATCATCACAAGAGTGTCCTGATCGGCTGCAACCACATCAATGGGCATAACAAGGCTCGTGATGGTGGTTCCTGGCTCACGGATGTCAACCTTAACAACAACGTTGGTTTGGTCGAAGCCCGAACGGTTAACGTAACGTACGGCGATGTTGGTAAACGAATCTACCTGTTCGGCCGGTGTGGCGTAGTGGTAAGCCGTGTAAGGCTCGTACATACGTGGCAGCGAGAAGCAAGCTTCGGTCGTGCCGGCCTTGATGGCAGCGTCGAGTACTTCACCCACGTCGCGGCAAACAAAGATGGCAGGAATAACTACGGCAGCAGCCGAGTCGAGGCCCGACATGCCGGTTACGTAGCAACCGTCTTCAGCAGCGTTGGCGTAGTGGTTGATGATGACAACAGCGATGGCGCCGGCTTGTTGAGCACGGTAAGCCTTGAGGCTGAAGCCACAAACACCACGGCGGATGAGGGCGATTTTGCCCGTCAGATCCATCGTAACGGGGTCACAAAGCAGGGAGTCGTTGCCGGTTCCATCATACGCCCAAACAATTTCAGCGCAGAGGTCTTCCGTAACGCTGGCGCCAAAAAGGCTGTAGTTCCAGCCGCAAGTGCCTTTACCCCAGGTTTGGCTTCCGGTGGAAGTGTTCATCTGGAGAAGGAAGTTGTCGTTTTCGGTGCCACCTTGGGCGTTTGCAGACTGTACGGCAGCAAACTGCAGCATGCCCGTCAACAACAAACCCATAAAGAGAGTAAGATTCTTAATCATAAATTGATCGGTTTAATTTTCACATGAAATGTTCTAAGTGCAAAGATAACCGCATTGACCTACTTACAAACTATTAAGGACGTTAATTACTGAATTCGTCCAATTTTGTCTGTTGGTCAGTTGGTTGGTTGACCTGTTGGTCGATTAGCCGGCAGTCAGCAAAAAACAAAAGCCACTCCGGAAATCCGGAATGGCTCTTGCATTTGACCAGCCGACCAGCGACTAGCCGACCAGCTGACTCCGTTAGTGGCAGATCATGATTTTTTTCATGGTCGAGCCTTCGGCGGTGCGTACCCAAACTACGTAAGAACCTGAAGGCAGGTCGGAAGTGTTCAGGGTGATTTGTGAACCGTTGGTGAAGTTTTTAACCACCTGTGTGCGAACCGACTGGCCCGTGAAGTCGAGCAGTGAAACTGCTACACCCTGGCCATCCTGCTCAAGGTTGAGGTCTACACGAACCTGATCAACTGCCGGGTTGGGCGAAACGCTGATTTTGGTATTGTCGAGCAGGGTAGGTTTAACACTGACCCCTCCTTCGAAACCTTCAAGTTCGAGGCGTTGGATAACTTTAGCGCCTGCCCAACCGCCATTGAAGAACGTTCCGAGCAAAAGTGGGGTAGAAGGATAGTTGAGGTAGTTAACGTCAAGCGAGTTGCTGAAACGAACACAGCGGCCTGTTCCTGCGAGGTTGCCGTCGTAAAACAGCGATACATAATAAACGCCGTTTGCCTCAAGAGCAAGCGGGTTGCCGTTGAAGTCGGTAACAGGAACGCTAATGAGGCTGTCAACAGCTTCGGTGCCTGTAAACTCGTAGCTTGCAAAACCTACCTGGCCTGCGGCAAGGTCGTCGAAACTGGTGGAAAGATCAATAACGTTGTCGCCATCAGCATCGCCATTGTAAATGGTGATACCGATCACGTTGGCGCCGGGTTCAGGCACCCATACCGAGTCAACATTCGAAAGACCAAAGGTTACATACGTTGCAACTGCCGGGTTTGCATTGGTAAAACAAATGGCTGCACTTTGGATGTAAAAGTTGGCATCGATGAATTGTTGGTTGCTTGGACCTACGCCGAGAGGGTCAATCGTAAGGTTATCGGATGCAAACGTATAGTTTGTAACTTCAAAAGCAGCAATAACAGTATCGCTCGACTCGGTGTACTTGTTGTTGGAAAAAACCACATCGTATTTGCCAACCCCTGCAGTGGGCAGGTAGGCTGGAAGGAATACGAGGGTGTCCAGATCCGCTGCAACAACATCGATGGGTGTTTCGAGGGTGGTGATGGTGGTTCCGGGCTCCATAATGTCGGCTTTGATCACCACGTTGGTTTGGTCGAAACCCGAGCGGTTTACGTAGCGTACAGCAATGTTGAACATCGAGTCAACCTGTTCAACGGGAGTAGCGTAATGGTTCGCCGTGTAGGCATTGTACAAACGGGGCAGCGAGAAGCAGGCTTCAACCGGACCGGCTTTGATGGCCTCGTCGAGGGCGATGGCTACATCGCGGCAAACAAAGATGGAAGGAATAACAACGGCAGTTGCCGAGTCGCCGCCCGACATACCAATGATGTAGCATCCGTCCTCTGCTGCGTTGGTGAAGTGGTTGGCAACAATTACAGCCACAGCACCGGCCTGTTGGGCCTGGTAAACTTTAAGACTGAAGTTGCAAACGCCACGGCGTACAAGCGCAATTTTACCCGTAAGATCCTGGGTGATGACACCACAAGCCTGTGAGTCCTGAGCCGCATCGTACGCCCAAACGATCGGAGCGCAAAGGTCCTCGGTAACAGCCGGGCCAAAAAGGCTGTAGTTCCAGCCGCAAGCACCTTTGTTCCAGGTAACCGTTCCGGCGCCTGTGTTCATCTTCAACAGGAAATTGTCGTTTTCAGTACCACCCTGAGCAAAAGCAGCTGAGTGAAACAGTCCGGTTAAAAGGAGGGCAAAAAAGAGTGTAGGCATTTTTTTCATAACACGTCGGTTTTAATTTTCATGAAATGTTCTGCCGCAAATATAGTGGCTTCACAAAATTGACAATAGGTTTTCGTCCAATACAGTCAATTTTTTACAACATGGTTTGATTTAATTTGCATAAAACCTTAATCCACCGTACCTTCTTTACCGGTTATTGCCTTTTTTTGCGGGTAAAATTTTTTGTACATCACACAAATCCAAACATAATTTCCATGCATACACGTAAACTCATTGTTTTTTTGGCCGTTTGCCTTCCAGCCTGGGGTTGGTCGCAGGCAACGCTGCAAAACCCATTTCCTAAGGTGGCAAAGCTTGAAAAAGCGCCTTACAACAAAAATGCCATCCTGCACGAAACGGCTGTGCCAGAGCCCGAACAGGTAGTACCGGTGTACCAGTCGGGTGTCAACTACCGCTCGCCCGAAGAATATGCCGGGTTCACACGTATCGATGCTCAATCGTATGGATGTATGCCCTCGCGCCTGTATGCCGACAACGACGGAAATCCTGTTGCAACCTGGATTTTTGGCACCGATCTAAATGGTGTATACCCCGAACGCGGAACAGGTTACAATGTGCGCAACAACGGCGCCTGGCCTGAAGTTACCTCCCGGATAGAATCGGTGCGCACCGGCTTCCCGGCTGTTGCCCGACTCAACGACGGCACCGAACTCATCGTTGCACATGCCACCGGAACCACGCCTTACAGCCTGGTATTTAGCCGCAAAGCCCCCGGCGCGTCCAACTGGACGGAAACCAGCCTGCCCCTGCCTCCCGGCGCCGGTTGCCTTTGGCCCCGCATCGCCGTTGGTGGACAAAACGGTAACTTCGTTCACATCATCGCCATCACCACACCCGTAGCCAATACCGGAACGGTTTACGAGGGCGTTGACGGACATGTCCTGTACTGGCGCTCTTCCGACGGCGGTCTTACCTGGGACAAACAAGCCTCCATCATCCCTGGTCTCGACAACTCCAAATACGCCATCGTTAATGCCGATTCCTACACCATCGACGCGAATGATGATGCTGTCGCTGTTGCCGTTTTGCCCGACTGGAACGACCTGAGGGTGTTCAAATCCGTCGACAACGGCGATTCCTGGGATATTATTACGGTAAACGACTTTCCGGATGCCCTCGAAAATTACGCAGGACTGGCTGGAGAGAGCTATTCCGTTGACGATGTCCCCTTCGACCCTGAAGCGCCAGATTCCTTGTCGGTATTTTCGTCAGATGGTTTTGGCAGCTTGCTCATCGACGACAATGCCGAATGCCACCTGTGGTTCGGCCGAATGTATTATGTCGATAACGACATCGCGGCAGGTACCTTTTACTTCCCGGGCATCAACGGTTTGGTTTATTGGAAAGAATCGTTCAACGATGAACTTCGTGTGATTACCGGCGCTCTCGATTATGACGGTGACACGGCCCTTGCGGTTGTGAGCATTACCGAAATTGGTCCGTACTTCAACAGCCTATCCAGCTTCCCAAGCGCCGGTATTGCCGACGATGGTACCATTTACCTCGCCTACTCGGCATTGCATGAGCTTTACCGGACAGGATCCAGCTCCGACAAAGACCAGTTCTACCGCCACACCTACCTTATGAAATCGGAAGATGGCGGTGAAAACTGGGGCGAACCTTTCGACATCATCAGCGATCCGTATGTCTTTATCGATTTTATTCCATTTGTAGAATCGGTTTGGCCAGCGGTGCCACGACACATGGGTGATAAAATTTGGGTGCTTTACCAGCAGGACAACCTGCCAGGCACCGACCTTTGGGGCGACAACCACGATGCTTCCGACAACGGCATTACCTGGGTGGAAATTGACAACGACTCCGTTCCAGCCTACGTGAACAACTTCGAACCTGCCAGGCCGGATGCAACTTTTGAAATCAGCCTTTCCCCAAACCCTGTTTCGAGCGTAACACAACTCAGCGCTACCTTCCAGGGTTCCGACAATGCGTCCATTGAAGTGTTTGATGCCTTTGGCCGCATGGTGTACAACCAACGCCTGAGCACACAATCGGGCCGCCAAACATTTTTACTGCCTGTTCAACACCTGACAACCGGAGCGTACATCGTACGGGTGCAGGAAGGAAGTAATTTCGCTACGGTGAGGATGGTTAAGTCGTAAGTCCGAAGTCCGAAGTCGTAAGTCATGAATCATCCCGGGTTGTTCCGGGGTGATTCATGTTTTTTAGGGGGATTTGTTGGCGATTATCTACCCACATTTTATTATTTTTTTATAAAAATTATTATAATTTAAATAAATTTAATTATTTAAAGTTATGTAAATGAATATATTGCTGCTCCAACAATTTATTTTCAACATTGAACTCGTTAATATTTAACAAATGAAATCTTAATAAAACCTCAAATCGGGCGTTAGAGGAACATTCTTTTGGGGCTTAGCTCTTAATCCGTAATACGCCGCGCAGTGGTCCGCCTGTCTTATGTGACATCCCACCCTTTCCCCATCAACAGCTGCGCCTCAACCGATTTTTTAACCATTCGATTCTCCGATCATGGCTTCTTTGAATCCCGTTCAAGGCGCTTTGGGTCATCGGCGTGCAGCCCACCTGTTGCGACGGACGAGTTTTCGGTACACCCGTGCCCGGGTTGATGCGTTTGCATCGCTCACGGCCGCCGAAGCACTCGCCGATCTGTTTACAGACAGGGCCCTGCTGCTCGAACAACCCATCTACGGCGCCTCCAATCCCGCCCCCTGGATCAATCCTCCCCAACCACCCGATGCGCCGCTGCCGGCCGACGACAAGGAGCTCACCCGCTACGTTATGGCATGGTGGGTCAACGAAGCGTTGCACGATGAAGGTATGGGTCACAAAATGACCTTTTTCCTGCATCAGTATTTGGCCGTTAATTATGAAAGCGGCAGCAGCATGGAATTTTACGACTACCTCATGCTTTTGCGCTGGGGACGTTTCGGGAATTTTAAAAAAATGGTCGCCAAAATGGTGGTCGACAACTGCATGTTGTCCTACATCGACAACGACCAGAATTTCGTGAACAACCCCAACGAAAACTACGCCCGCGAATTTTTTGAACTGCACACCATTTTACCGGGCGGCGCTGCCGGTCCGGGAGACTACACAACGTACACTGAGGACGACATTGTGGAAGCAGCCCGCGTTTTAACCGGCTTCAACCACGCCAAACGACACCAGTATGTGGATGTCGAAACGGGTATACCGGCAGGTCGCGGTTATCCGCCCAGCCACGATTTCGGCGTAAAAACCTTTTCCAACCGTTTCGGAGGAGCTACCGTTTCGGCACCGAGCAACGACGAAACAGGCATGTTTGCCGAATTGCAATCGCTCATCGACCTGGTGTTTGCGCAGGATGCAACAACGCTCAATTTTTGCCGCCGCCTGTACCATTTTTTCATCACACGTGCCATCGATGATGAAGCCGAAAACGACATCATCGGTCCGCTTGCGCAAACATTCATAACATCTGGTTTTGATATGAAACCCGTGCTTGAACAACTGCTGCAAAGCGAACATTTTTTCGACCTCGACGATGCAGACACCACCGACGAACACGTGGGTGCGTTCATCAAATCGCCGCTCGATCTGGCGCTTCAGTCCCTGAGCTTTTTCAACATACCCATCCCGGATCCGCAAACAGCCAACCTCGACCACTACATGACCTTTTACAACGGCGGTGTGATCGAACGTATGGTGGGGCGCGCAGGTATGGACCTCTTTTATCCGCCCGATGTGGCCGGGTACCCGGGTTATTACCAAAACCCCTCGTTCAACCGCTCATTTTTCAATTCCGCCACCATCATCGCGCGTTACAAACTGCCGCAAATGCTGCTCACGGGCACCTACGCCTGGGGCTCGTCGATGGGAGAAAGCATTGGTACCAAACTCGATGTGGCGGCGTGGCTTCGCGACAGCGGCGACATCACCGATCCCAACGACTCGTTCATTCTTGTGACGGAGTTTTTGCAATACATGTTTCCCGAAACGCCCGATACCGACCGTTTCGAACATTTTCATACCGTGGTTTTTCTCGATGGATTGCCCCCGGCCGACTGGTCGTACGAATGGCAAAATTACCTGAACACCGGCGACGATACGGAAGTCAAAATCCCGCTCGGCCGCCTGGTCAATGCCGTGATGTACGCCCCCGAATACCAGGTTTTTTGAAAAACAGGATACAAAGGATACAAACCTTAAACTCCTGTACATCAATCAAGTAAATCCTTCAATCAAGAAAATCCTGAACGATATGAGAAGAAGAAATTTTCTCAAATTATTTCCGGCCGCCGGCGTTGGTTCTTTTGCCGTCAACGGCTTTGACATGACGCCGTTTGCCAACAGCCGCATGGCGCGCATTTTGGCCGACTGTGAAGAGGTGGAAGAACGGATTCTTATCCTCATCCAGCTCAAAGGCGGCAACGACGGTGTAAACACCATCATTCCCATTCCACAATACGATGCGTATGTCGACCTGCGCCCGGTGATCGCCGTGCCCGATGCAGGACCGGAAAAATTCATTCCGCTCGACAACTCCCTGCCTTCTGCCGACCGCGTAGGGTTGCATCCTGTGATGACCGGTGTAAAAGCACTTTACGACAAAGGGTACGCCGCCGTGGTGCAGGGTGTGGGTTACGAAAACCTGAACCAATCGCACTTCAAAGGCACCGATTTGTGGCTTTCCGGTGGCGACGGCACACCCGACAACTTCAACATATCCTCGGGTTGGATGGGACGTGCATTAAACGCCATGTTTCCCAATGTGGTCGGTTCGCCGATCCCTGAAATGGAATACCCGCTCGGCATCCAAATCGGCGACCCAAACCCGTCGCTTGGTTTCCACACCGATACCGAACACCAAAATTCACTCAACCTTTACGGACAGGATCCCGAAGGTTTTTACACCCTGGTGCAAACCATCGGCGGCGCCCCGATCGTAAACGTACCCGATTCGGAATACGGCGATGAACTGCGCTACATCATGGGTGTGGAAAAAGCCGTAGACGAATATTCCGTCTACATCACCCAGGCTTTCAACGCCGGCAGCAATGCCCTCACCAGTTACCCGCAAACAACCCTGGCCAACCAATTAAAAACCATCGCCAGGCTGGTGAAAGGTGGTTGTAAAACCAAAATTTACCTGTGTTCCATGGGTGGTTTTGATACCCACGGATCGCAGGTTCCGCCAGAAGGCACCGTAACTTTGGGTGGGCACGCCGATTTGTTGCGTGAACTTTCGGATGCCGTAAAATACTTTTACGACGACCTCGACGGGCTTGGACTGGCCGATAAAATCGTTGCCTGTACCTTTTCCGAATTTGGCCGCTGTGCCAAGGAAAACGGATCAGCAGGTACCGACCACGGCACCCTGGCGCCCATGCTGCTTTTTGGAAAAGCCATCGGTGCAGGCGTACAAGGTACCAACGTGGACCTGCAAAACCTAAGCGGCGACAACCAGTTGCAGGGCATGCAGTTCGATTACCGGCAGGTATTTACCACGCTGCTGCAGGACTGGCTTGGGGCGGGACAATACGTCATGGAACAAACCATGTTCGACGGCTACGTCAAACTGCCTCTCATCGACAGCGCGGCCGTGGTTTCGCCCGATTGTTACCTCGGACCGGTCAATACCTTCGATCCGCACAACGAGCCAAGGGCCATGCGGCTTTCTCCAAATCCTGCCACCACACGGTGCGAAGTGTTTTTCCAAAGTGTTATGGGTTACGATGCACGGTTGAGCCTGCACAGTTTGGGCGGCGCCCTGGTTTCCAATACCGCTGTGCGCGTACATCCTGGAAACAACCTCTATTACATCGAAGTGCGCCATTTGCCTCCCGGAACGTATTTTGTGCGTTTGGAGAACAAGTTGAGTGGGGTAGCGGAGGTTGGGAAATTGTCGGTGGTGCGGTGATTTTGCAACATAATGTCAAAGCGCTTTGCCCGAAGTCTGTAGGGGCGCCCCTTGCGGGTGCCCTACGATGCCGGGAACCATTATCTTCGGCATGTCAGGCATACGAATAGAGCCCGGCAAACCGCGAATGGCGCACGGCATACCGAAGGGCACCCGCAAGGGGTGCCCCTACAGACTTCGGACCTTGCTCCATTTGTTCGTTCTTTTAATCCAAAAAACAACCATTTATCGCTCAAAATCCGAATTTTCATGCGATTCATCCTTGCCTCCGTTTTTATAACGCTAACATGCCTCCCAACGCTTCGGGCCCAGATGCCCGTAGCCTGTGGCGGAGGAGCAGCGCCGGCCATTGCCTGCGAGCAGGCCTGTATTTCCTGCAATTTCAACGGCTTTTCCGGTTCTACCACCGGTTATCCCACCGGTGTGGCGCCTGACTATTGCGGTACGGTAGAAAATTTTCAATGGCTGGGTTTCATCGCCGGTGAAAATGCCGCATCATTCATCGTAACAGCCAACAATTGTTCCGATGGCAACGGGGTTCAGATCGCCATTTACCAGGATTGCATGGCCAGTCCGCTCGATTGCGATAAAGGCGAGGCCAACGGCGCCGGCATCCCCGTATCTGTATCCATTCCCATGCAACCCGGCACCAATTATTTTTTGTTGATCGATGGCTACGCCGGCGACCAATGCGATTTTACGGTTACCGTTGATCCGCCTTCCGCGGTGTATGAGCCGCCGTTGGGCGTAGTAGGCGCAATTACCGGTCCGACGGCACTTTGTCCGGGCGCCACACGCACCTATAGTGTACAACCTGTAAACGGCGCCGGTGCGTACATCTGGACCGGCCCGCCGGGCACGTTGTTCGACAGTTTGCCTTCACCGGCCACTTTTAATGCTTCGGAAGGACTGTCGGTGGAAGTAACCATAGGTGATGTGGGTGGCGAAATATGCGTGCAGGCAGCCAACGTCTGCAATCAAAATGCCGCCTGCACGGCCTCGATTGATGTTGAAATATTGGGCCCCGACGCCTGGCCGGTCATCCAACTCGACGACGAGGCCAGGCTCAACTGTACCGACGTACCGCTGGCCATCAAAGCCGATGTTTTGGTGGGTTCACAAAGTGTATTTTTGTGGACGCCAGATACCACCGGCAACATTACTTCAGGTTCGACCCAAAGCACCGTGCGGGTTAACCAGACCGGAGTGTATTACCTTCATGTACTGGATGAAACCACAGGTTGCAGCAACCGCGATTCTGTGACGGTTTTGCCGCCCGAATTGCCCAGGGATGTTGCCATGTGGGTCCGAAACTGTACGTGTTACGGCGACGGCAACGGTGAGCTGGGGATTGATTCCCTGGCGGGAAGTTTGCCACCGTTTATGTACAGTCTGGACGGCTCCGGCATGCAACCCACCAACCGCTTCAGTTACCTTACTCCGGGTGATCATACCCTTCGTATCGAGGGCGCCGACGGATGTGTTTGGGACACGGCGTTCGTCATCACCGAGCCGGCGGAGCTGCTGGTGGATTTGGGCCCGGACGACACCATCCACCTCGGTGAATCCACCGAACTTTGGTTTGACGGGGTGGTAAATTACCCCGATCGTGTGTTCAACACCCTGGTGTCGCCGGCCATGCTTGAGCCCATGTTGTGCGATACCTGTGTCTATTTCCCAACCAATTCTTTCAAATACCTTGTGGAAGTGCGCGACAGCAACGGTTGCAACGCCCTCG
>JADLBE010000142.1 GCA_020847915.1 Saprospiraceae bacterium | reverse complement strand
GGGTAGGTTGTAAATTGAATTGATGCTTTTAAAAAGCTGAATTTCGGTTATTTTTCAATAAGCATCAACAAAACATCTTCCCACAATACGTCTTTGTTGTTGATCACTTGTTCAGGCGTAGGTTTAAAAACGAGGTCTGGTTGTACACCACTGCCGGTTATTGCTTGCTGTTTGTTGATGATCATGCGGTGTGTGGCTTTCAGCACCTGGACTTGTGTGTTTGGAGATTTAAAATAAGCGCCGCCTCCAGCAAGGATCACCCTGCTTCCGCCTGTTTCTGTACCTGCTATGGTGGCACGTTTGTGTTTTTTTAAAAGGGCAGCGAATATGGCGGTGTTGGAATAACTGCCGCCGTCTACCAACAAAACAACCTTTCCGCGGTACCTATTTTTGATGGGTTTGTAGGTACGGGTTAGCCCCCGGGAGGTTTCAACCAATTCTTGACGTTTGTTGAGCTTTTTTACATCGTCGAAATAGGTAAATGGCTCATTTAAAAGCCGCTTGGCCAGGTAAATGCCATAGTCTGCTTCACCGCCCTGGTTTCCGCGCAGGTCTATGACGAGCGCAGCAGTTTTTTGTGCATTCAAAGTTTCGATGCAGTCGTCGATCTCTTTTTTAAAAGATTGTTTGTACTGTTTCTTAAGCTGGTCGGGGTGCCAGGTTCTTATGTTCAGCACCGCAAGTTCGCTGTTGGGTTCTGTGCTCCAAAATATGGCCTTGTCATAATCCAAGCGGTCATAACGTTTGGGAATGATCGTTTTGCGTCGGTGCTTGATGGTGTCAAGAGGCAGGGCTTTGAGACGCATATTGCGCACCGTACCATCCGGTAGTTTTACGGTAAGCTCATGCATCTCCGGGAAACCGAAAAAGAAACCGTAAAAGGTCCGAAAATAGTTAGGAACCATATATTCCGGGTAGTTGAGGTTGTTGCCGTCACGCATCAGTCGGTCAACCATGTCGTCAAAAAGGGAATCCGTCGGCCGGCCGTTCAACCGCTGTATGATCGTGCCAGGTATCAGGATGGGTTCGTCGGACTGGTTCTGGGTGACAACCATGTTGCCTTCGAGCCAGGCTACGGTGAGTGGAAAATACAGCGCATGGTCGTTGCAATACGCCTGGTATTTTTCGGAAGGCAAAAGGATGTTGTGACCGTCTTTGACGTACGGTTGAATCGTCGAAATACGGTTGTAAAACTGGATCACGGTCATCGGCTGGGTGAGGGAGCCCTCAACGGCGTCAAACACCGAATCGATGACACTTTTTGAAGTATATAAATACAGGTTGGGATGGTGGTTTTCCATCCAGGAACGCAGGGACAGCCAGTCCTCTTTCAGCTCCATGGGTGTAAAAGTTTGGTTAAGCAGTGATTGTTGTGCTTTTGCCAAAGTCAACCCGGAAGTCAAAAGCAAAGCTGTTAAGGCGACAGAAAAAAGCTGCATTCTAAAAATTGGATTCATCAGTTTGTAAGGTATGGTTTTACTCAAAATGGCGCACTTTTTAGCAGTCGAGTTGTATAAAAACAACAACTGCCCATAATTCCCCTACTTTTGCAGCAACAATGATCACCACCGATTCCATTCCACACACCTCCGTTCAGCCTGAATGCTTTACACGCTTTAAGGTACCCGTGCACGACATTTCGCTGCCCGGGCGTTTTACATTTCCTTTCCACTACACGCCGCACCCTTTGTGCCTGCAAGCAGCAAGGGAGCTCCGGCAATACCTGGACGGCCATACCGCCTGGGGCCACAATTTTGGTATTGAACCCGATCAGGCAGGTGAAGTTTACGGAAAAATGTTCGGGGTTTTGGTGGTGATGAACCAGCAAAAAGAACTTGGTTACCTGGCGGCTTTTTCCGGCAAAATTGGCGGGAAAACACACCATCCGGGCTTTGTACCACCCGTGTTTGATCTGTTGGACGAAGGGGGCTTTTACCGCAGGGAAGAGGATGTGCTCAGCGAAATGAACCGCCAAATCGAAAACCTCGAAAAGCAGCCTTTTTTGCTGAAACTCCTGGACGAATATCAAAAGGAAACCGCCAAAGCGGAGCGCCAACTGGAAGCGGAAAAACAAAGGGCAAAAAACAGCAAACTTCAAAGAAAACTACGGCGCGAAGAACAGGAAAAACTGCTTTCCGCGGAAGATTTTTCCATCCTGGATGCCGAATTGATCGAAGCAAGCAAACGCGACCATTACGTGTTGCGCGACCTGAAAAAGTACTGGAAACAACGATTGGAGGAACTTCAGGCCCAATTGGAGCCCTTGGTCGGGGAAATTCAAGTTTTGAAGGAAACCCGCAAAAAGAAATCGTCGGCCCTACAGCAGCACATTTTTGATCATTATTTTTTTCTCAACCAGGCAGGACAGCAAAAAAGTTTGGCCGATATTTTCCAAAGCAACGCCGTCGCTCCGCCCCCCTCGGGCGCAGGTGAGTGTGCGGCGCCCAAACTTTTGCAATACGCATTTTTGCACCACCTCAAACCCGTCGCCATGGCCGAGTTCTGGTGGGGCGAATCACCCGTGGGCGAAGTGCGTAAACACGGCCAGTTTTACCCCGCTTGCCGCGGCAAATGTGAACCCATTTTGGGACACATGCTCGAAGGTATGGCGCTGGATAAAAATCCCATGCTGGAAGGTCAGACAGATACGCTCGATGTTGAAATTGTTTACGAAGACAAGCACCTTCTTGTGGTGAACAAACCCGCGTCCCTGCTTTCGGTGCCGGGCAAAAACGTGACGGACTCCGTGCTTTTTCGCATGAAACAACGGTATCCGGACGCCACCGGTCCACTCGTGGTTCACCGTCTCGACATGGGCACTTCGGGACTGATGCTGGTGGCCAAAACCGCAGAAGTATACAAAGCCTTACAAAGCCAGTTTATTGGGCGTACCATCAAAAAACGCTACGTGGCGGTATTGGAAGGTGTTTTGGAGGGCACATCGGGGACCATCGACTTGCCCCTGCGTGTCGACCTCGACGACAGGCCGCGGCAAATGGTGTGTTATACCTACGGCAAACATGCCCGAACGGAATGGACCGTAATTGCAAGGGGGCAAGGCACAACCCGGGTGCATTTTTTTCCCATAACCGGCCGCACCCACCAGTTGCGTGTACATGCCGCCCATACGTTGGGTTTGCATGCGCCCATCCTCGGCGACGAACTGTACGGCAACAAAGGCGAGCGGTTGTTATTGCATGCCGACCGGATTGAATTTAAACATCCGGTTACCGGGGAAGTGGTGGTGGTGCAAAAGGATCCGGAGTTTTAGGAATCGTTGTTTTTCATGTCCTTTTTGTAGTTTTTCATCATTTTCCCGAAAGATTTGTCCCTTTTTCGTTTGTCCAAAATGGAGGCTTCAAAATGTGCCTTTTCACGTTCCATTTTTTGGTAATTTTCGTAGGAAGCCTCGTCTATCGTCCCGTTTTGAACAGCTTCAAGCACAGCGCAACCAATCTCCGAGGTGTGTGTACAATCCTTAAATTTGCAGTGTTGGGCAAGTTGGACAATTGTGTCGAATGTAACTTCCAGGCCGCCTCCTGTATCGGCGATACCCACTTCCCGCATCCCCGGATTGTCGACCAAAATCCCGCCGTTTTCCAGCACAATCAATTCCCGGTGGCTGGTAACATGCCTGCCTTTGTTTGTGCTTTGACTTATGGCGTCCGTGCGCATGAGGTCCCTTCCGGACAGGTTGTTCAGCAACGTGGATTTGCCTACGCCGGATGAGCCAAGCATGCAGTAGGTTTTGCCTTTTTCCATGTTTTTTTTCAAGACGTCCAATCCATCCTTTGTTGCGTTGCTCAGGACGACGACCGGCACATTTTGGATCCGGTTTTTGATGTGCGACACCATCTCGGTAAGTTGGTTTTCCGAAATTAAATCAATTTTGGTGAGTACGATGACGGGATCTACTTTGGAGGCGTGGCAAATGGTCAGGTAACGCTCCAGTCTGTTGATGTTGAAATCGCGGTCAACGGCTTGTACCAAAAAGGCGCAATCGATGTTGGTTGCAATGATTTGAATTTCACCGAATTGTCCGACGGCTTGTCTTTTGAGAATTGAAAACCGAGGGTAAATTTTATGGATGACGGCAAAGTTTGCATCGTACGTCGTCATGGCTACCCAATCGCCGACAGCCGGAAAATCTTCGCGGTTTTTTGCACAAAAACGCAGGTTGCCCGTAATTTCAGCTTCAAATTCCCCATTGGTTGTTTTTACGATGTAGCGCTCCTTGTGTTCGGCGATCACGCGGCCCGTCTCAAAAGTTTCGAGGTTGTTTTCTGTCCTGAACTGCTCCAGTTTGTGGTTGAATCCAAGGTCTTCCAGGTTCATGGCGATGCATTTTACTTTTTAAAACAAATGGACAAAACTTCTTTTAACAAGTCGTCGATGGGAACAACAACACCGTTGGAACAATACGTGACGGATAAAAAGTTCTCCGGAAACCAAAAAGTTCGTGCCTGAAACCCTTCGATTTGACCGGCATGGGTGTAGGCCTGGTGTTCGTAAAAATAAACTTTCATCATGCCGCTGCCGTAACCATCCACCGTTACCTGCATTTGTGCAAGTGCTTTGGGAGACACGATTTTTCCAGAAAAAAGGTAAAAAAGAAAGGTATTGACGTCAGACGGCGTAGAAACAATGGCACCCGCGCCGGCAGCATCGAGCAAATTGCCGGGCTCTACAAGTTTCCAGCCTTTGGAAAAAACATAAGATTTGGCCTGGTCGCCAACGGAATCCGGCAGGTTGCCGTAAAACGTGTTTTTTAAGTTGCAGGGTTCAAAAATCCTGGAACGCAACACAGTTCCAAAATCACTTTTTTCCACTTTTTCCGCAATTACAGACAACAATCCGTAATTCACATTGGCGTATTCGGATTTTTTAGAAAGTTTAAAATCCTTGCCATCCCGTTGCCATTGCTGGAATTTTTTATCGGTCAAACCGCTGTTGTGTTTCAACAGTTGTTCAACGGTTATTTGCCGGGCATTGGGAAGTTCGGGGTAAAAGGCATAAAGCGTGCTGTTCAAACGCAGCTTCCCTTCATCAACCAATTGCATGATGACGGTGGCTGTGAACATTTTTGTTACCGAGCCCAGTTTGTATTTTGTGTTGATGGTTGGTTTGATTTTGCTTTTTACATCGGCATATCCAATGGCAAAGTGGTAAATTTCCTTGCCGCCTTCAAAAATCGATATACAACGCATGCCTTTTTGTTTTTGCTCCAAATTCAAAAAGAGGTTGTCCAACTTCGCCTTATCAATCGTTTGGGACTGCAGCAACACAGCGCAAAGCATTAAAAATCCGGTAATGGAGCAGTATTTCAAGCTTCATTGGTTTTTTGATTATTGATCCGATTTTCTCCTGTCCTTTAACAGTATATTTAATTTTTTAATAAATCAACTGCACGGTTAGTTTCATATCACCAGTCAGTTTGATTTTACATTCCTCAAAAGACGGTGCTTTTAACACCGGTTTTATGTTGTTGGAAAAACCATAACCCTCTCTTGGCACCCCAAGAAAATTGGTGTTGCAAATACCGTCGGTGTTTGTGTCGTGGTAAATACCCAGGGCATACGTACCCGGGTTAAGGTCTTCAATCCGGAACGTTGAGCCGGCAGTGGATGCCGGGAACCGAACCTCCCGGTATTGCATGCCCACTTTGGGGAATTTTTCCCGGTCATTGTACACGCCAATCACAATGTTGCCCTGCTTCCCTTTGATGTTCGGGATGGTGACCAACAAATCGCAAGGCGTTTCTTTAATGGAGAACATGGAAACCAGGTAAAATAAAAAGACCTGTACCATCGGTTTGGGCTTTTGGAATGAAATGATTCATATGGAATCAGGTGCAAGGCCGCATTTTATTGAATTGGATTAACTGTTTTCATAACGCTTACGGAACGGTATAAATTGGCTGAAAGCATAACCACCGAACTTGCCACCCAAAGCCAATAACCTGGCTTGTAGCTGATGATTTGCTGTGCTTGTCCATTTTCATTGGCCGTAACCTGGTAAAACGTTAGAAACGCAAGGGCAAAAAGTGCTGCAATACCACTGGCAATAAGGGACGTGTTGGGGCTTTTGCTAAACGTGAGCCAGGAAACCAGCAAGGCAGGATTGGCGAACCAGGTGATGGCAGCTCCACCCGAAAAAGCGCCCAGCCAGCCAATCAAAAGCACCATGAAGGAGTCGCTGCAATTGGAGGTGGTGCAATAACACTTTTGGGTAAGGGAAAGCAGGAAAAGAACAATGCTGATTATTAAGGGTGCTGATGTGGCATTCATTGGGTAGAGGAGATGGGTGTTTTAGAGGTTGACAAAACTTAATTGGACTTGTAAATTTACAAAAATGAACGTTACTACCGAGTTGAAATTGGGGAGCTATTCATATTGAGGTTTTGCATTAGCCAATCAACCCAAGGTGATACCCCTACATCCTTACAAAACGGCCAATAACACGCTGTCCAAAACCATCCGTAACCTCCACCATATAAATGCCGGTCGGCAACGACGCAGGCAACGCTATGGTCATCTGCTGCGATCCTTGTATGGTGGCATTTTCCAAAATCACCTTTCCTGTAGGATCAAGCAACCGTACCCGGACGCCTTCACCAATAAAATTATTCCAGACAACCGTCACAGCTTCGGTTGCCGGATTGGGAAACACGTACAGTCCGGTTGCTGCTTTTTGTACGTCGGGCACTGCGATGACCAGCATCGGATCGTACATCATAATGCCGGCATTCTCATAAATGGAGTACCAAAGCCGATCGTCGCGGTCGGTGTAAAACTGCCAGGGAAATCTGTAATAACTTTCTTCAAAACCGGTAGGAATTAAACTTGTCCAAACGCCGTTGGACAGGACGCCCAGACTGGGGTTGTATTCAACACTCAGGTACATACCGCCCAAGGCATCGAAGGCAATCGCCTGAATATTGTTGGTCGGGATATCTGAATTCTCTGCGGTAATGGTGCTCCAGGTGGCGCCGTCGAAACGCAAAACGCCTGCGTTGCTGGCGATCCACAAGGCATTGTCGGGACCGCGTACCATGCGCCGCAGCAGAGAGTAGTCCAATCCAGCGTCCATGGGATCGAAAGACGTCCAGACCGTGCCATCGTAGCGCAGCAGATGGACGTCGGAGAAAAACCATGCCGTGCCGTCCTCGTACACCACAATGGAGGTTATGTGGTGGTTGTTGGCCAGCACAGGCGTGTCGTTGACTTTGAAAAAGGTCCAATTGCCATTTTGGTAACGTGCCAGTCGTGCGCTGTTGGCAGTCTGTGACGAAAGGGCAAACCACACCGTGCCATCGGGGCCTGAGGAGATACAATCCGCACTAAAACCAGGGGAAACTGTAGATAATGTATCGAATACCGTCCAGCTGCTGCCATCAAAGCGCAAAATGGCGCCCATTGCACCGCTAAACCAAATGTTGCCGTTTACGTCGCCGTGTGCTGTGTATACATCGGTGCCACTGATGCCCAGGTCTTCGGGGCTGAACAATTCCCAGGCATCACCGTTTTTGCGGGTAATGCCGCCTTGCCCCGCAAACCACATGACGCCTGAGGTATCCTGCGTCAGGTCCCATATTTGCCCGTTTGGCAAAGCGATGTCGGTATGGGGCACGGACACCCATTCGGTAGGACCGACAAACCTGTTGAGGCCGCACAAAACTGACCAGACACGGCCACTGCCGTCCTGGGCAAGCCGGTTGTAAGCAAATGTCAAAGTCGGACTAAATGAGCCGATACAACCCATTATGGTATCGCTGGTATACATCCAATCGGAATCCACGCGTACGGCCACTCCTTTTGAATAGGAGACCCATTGACGGCCCTGTGTGTCGAACAGCACATCTTTGGGGATTCCGATTGAGGAGGGCAATCCCAAAGCCGTAGCAGTGTATGAGGTCCAAACGCCGTTTTCGTATTTTATCAACCGGTTTAAGCTCGAAGTTACCCAAAGGGTACCTGTGGGCTCAACGGCTACGCCTGTGCAATCGTTGAACGTGAAGTTCATGCCTGTGCTGGTGGCATTGTGAACAGTCCAAAGGTTGCCATCCCACACGGCCAATCCGGCATCGGTGGCAAAATAGGTGTTGCCGTTATTGTCGGTAGTGATGTCGCGTATTTCGTTGGATGGCAGGCCTGAATTGCTGGTGTCAACCACGGACCAGGAGCCGTTTTCATATACGGCTGCGCCATGGTTGGTACTTAAAAAAACGCGTCCGTCGTCGAGGGTTTCAATGCCGAGAATGGCAGTGTAGGGCGGCAAAAGGCCCAAATCGGTTAAATTCCATTCGGTCCAGGTGGCGCCGTCGAAACGGGCCACACCGTCGGTATAGACGAAGGGTTTGTATTGTATCACCCACCACCCGCCCTGGGCATCGATGCCGACACATTTGATGGCAAAGAAAGGTACGTCGCTGTTTTGGGTGGTGTAGTGTGTCGAGTTACCAAAAGTATCGAGGTGGTAAAAGCCGTAACTATCGGAAGAACTGGTCAGGATGTCGTTGCCACGTGCAGCCACATTGGTCAGGCGGAGGTTGCTGGTGAAGTATTCCCACGTGGGTTGGGAAAACAGGCAAACGTTGAAAAACAGGAGCAAAAAGGTGGTTGCCGCCGTGGTTGAAAATGGAGTTTTCATGAAGATTTTGGTTGGCAGTATAAAAAGGGGGTTAGTTCTCATGGATACGTGCGTTTTGGAATGACAAATTTCACGCTATTCAGAGGTTGCACCAAAAAAATCACACTCCATTTTGGCACAACGAATCACTTTTTTTCTCTATATTATACAAATTTACATGTAAATTGTACGATTTGGCCAATTTTCTGCCCAGATGAACAACATCATGGTATGCTGTTCATGACCTTTTGCTCCACCAATTCGCCAAAATCGAACCCGTAAAATTCATCCACGGACCGAACAACACCGCCGCCAAACCCATGGTCGCTATTTTGCCCATTTTTAAAGCGATGCCCGTGGCAATGCCCACACTTTGCAAACCCACTTCGATGCTTACCGTCCTGCAACTCTGCTCGTCGAGCCTGAACAACCGGGCCATCCAATACCCCAGCAACAAACCCAAACCGTTGTGCAATACGACGGCCAGCAGCATAAGTGCACCCACGTTCATCAGGGAGGCGTGACCGGCGGCCGTGACCACCACAATGATGACGGCGATGCCCGCCATGCTCAAAACAGGCAAAATACGTTTGAAAGCTGCACCACGCTCGCCCAACATGTGGTTGATTACAAGGCCCGCCACTACCGGCAGAATAACCATCTGGATGATGTCCCACATCATGGACCAAAAACTGATTTCCACGAATTGTCCGGCCAGCAGACGCATGAGCAAAGGTGTCATAAACGGGGAAAGCAGGGTAGCACAGGTCGTGATGGTGATCGACAAGGCGACGTTGGCCCTGGCGATGTAGGCCATTACATTGGATGCCAAACCACTCGGCGAACAACCCACCAAAACAACACCCGCCGCAATCTCCGGCGGAAACCGGAAACTGCTCGCCAACGTGAAACCAAGCAACGGCATGATGGTGAACTGGCACAACAATCCTACCAGCACGGCCCGGGGCATTTGTACCACATTCCGGAAATCCTGCCAACCCAT
>JADLBE010000141.1 GCA_020847915.1 Saprospiraceae bacterium | reverse complement strand
TGTTGGTAAAAAAGCAGCACATCTTGCTGCTTTACCACGCCTTCGAAACCCTGCAGTGTTGCCGTGTGCAATTGCATACCAATGTGCTCAACATCCGCCCTTAACAAAAAGCCATTCAAAAAATCGGTGGCGTTTACGAAGGCACCTTCCGCAACGACCTGATCCGCACGAATGGGACGCACCGGGATTCGATGTATTTCAGCATTGTGGATAAGGATTGGCCGATGGCCAAGTTGAAGTTGAGGGAGGTGATTGAATCGAGGAAGTATGGGTTGTTGTCTAATATTCGACTTAACCGGAATGGTCGGCTATGAATGAAAGTACATCAAAAGTGGTGAATATTATTACAAGTTTTTTATTTCTTCAGTGGAAAGACCAGTAAACCGAACGATTTTTTCAATTGGCTCTCCTTCAGATTTCATCTGACGAGCAATTTCAACACTACGCTCTGCTTTGCCCTCATCAAATGAAGTATCTACCACATTTTTCAAATCACGGTAATACTTTAAACTCTCTTCATATTTTATTTTCTCGTCGGGCGTAAATTTGGCGATCTCAGCAGCCTCAAACAGTTTCTGAAATACCCGATCCTGTAATGCCAGTGGCCGGTTTTGAAGATATGGCAATTGTTGCAGCACATACATCCACTTGTCGAAGTTATTTTGTAAGTCGCCCTCTGCTTTGCTAAAGTTTGGCATTTCCAGATAGATGTATGTCAACTTGTCATAAAACACCCGGCACTTGTGGTCTTTCAATTGCACCTCGTGGCGGACTTCCAGTTCCACCTCATCCTCTGAAAACGTAAAATCGAGAATACCTACCATGTAAACGGCAGCCAACTGATAATTCCAGTCGCCTTTTTTTGCCTGCTCCTGAATGGGGAAGGAGGAATAGTAAACGCTCCTGTCTTTGAAAAAATTCTGCTTGGCTTTCTGCATTTCCACAATGAAGCGCTCTCCGTTTTCGCCGATGCAGTATAGGTCGAAAATTGCCTTACGGTCAGTTTCCGAATTGCCGAGTTGCTCTGTACGTGCATATGTCAAGTCTTTGATCCTGTGCTTTCCGGGCAACACCTGGTTCAAAAAATCAATCAGAAGGTCTTTGTTCGGCTCGGAACCGAAGAGTTTTTTGAAACCAAAATCAGTAAACGGGTTAATATATTTGTCCTGGAGCGCCATGTAATGATCTTTTGCGAACAAAAATACGGATAAAAGCGGGGCTTCACGTTCGTTTTCCAGTCTTTTTTAACACATTTTGTTCTGCGTAGAGTTCAATTCCCTGTTCAGCATTGTGGACAAGGATTGGCCGATGGCAAAGGTGAAATTCACGTTGTCTTGCTGCTCTTATGCCGAGGTATTCAGCATGGAATGTCTTGATTCATTCTGAATAGATTCAATCTATGGCATCTCTCCCGAAATAACTTTAAATTGCCTAAAAACCACGACCATGAAAGGATTTAAAATCAACATTGAAAAGGCCACCCTGGAAAACAAAAATTTCAGGAAAGTATTATACACCGCCAAGCACGTGCAGCTGGTGCTGATGACCCTGAAGGCTGGGGAAGAGATTGGCGAGGAGGTTCATCCCGATAACGACCAGTTCTTCCGGTTTGAGGGCGGCAAGGGCAAATGTACCATTGATGGGCATGAATATGCGGTCACAGATGGCGATGCCGTCATCATTCCGGCCGGGGCCAGGCACAACGTCATCAATACAGACCCTTCTTCGGAACTAAAAATGTACACCCTGTATTCCCCGCCGCATCACATGGACGGGATCGTGCGGGCCACGAAAAAAGAAGCCGAAAGCAAAAAGGAAGAATTCGATGGCGTGACGACGGAATAATGGGTTTATTCCCTGCCCCCATGGTGCGTTGGTCAGGTTGCATGTGCAATATTGGTAAATGAGGAACAACAGTAAAAAAATGACCCCCAAAGCAAAGCTTCAGGGGTCGGGTGCCTTTGTTCCATCGTCGGATCCAGATACCTCATTTGGTCGTTCGGAGTACTTTGGAGTAGGCGAACACGCTTATTTTAGGTTTGAAAATTTGGGATGGCAAATTTCCAAATAAGTAACTCAAAGATTGGCTCTAACCATGTTAATTATTGCTCACAACCGTCAGTTTTAATACTTCAGGCGCCTGTCCGTCTTCCTGGATGTACACAAAGTACATGCCCGACGACAGGGCGCTTACATCCACCCGAACCATATCCTGGTGAGCTTCGCTGTGCGATGTATAAACTGCGGCGCCGTTGAGGTTGAATATACGAACCGTACAGGCCGACCCTTCGTATTCCGACAAGTCGATCCAAACCTCGCTGGTGGCCGGGTTGGGATAAATGGTCGCATTACCTTTGACCGGTGCTTCCGCCCTGTTGCCGTTGCAGGAGGCATTGCCGCATGGACCGAGGTAATCGCCGTGCCCGATGTGCATTGCGAGGTTGGCGTAGGTTACACATTGTGTTGCGGTGCCATTGTGGCACACGCGCACTTTGTTCAACGTCGGACCACATTTCCAGGCAGCGATAATTTGGGCAAACGTGGGCGGATATTTACAGTCAGGCAAACCGTCGTTGTTGTTGTCCACATTGTCGTCGCCGCCCGGACAAACGTCGCACACGTTTCCTTTGCCGTCACAGTCGGAGTCGGTGTTTCTGTTGCTTGGTACGGTCGGACAGTGGTCGATACAGTTGGTAAAGCCGTCGCCGTCGGAATCGCCGTTGTCTTCCGGATTTCCGCAGCCACAAAGGCCGGGTTCTGTTTTATCCGGGTCGGTGGGACAGCCGTCTTCGCAGTCGGGTGTGCCGTCATCATCCGAATCGGTATCGGGCGTGCCACAACCACAAATACCTTGGGCGGTTTTATTCGGATCGAGTGGACAACCATCGCTGGCGTCGGGTGTGCCGTCGTTGTCATCGTCCGGGTCGCAGGCATCACCCAGACCATCGTTGTCACTATTTAGCTGGTCTGGGTTAAATACCGTCGGACAGTTGTCGTTGGCATCCAAAATGCCGTCGTTGTCGGTGTCGCAAATCGGGATGCTCACCGATTTGGAGCAGGAGGTACTGCAATCCGTACCATTGTCGTCCAGAACCGTGAGATGAACCGTAAAACCACCCGAAGCGCCGGCTGATACCGAAACCGTTTGACTTGTACTCGAGCCAACAATCGTTCCATTGCCGCTTAAACTCCAATTGTAGATGTAGTAATTGGGAAGACTTGGAATGCCGGGGCCGCTGAACACGTTGCCCGTAGAATTGCATACAACCGACGATGGGCCGCTGACCAAACAGGGTGGTGCGTTTTTGATGGCCGCATACCCGCTGCACGTTGATGTACAGCCGTTGCTGTTTGTGACCGTAACAATAAGGCTGTAAGAAGAGTTGCCGCCCGCCGTAACCGTCACCGAGGATCCGGTGGTTGCGCTGGTAATTGTTCCATTACCCGAAATGCTCCAACTGTAAGCGCTCATGCCTGGCGGTGCATTGTATACATTACCTGTTGAATTGGCACATACTGAATCTGAGGGTGCAGAAATCATGCAACTGGGCAATGCATTGACTTGGATGGCAAATGTGCAACTGTTTGAACAACCAGCCTGGGTAACAGTGTAGGTTATGGTATGCATGCCATCACCGGCTGCGATCGGCGAAAACATACCGTTGCTGACGCCCGGACCGCTGTACGTGCCGCCTGTGGGTGAGCCTCCGGAAAGAGCAAAAGGAGCTGCGCTATTGCAAATGGCGAAGGAAGCAGGACAAGTAACGACGGGCGTGTTGTTTACAGTGACGAGTACATTGGTGCTGCTGCTGTTGCAGAAGGCACTGGTGACTGTGTAGGTAATTAAGGACGTGCCAGCCGCTATGCCTGA